>JAMCZK010000011.1 GCA_023485685.1 Chloroflexota bacterium | reverse complement strand
GATCTCACTGTTACAGTGCACCCCAGCAGAAAAGCCGAAGACGTTATTGGCCCTCTTGATGATGAAATCGCGCGCTTGCAAGAGAGTCCGCCCAAACCCGCCGAATTGGCGCGCGCCGTCAAACAGGCGCAAGCACTTTTTGCATACGGGAGTGAAAGCATCACTAACCAGGCGTTTTGGCTGGGCTTTGCTGAAATCTTCGATACCTATAACTGGTTTTTGACTTACTTGGAACGATTGGAAGCCGTGACTCCCGAGCAAGTACAGCAAGCGGCGCAAAAGTATTTGCGGCCGGAACGTCGCGTCCTCGGCGTATATCAGCCGGATGGCCGACCTGCCAGTGGGGACGAATGAGCATTGTGACCAGTCCGCCCAAACAAAAATTGCCACTCTCCTCCATTCCCGGGGCAGAGGACATCACCCGCGTCGAATTAGCCAACGGGATTGTGGTGCTGGCGCGCGAAAATCCCAACAGCCAGGCCGTCACGCTGCGCGGTTACCTGATCGCCGGCAGTCTCTTCGACCCCGACGAGAAATTAGGCCTGGCAGATTTCGTGGCTTCGGCGTTGATGCGCGGTACCGCCAAACGCGAATTCCAGGCCATTTACGATTCGCTGGAATCGGTAGGCGCCAGCTTCGGTTTCAGCGGCGGCACGCATACTGCCGGTTTCGGCGGACGGTCGCTAGCCGAAGATCTACCGTTGTTGCTGGATTTACTCAACGAAGGATTACGCCATCCGGTTTTCCCGCGTGCACAAATCGAACGATTACGCGCCCAGTTGTTAACGGGACTGGCGATGCGCGCCCAGGATACGCGAGATATGGCGTCACTGATCTTCGATGAGCTGGTTTATCGCCAGCACCCTTATGCGCGCGCCGAGGAGGGCCATCCGCAAACAGTAGGCGCGATTACTGTGGATGATTTGGTTGATTTCCACAAGCACCACTACGGACCGCGGGGAATGGTGCTGGCTGTTGTGGGTGGCATCGAGACCGAAAAAGCTGTCGATGCAGTGCGCGCCACACTGGAGGATTGGCAGAATCCTGAGCAACCCCCTGTACTCGAGTTGCCCGCGTGGGAACCTTTGCCAGCGCGCGTACATAAACGTCATGCCATTCCCGGTAAGAGCCAGAGCGACCTCATTATCGGCACCGCGGGCCCACCGCGCAAGGCGCCTGATTATATGGCAGCCAATCTGGGCAACAATATCCTGGGCCACTTCGGCTTAATGGGCCGCGTGGGCGACGTAGTGCGCGAACAAGCCGGATTGGCCTATTACGCGTATAGCAATTTAGGAGGCGGCAGCGGTCCCGGCCCATGGGCAGTAGCCGCCGGTGTGAATCCCGCCAACGAAGAAAAAGCCGCGGAGATGATTTTCAAAGAGTTGGCGCGTTTCGCAGACGAATTGGTTACCGAGGAGGAGTTGAGCGACAGCCAATCTAACTTTATTGGCAGTATGCCCCTTTCCCTTGAGACCAACGGCGGCGTAACAGAAGCCCTGCTCAATCTGGAGCGGCATGAATTGGGATTGGATTACTACCGCCGTTTCCCAGATGAGATCCGTTCCATCACCCGCGAACAAATCCGCGACGCAGCCGCCAACTATCTGCCGAACGATAAACTGGCCGTGGCTGTAGCGGGCCCCAAGCGCCCGGAGGCTTGATGACTCAGTTGCTGACCGGCGTCGATATGTTGGAAGTGAAGCGGCTCGAGGCCGCCATCGAGCGCCACGGCGATCGTTTCCTCAATCGTGTGTATACGCAACGGGAGTTGGAGCAAATTAAAGGAAACCTCCCGTCGCTTGCGGCGCGTTTCGCCGGCAAGGAAGCAGTGGCCAAAGCCCTTGCCACCGGCATTGGCCCGGTGAGTTGGCTGGAAATAGAGATCCTGCGTGGTCCAGCGCGGGAACCTGTTTTGCACTTATTCGGCGAAGCGAAACAACTTGCCGAGCGACGCGGCATCACTCGCTGGGCAGTTTCGCTCAGCCACACCCACGAACACGCCCTCGCCTTTGTGGTTGCTTCCTAAGACCGGTTTATAATCCGCCAATTCTTGCACCTCCGCCTAAAATCTAAGGAGTATCAATGTTGCGTATCCTAGGTTTTATTTTGCTAGGTCTGCTTGCTCTCGTTGCCCTTATCGTCCTTGGGGCAGGCATTTATGTTTATGCCGCCGTCGATGATTCGTTTCCTCAAACCGATGGAGAAATAACTCTCGAAGGGCTGGACGGCCCGGTGGATATTTTTCGCGATCAAGCTGGCATTCCCCACATTTACGCCAGCACGGAGCACGATCTCTTTTTCGCTGAAGGCTACATCCATGCCCAGGACCGTTTCTGGCAGATGGATTTCCAGCGTCACACCAGCGCCGGTCGCCTTTCGGAGATGCTGGGCGACGCAACATTGGACATCGATACTTTTCTGCGCACCCTGGGGTGGGAACGCGTGGCAAAGCAGGAATTGGAGATGCTGGATACCCAAAGTATGGCCATGTTGGAGGCTTATTCGGCAGGGGTTAACGCCTACCTGGCAGACCATCAGGGAACTGAACTCAGCCTGGAATATCTCTTTCTTCCCTTGGTGAACAGTGGTTATCAGCCCGCCGATTGGGAGCCATTGAATACACTGACCTGGGCGAAAGCAATGGCCTGGGATTTGCGTGACAACATGGACGCTGAAATCGAGCGCTCCATCCTGTTGAATACCATGTCCGAGGCTCGCATCGCTGAACTTTTCCCAACCTACGATGAAAATCATCCCATCATTGTTCCCGATTTCGAAATATTTGCGAATGAAGGGGCGCAGAGTGAACAGGTCGTCTCTGGGTTACCGGCTGAGGTCGCCCGGGAATTGGCTGCGCTCAATGGGCAAGTTGCAATGGCAGACCGGTTGCTAGGCGGCGATCCGAATGCGGAACTGGGTTCAAACAGCTGGGTCATCTCTGGGGAACTGTCGGCCACCGGGGCGCCGCTGCTGGCCAATGACCCGCACCTGGATGCCAGCATCCCATCGATTTGGTATCAGGTGGGCTTACACTGTGCGCCCAAAGGACCTGAGTGCCCCTATGAAGCCGTGGGCGTTTCGTTTGTAGGCGCTCCCGGTATTGTCATCGGCCACAATGACCGCATCGCCTGGGGTTTCACCAACGTTGGGGCTGATGTAATGGATCTGTACATTATCAAGGTCAATCCCGATAATCCTAATCAGTACGAAATGAACGGCGAATGGGTAGATATGGATGTTCTCGTAGAGAACATCCATGTAGGCAGCGACCAAGTAGTTGAACTGCCGGTGCGCATTACACAGTTCGGCCCCATCATCTCGGATAGCTATGGAGATCTGGCCGATTTCGATCAGAATTCCGGATTGGACATTCCTGGAAACTACGCCATTGCCTTGCGCTGGACCGCGCTGGACCCCGGTAACACCTTGCAGTCTATCTTCAAGATCAACCGCGCCCAGAACTTCGATGAATTCCGCGAGGCTGCCCGTGATTTCGTCGTTCCTTCGCAGAGCCTACTCTATGCCGATGTGGATGGAAACATCGGTTACCAGATGCCGGGACACATCCCATTGCGCAATCAAACCGATGGCAAATTCCCAACTCCGGGATGGACAGATAAATATGCTTGGCAAGGTTTTATCTCCTTCGAAGAATTGCCATACGGACTCAATCCGTCATCTGGTTATATCGTTGCGGCCAATAATGCCATCGTAGGACCAGATTATCCGTATCTGATCGCCGATTTCTGGGATTATGGCTACCGCGCTCAGCGCATCGAACAACTAATTCTTGACGCGGGCGGCCCTCTCGACATCGCCGATTACCAACGAATGCAGGCCGACTCGGTGAATCTCGGGGCGCTGGAGCTCATCCCGGCACTTTCGTCGCTGGAGATTGAGGATGCTGAAGTGGCTACCCTAAGAGATCAACTGATCGCTTGGGGTGGGAACCAGGCCGCGGATTCCGCGGAAGCGGCTCTCTTTAACGCCTTCTGGATGCAATTGCTCAAAGCCACCTTCAATGACGAGTTGCCTGAAGCTTACTGGCCGAATGGGAATTCGCTCTGGTATGTGGTGGTCAGCAACTTGCTCTCGGATCCGGAAAATGTTTGGTGGGACGACGTGAACACCGAAGCCATCGAAAGCCGTGATGCGATTCTTCTGTCTTCCCTCAGTGCAGCGGTGGCCGAACTCAAGAGCACTCAGGGTAACGATCCATCGCAGTGGACCTGGGGCGATCTGCACACGATCACCTTTGTCCACCAGACGATGGACAATTTCCCCATTATCGGTTCGTTGTTCAACCGCGGGCCCTTCCCGGTTTCGGGCGGCAGCGCCATCATCAACGCTACCAACTGGGACGCAGGGACTGGCACTTTTGATGTCACCAGCCTGCCTTCTAAGCGCAGCATTATGGACTTAAGCAACTGGGAAAATTCTTTACAGATCAACACAACCGGGCAATCCGGTCACGCATACCACCCTCACTACATTGACCTAGCCCCACTTTGGGCGGCTATCGAATATCTGCCGATGCACTGGGAGCGGACGGTGATCGAAGCCGAATCAGAAGGTCATTTGATCCTGACCCCCGCCTACTAAGTCGATGCAAAAGAAAAAGTCGGGCTGTTCAACAGCCCGACTTTTTATTCCGTGGCAAGGCGCTTGGTTTTGCCGCGTTCGCGGAAAAATTCGATGATGGGCGGGAGGATGGAAATAAAGATAATGCCCAAAACCACCAGAGTGAAATTCTCTTGCACGGCGGGAATGTTGCCGAAGAAATAACCCAGAAACGTGAAGAGCCCCACCCAAAGCATTCCACCCACGACGTTGTAGACCAGGAACTTGCCGTAGGTCATCGCGCCGACCCCGGCCACAAAGGGCGCGAAAGTACGGATGATGGGCATGAAGCGAGCCAGGATAATCGTCTTGCCGCCATACTTTTCAAAAAACGCGTGGGTGCGGTCCAGATATTCGCGTTTAAGGAAGCGAACATCCTCGCGAAATACCCGGGGCCCAATGGCATGTCCAATGGCATAATTGACGCTATCGCCCAAGATCGCGGCTACAGCCAACAAAGCGAACAGCAGCAGGGGATTCAGCAGACCGAGGCCAGCGAAAGTAGCCGCGGCAAAAATCAAGGAATCACCAGGTAGAAAAGGCGTGACGACAAACCCGGTCTCCGCGAAAATGATCACGAAGAGGATGAGATAGGTCCACAAACCATAGGCACTGATGATCTCGGACAAATGTACGTCGAGGCGAAGAAAAAAATCAATGGCTGCCAGAATGAAATCCATAGATGGTGATGCTCCTTATAAAGACTCGGCCTTTGGTATTGGCGTAGCGAACTTTGAGTTGTCGGCTTCGCTAAGGCGGTGATTATACCGGCGCAAAAAGAATAAACAAGCCAGAGCTAGAGTCCCCAGCATGGCAGGCGCAATGAAGATCAACTCCGGCGGCAGGAAGCCGCCATTTCTAGAGTTGGCCAACACCGCCGCACTGGTAAGCACGGCCAGGGCATTCCAAAGCCCATGAATGACCACATTTAATAGATAGGTACCCAATAAGGCCAGGTAGCGCTTTTCGTTTTTTGCGCGCACAAGGGCATAACCGCTCAGCGCGGTGGTAAGGATGTGCATCGCGCTGGTGCCAAAGCGGCCAATGGAGATAATAGCCCAGCTTTCACCGTTCACGCCAACGGTTAAATTTTCCACCAGGGCATAACCGGCGCCACTCAGGGCGCCGAGGGCGAAACCCTGCGCCGGGGTCAGCTTGCGCCCGAGCAGCAGCATGACACCGACGGGTTTGAGCAGCTCTTCAATGAGCGGTACAAATACACCCAGCCCCGTCAGTATTATGAACAAAACAAATGGATCATTGAAAAAAGGCTGCAGGTTTTCGAGTATTGATTCCATATTGGGATTCATTGGGTCGGCCAGGTTATTGACCGTATCCAGGGCGCGGCCTAATTCCGGACTCGTGCCGATGTAAACCGCCAGGAGGATGAACAAGAAAATTGCCGCCAGGACTTCAAGGGTGAATGCAAGCAGCGGCGAAAGCGCCAAGCCGCTGCCCAGTGCGCCCCAGGAACGCTGCCCCGAGCCGGGTTTAAGATTGTGGATAGCCAGCCAGAGCAACCAGCCAATTGAAAGCAATGTCACGAAAATATAAAGTGGGGCTACCCACACCGTTAAATTCTTAGCCAGCAGCCAATTTCCCGCTGCAAGTGCAATGGGGATCAGGAAAATGCTCAGGCCGAAGCGGCCGCCAGGGACGTTGACTTCTCTCGAGAGGCGTCCCAGAATGCGACGTAGTGAAAGAATCGCGGAGGGCAGCAACAAAAGACCCAGGAAGAAAAAACCAGCCGAAGTAAACCAATCTTGCCCAGCCTCTGTCTGTTGAAAACTGGAGGCGAGAAAATTATCCAGCAAAGAGATTGAAGCGAGACTCCAGAGTGCCGAAAGAGCCAACCCGCTAAAGGCAAATTGAAACACCGAAGGCCAATGGATGCTGCTTGGCGCTCGTTTGGCAACGCCCCCTGTGCTCAATGAACCTCGATGCTGACGTCTAGGATCAGATCACCCGGTGGAAGCCCAGCTGCTTGCGTCGGATCGCGGGGCGTCAGACTCTCCGCCACGTCCATGCCCTGGATCACTTCACCAAAAATCGTGAATTGGCCGTTAAGATGTTCGGCCGGGCCCAGTGTGATAAAGAATTGGCTGCCATTTGATGTAGGCCCTGAGTTCGCCATGGCAAGCAGCCCGGCGCGGTCAAAGGTGAGCTCGGGATCCACTTCGATTGCAAACGAGTATCCCGGGCTGCCGTACCCGGTCCCTGAGGGATCGCCAGCCTGCGCGACAAAGCCGGGCAGCACTCGATGGAAAGTAACGTTGTCGAACCAATCGTTTTGGGCCAGGAAAACAAAGCTGTTCACCGCCATCGGCGCCACTTCAGGGAACAACGCGATTACGATGTCGCCTTTTTCGGTTTGCAAGGTGGCGGTGTAACCTGCGCCAGGCTCCAGGATCATCTGTGGGCATTCGTGGAATTGGCGCTCACTCAGCGCTTCCAGCTGGATGATGGGTTCAAGGCTGTTCGCATCCGTGGGCCCTGTGTATAAATTTCCGTTGATGAAGATGTAAGGCGTATAAGGTATTTGGTTTTCTTGCCCCTCGACCCAGGCATCCTGCGCCATCTGGGCCAATTCGTCACTGTGTAAATCCTGGCTGAATTGAGTCACATCCAGTTCCAAGGCGCCAGCCGAATCCAGCAACCAGGTTTCGAAATCCTCCTGGCCCATTCCGGTCCATTCGTTCTGCGCATTAAATAAGGCATCGTGCATCTCCCAGAATTTTCCCTGGCGACCGGCCGCTTCAGCGGCCTGCATGGAGAGTGCAGCCTTTTCGTGTAATGGTTGTTCGGGCGAGCCGATTAGTGGGAAATGGCGGTACACCACCCGCAGATCATCGGGGTATTGGGCTTCCAACTGCGCTAGTGATTGCGCCAGTTGCGCACAGAATGGACATTGGAAATCACTATATTCGATCAGAGTGACGGCGGCATCCGCCGGGCCGCGCACCCAATCCGTTTCGCTGACTTGAGCCAGCGGCGTGCCGGCTTGATCGCTCTGTGGTTCCGCGGAGGTCACAGCAGTGCAGGAGAACTCCGGTAGACCGACCACTTCGCTGGGGACAACAGTCGGCTTCGCAGTGGGTGTAAGGATGGAGGCAGTTCCTGAGCACGCAGAGAGAAGGAGCGCAAGACTCGCGGAAACAAGGAATGATCGCATGGATGAGTATTTTATCAGCGGGGAGCCCGGTTATTTATTGAGGCTGCTAAGCAATTCTCGTAATGCATCAAAAGAGGTGAGCCCCGACATGCGATCGACGAATTCAGCCAGCGAACTGCTGCGGGCGCGTAGTTCGCGCACCGCGGCGCCTACGGGGTCCTCGCCCGCGGGTCCGATGGGCACATCGGCATAACTCCCATAGAATGCGAAATAGGCCTGGTTCAACTTGCGTATGGCGTATCCCTGCTCCCAGAACAATTGGCGGCGTTCCTCCATATATCGTTCAGCGGCTTCCACTTTTCCTTCAGCCAGCAGCGCATCCACATGCACGCGGGTGCCGTGCATCTCTTTTTGGAAATCGAAAACCGGCGCGGCCGACGGACTTTCGGCAGACAAAGTTGAGGAAGCCAGAGGTTCAGGCGGCACTAACTCGGGATAGTAGCGGGCGATCAACGCAGCACTGATCTCTTTGCCCACGATGTTGGCCGTAGTCTCGTTCATGGTTTGCAGCTCCGGGCTTTCGAGATAGAGCAACCCCAGCGGATGCAGCGTCAGGTAGTTATGCGCCCACTCATGAGACACCACCTCTGCCAACCAATTTAAATTGCTGCTCTCGGCCACCATGGTGGGGTAGGTACCGATTCCACCGACTGGGACAACTAGGGTCGAAAGATCCAGGCTTTCGGAAACTTCATCCTCTAACGCAATATGATCTTCCAGCCCCAATTCAGTTTCCAGCGATATGTTGGCGATCTGTGCGATAGCGGTTCGCGGGGAGGCAATCAATGCCCAGGGAAGCGGGGTGCTATGGAACAGGATTGGCGGAAGCGGCTGCCCGATGACGGTGAGCCTATATTCATCGAGTATGGATTGCACTTGCGCTTGCAAGATGCTCTCCGCCAGGTGGGCAGATTGCCGGCGTTGTTCGTAAAGTTTCGCCAGTTGCCGATTGAGCGCCGCGATGTCATTCGCCACACGTGACTGGTCTGGATCCGAGTGAAGGACACCAAGTTGCCGCTCCCCGATCTGAATCTGGTCCACTAGTTCCATGTAATCGCGCAATAATTCGCTTTGCGCTTCTCCATCTAGATATCTCTCCGCACCTAGTGAAAATTGTTGCAGCTTCACCAGGGCTGCATTCAGGGTCCAGGCGACGTAGTCGAATTCGTTCGATCGAGTGAAGGTGCGCACTTGCTCAACGGCTCCTGCCAGCGAGGGATTGGCCGCCGTGAGCAATTGGCTTAGTAAGATTAGCGCGGCAACGTGAGCCAGGCGATACATGGCTGGCATCATACTTGGCGCACCGCGGGCTCGTCAAATAAGGGTTTGCTGAGATGCTATAATCCGCTGCTATGAATTTTCTGATCACCGGGGCGGCGGGCTTCCTGGGCTCGGCCCTGGCGAACCAGTTGGCGCGCGAGGGGCATTTGGTGCGCGGCCTGGACGATCTTTCCAGCGGGGACCCCAAAGCATTGTACGAAGATGTTCACTTCACTCGGGGGGATGTCAACGACCGGCCCAAGCTATGGACCCTGTTGCAGGATGTCGATTGCGTCTATCATTTGGCTGCGCGAGTCAGCGTGGCTGAGTCGCTGCTGTACCCGCGCGAGTACACCGAAGTCAACGTTGGGGGCACGGTGAGCCTGATGGAAGCTATGCGCGATGTGGGCGTACGCCGTGTAGTGTTCGGTTCCTCCGGGGCGGTGTATGGGGACCAGCAGGATCAGCCGCTCCTTGAGGATGCACCACCGTTCCCCAAGTCACCGTACGCGGTTTCCAAGCTCGCTTCCGAATATTATGTGCGCACGATTGGGTCGTTGTGGGGCATCGAAACGGTCTGTTTGCGCATTTTCAACGCTTACGGCCCTGGGCAGCACCTGCCCCCGTCGCACCCGCCGGTAGTGCCCAATTGGCTGCGCCAGGCAGTGCGCGGCGGCTCTCTGGTGGTTCATGGCGATGGGAAACAAACCCGGGACTTTATCCATGTGAACGATGTGGTCCGGGCACTGACAGCCGCGGCCACCGCACCGGACGTAGATCAATTAGTGATCAACGTGGGCAGTGGTACTGAAACCCGGCTACGCGACTTGGCGCAACTGATTCTCGACACGGCGGATAGCAATGTGGAAATCTTATATACCCCGCGCAACGATCCCGGCGTCTCGCGTATGCGCGCCGACACTGAATTGGCGGCAAAATTGCTGAACTTCCAGCCACGCACCACTTTGGAAGAAGGCCTCAAACGCACCCTGGAGGAAGACGAACGCTTCCAACGAGTCAAAGCTTAGCCCCCTCTCCTTTATAACGAAGGATAATCATACGGCGTTGTTGAAAGTGTCTGATCCTCAATTTGAGGCTCGTTGCTTTATTCAATGTGCCATCTCTTGTACAATGAGAGTGGAGCAAGAGATCATCTCGTTGTAGCTTAGCAGGAGGTCTTATGTATAAACGCATATTGGTTCCCCTGGATGGTTCCACCCGCGCCGAAAAAATAATGCCCCACGTTGAGTCCTTGGCTTCGCAAAGCAAAAGCACGGTCATCTTGCTGGAGGTCATCGAGCCGGCGGCGGCAGGCTTTACCCCCAGCGTAAGCATGATGGTCACGCCTCCGCCCCAGGAGTTAGAACTCTACTGGAAGAGCCTGAAAGCCGCTGAGGAGGGCGCGGCCGAGTACCTCGAGGGCAAAGCAAAAGAGCTGGAGAAGAAAGGTATCGCCACCGAACATGTGGTTCAGCGCGGCGACCCCGTGAACACTGTGGTTAACGTGGCCCGCGAAAAGAACGCCGACCTGATCGCCATGACCAGCCACGGCCGGACCGGCCTGCAGCGCGTGTTTTATGGCAGTGTAACCAGTGGCGTGCTGCACAAGATCGATCGCCCGTTGTTGCTAATTCGCGCTGAAGGATAGACAGTCTCCCACAACAAAAAATCTGCACCAAATGGTGCGGATTTTCTTTACCTTAACCCTTCGTCTTCCTCTTATCCTTGCGCTTGAATTTTGCGGGTTCTTGGCTGGCAGGGGCTCCAGGAGCAGATGCAGTTTCTTTCCCCTCAGCTTGGGAAGCTGGCGCCGCAATATCTTGCTCCTCAGTCCCATTATCCGCCTGGGCGGCTTCGATTACCGGGCGCGTAATGCCCAGATGGACCTTCTCTTCCATCTGGATTTGGCCGCGCAGGAATGCGCCTTCTTCGGTGGACATGGCTACGGTGATCACGTCTCCCCACACGCGGCCGCCGGCGCGGATTTCAACTTTTTCCGCCAGGATATCGCCGCGCAGCGCGCCGGCCACGATCACGTGGCGTGCCTTCAATTTCGGGCAGGTAACGCGGCCGGTTGGACCGATCACCAGCAAGCCATCCAGCTCGATGTCGCCGTCGTAGGCGCCCTCGATGCGCACACCGCCTGCGCCGGTGAGCTTGCCGCGCAGGCTGATGCCATCGGCCACCACCGAGGTGATGCGTTCGATGGGCTGAGGCGCTGTCTGCTGAGGAACGTTCGACTTGCGGCGGAACATCAGGCGGTGGCTGCCTCTCCTTTGCTTTCAGCGCTGTCTTCAGCGATCCCGATGATGTTGAAACCAGAATCCACGTAGAGGACTTCGCCGGTGATGCGCGCCGAAAGATCAGAGGCAAGGAAGAGGGCGGCATTGCCTACGTCGTCAATGGTTACGTTCTCCCGAAGAGGAGCTACTTCAGCGAAGCGGCCATAGAGGCCTTTGAAGCCAGAGACGCCGGCCGCCGCCAGGGTGCGGATGGGGCCGGCGGAAATGGCATTCACGCGAATCTTCTGCGGGCCGAAGTCACGCGCCATATAGCGCACGGAAGCTTCCAGGGCGGCCTTGGCTACACCCATCACGTTGTAGCTGGGCACTGCTTTCTGCGAGCCGTAGTAGGTCATGGTCATTAGCGAAGCGCCCGGTCTCAGCATAGGCTGGAAGGCCTTGGCCAAGGCGGTGAAGGAGAACACACTGATATCCATAGCCAGATGGAAACCAGCGCGGCTGGTGTCGTAGTAAGGGCCGCTCAGCTCTTCGCGGTTGGCGAAGGCGATGGCATGCACCAAGATATCAATCTCGCCGAATGCAGCCTTGGCTTTCTCCGCCACTTTAGCGATGTCTTCGTCCTTGGTTACATCGCATTCCTCGACAAAGGTTGAGCCGATGGATTCCGCCAAAGGCACAACACGCTTCTTGAGGATCTCTCCAGCGTAGCTCAGGCCGATGTTGGCGCCGTGCTCGTGCAGCGCTTTGGTCACCCCCCAGGCAATCGAGCGCTCGTTGGCCACCCCGAAAACCAGGGCATTCTTCCCTTCAAGCAATTTGTTCATCTCTTCTCCTCAAATTTTCTTTGGCAAAGCGGCTAAAAAGCGCCAGGGTTTGCTTTTCCAGGGCTCAGGAACTGTGTAAAGGCCGATTCTGGGGCCGACAGTTACCTGGTGATCAGGCACCGGCTTCCCGGCTTCAATGAATATTATAGCTTTGGAAGCGGTCAGGTCCGTTCCATTGTAGTTTCCATCCAGTGCTAAGGCTTTGGTCAGTTTGCCGGGGCCATCCGTCCAGCGGGCTTCGGGCTGCCCGCGGCGGCGCCTGGCAACCAGCTTCATTCCTTCCAGTGGTTGAATGGCGCGGATCAAAACGGCATGCGGCTCTCCCTCTGCCTGGGTGATGCAATTGAAGAGCCAATGGTTGCCGTAGGTAAAGTATATGTAGGCAAAGCCGGGCGGGCCGTACATGACTTCGGTGCGCTTGGTGCGCCCAGCTTTGGCGTGGCAGCCCAGGTCTTCCTCCCCACAATAAGCCTCGGTCTCCGTGATGATTCCCGACACGCGCTGGCTGCGCCCGTTAGTCTTGTCGATGCGCACCAGGACGCAGCCGAGGAGTTGACGGGCAACTTTGATCGTCGGCTGGGCAAAGAAATCGCGTGGCAGACGTTTTGCCATCAGGAAACAAACTGAGGCTGGAGCAGCGGCAGCAATTCCGGGATTGAGCGGATGCTCGGACAATCCACATCTGCATAAAGATCGTTCCAGTTGAGCAGCGCAGCTTCAATGCCCGCGCTGCGGGCGCCGACTACATCGGCATAATAATTGTCGCCGATGTACAGTAACTCATCTTTGGAGTGGCCGGTGAAGGCGACCAGGTTTTCAAAGATCTCCTTGCGCGGCTTGTAAGCGCCCAATTGGCTGCCGGTTAAATAGAAATCAAAATGCAAGTCCAAGCCAATCGTGTACATTTCACTGTAGATGGGCTTGCTGCGATTGGTGATCACGCCCAGCAAATAGCCATAGTTTCGAAATTCCTTTAGCGCCCCAATGGTCTCCGCGTGCACGCGGCTGACCGGTTTGTAATTGTCGCGCATATGCGTGTGCGCAACCGGCGCCAGGCGCCCGGCTTCCGTCGGTTGGAACCCTAACGCCTGCAAATGCCGCTGGCTGTAATTCAGCCAGAAGGCTTCACTGCCCTGGGTGAAAATCTCGATGTCGGCCAACAGATCGTCGGAGTTGGCCCAATAGCGATGCTCCCAGCGTTGGGCGGCACGCCGTTGCTCCCGATTGAAAGGTCCACCCAGGGTCTCGGCAAAATCGCAGAAAAAATTGTGCGCGTGGGGATCGCTGTAACGCAGCGTATCATCCAGGTCGAAGACGATGGTGGTAATCTGCTTCGAAAACATGGCTAGCCCCCGATGTAGGACATTTCCACTTTGGGTAAATCCGCGGTTTGGGCCGAGCGCAGTTCAGAATAGCGATCCACGCGCTTCTGCCATACATGGCCGATTGTCTGACGCAGTGCTTCATCATCGGCTCCATTGCGCAATAACCCGCGCAGGTCGGCGCCCTTGACTGCGAACAAGCAAGTGAAGAGCCGCCCGTCAGCAGAAAGCCGCGCCCGGCTGCAAGCGCCGCAGAAAGGCTGCGACACCGAAGCGATCAAGCCAATTTCGCCGCCGCCATCGGTATAGCGATAGCGTTCGGCTACTTCGCCGCGGTAATTTGGCTCAACCGGTTCAATGGGTAATTCGGCGTTAACGATGTCGCGAACCTGGCGCGCAGTGACGACATCGTCCAGCCGCCAGCCGTTGCTATGCCCAACGTCCATGTATTCGATGAAGCGCAGGATGAGGCCTTTCTCGCGGAAGTAACGCGCCATGGGCAGGATGCTGTGCTCGTTAATGCCGCGTTGAACCACCATGTTAATTTTCACCGGACCTAGGCCGGCAGCCGCGCTGGCTTCGATCCATTCAAGCACGGAGGCCACCGGGAAATCCGCATCGTTCATCCGCTTGAACGTGGCGTCATCCAGAGAATCTAAACTGACGGACATGCGCTTCAGACCGGCCGCCTTGAGTGATTGCACACGTTTCACCGGAAACGAGCCGTTGGTGGTCATGGCCAAATCTTCCACGCCGGGGATTGCGGCCAGCATCGAAACCAGACTTTCCAGCTCGCGTCGCATCAGCGGCTCTCCACCGGTGAGGCGAATTTTGTGAACACCCAGATCCACAAACGCGCGCGCGACGCGGGCGATCTCCTCAAAGGTTAACAACTGGTCGTGGGGCAGGAACTCGTATTCACGCCCGAAGACCTCCCGCGGCATGCAATAGGTGCAGCGGAAGTTGCAGCGGTCGGTGACCGAAATGCGCAAATCGTGGAGTGGCCTGGATAAGGTGTCGATTGGATTCATGGCGACAATTTCTATTGAAAGCGACTGGCGCAGCCTCACTGCGCCAGCGCTATGCTTCACTGCAAAATCAATTATATCGCGGCAAGCGTGGTGTTTACGCTACTCCGCTTCGGTTTCGTTCCGTTTTGTTTTCGCTTCCCTGCGCACGTTGATCCGCCCTTGCAGCATGATCCATACACCCAAGCCAATCAGCAGCAGCGGCCAGAGCTGGCTGAGGGTGGCGGGTCCGCCCAGGAAGCTGCCAAAAATGCCGAACATGACCAGGCTGACCAGGATCATGCCGAAACCCTCCCTTAATCCCTGGCCTGGGCGGCCTTCGAGCAGATTCATAATTAGGACGCCGACTCCGACGAAGCCGGGAATTAAGGTCCAGACGTAAGCCCAAGATTCCCACCGGCCTGTGCTGTTCTGATAATAAAGGATAGCTCCGATTCCGGAAATGATAGAGGCAGGTACGGCCAGACCTGGCGCGCGCACGGCAATGGCCATGACCAGGAAGATCATGCCGATGCCAACGACCCAAAGAGGCCAGGCGTAATCGATGCGTATCATTTCATTCAATTGTGGGAATAACTGGGCGGCAAGAAAAAAGCCGCCGATCAGCAATAGGATCAAGCCAAAGGCTAAATTAGATCTGCGATCAACGTCCATACGTCCTCCTGTACATAATAAAAGCAGTCAATGTAATTATACGAGCCCGCGTTGGCCTGGTTTCACTGGCCGCTAAATAGACAGAGGGTTCTCAGTGACTGGCGCCTTTGCGTTGCGCCTGGCGTTCGCGGAAGACTCCGGCTACTCCTAGCAAAACTAGAACTGTGCCGGCGATCGTCCAAATAGTGATGGACTCGTTGAGGACGAAGTAACCCAGCAGAATTGCCAGGACCGGATTGACGTATGCGTAGGTCATTACGATCCGTGTGGGAAGCAGGCGCAGAGCTGTGACGTAGGCGGTGAAGGCAAAGAGCGACCCGAAGATAACCAGATATGCCCAGGCCAACCAGGCTTCCTGCGTGGGCGTGGGCACCGGTTCTTTTAGCAGCCAGACTACAACTGCAAATCCAACGGCGCCGAAAGCCATTTGATAAGCGGAGCTGACGCGAGGATTGTGTTTAACAGGCCGCCGGGCTTGCAGCACGGACCCGGCGGCCCAGGTGAGCGGCGCGCCGATCAATGCCAGAATGGCGACGGTGTCTGCGCAAACGCCGGACATGAGAGCTGGCGCGGTCAACAAGGCGATACCCGCGAAGCCAACAAGCAATGCAAGGACCAATTGAAAAGATGGCAGGCGCCGGTCGATAATTGCTTCCAGCAACGCCGCCCAAATGGGTGAAGCAGCCACCATGAGCGCGGCTAAACCGGAATCGGCGCGTTGTTCAGCAAAGGTGACCAGGCCGTTTCCGCCGACCCACAGCAACACGCCGGAGGCGGCCAGGGTAATGAGTTCCTGGCGGGTGAGCTTCAACTGCTGGCCGCGCAGCCGCGCCCAGGCCAGCAGCAGGATTCCGGCCAGCGCGGCGCGCATGAATCCCATCGTGAATGGCGGGAACCCCGCGCCTTCGCGTACGGCAAGGCGGATGGCGAGATAAGTGCTGCTCCATACAAGATATACAACGAGCAGGTTGCCGAGACCCACCGGGTCCAGCCGCGCCTGTGCAGGCGATGGGTTCTCAGATTGGTTTGTCACGCTTCCTTTGAAGTTAGAGGCCGGGCTCGACCGGCTTCGATATCTGATGGCTGCGGTGAACGATAACAATTCCGAGTACAACTACTGCGACGCCCAGCCACTCCATCAGCGAGAATCGCTCGTCCAGCAATGGCCCGGCGAGGATGGCGGTGAGCACCGGCTGTGAAAGCAGGGTAGGCGCGACCAATGAGGCGGGCAGGTAACCTTGTGCATAGTTGATGGCCAGCCAGCCGACCCCCTGAACAATGAGACCCGCCGCCAGAAAATTCACATAAGTAAATGTCGAATAGCCCGTGAGTGGAAGGTTGAACCACAGGCTCAAGACGAGCAGGGTGAGTGTGGAACTCAGCGTGGCGAGCCAAAAGAAACTCAGTGCGTCCAACTGGTCGCGACCCTTTTGGGTGATAAGAAAATACACGCCATAGAAAAACGCGGAAGCCAAACCGAACAACGTGCCCGGACGCAGTTCGAGACCCTGGCTAAAATCCAGATTAAGCACGGTGATCACCCCGCCGATGGCCAATAACAGGCCGAGCCAGAAACTGGCTTTCAACTTCTCTTTGAACACCAACCACGCTCCGAGCGCCACCACTACCGGCGCCATGTTTCCAAGCAAAGTGGGGATGGTGGCGCCTGCCAGCGAAATACCGGTGGCCCAGGATGCCAAATCCAACGCAAAGAAGACGCCGGCGAGCAGAGCCAGAAGGAAACCCCTACTGGAGATGGCGCGTTTACGGTTTAACCGAGTTGCAAATGGAATGGCTAAAGCAACCGTGCCAATGGCCATGCGATAGAAGCTGAAGACCGGGCCGGGTGCCGCCGCCCAACGAGCAAAAATGGCGGAGAAGCCGAGGGTGAGGATGCCGATGGAAAGCGCCAGATAGGCGGTCCAGTGTGGTCTGCGACGTCCTGGCATGGCGGCGATTGTAACCTTAGTGATAGCAACCTTGCGAAGAGCCTGCCCTGAGCGAAGCGAATGGGTTGGACTTGCTATCCGTTTCGCCTCAAATAAAACCTTCGCAAGGTTCAGTGTTTCGCAACAGGCTATAATCGATTCTGGTTGTGATTCGTTCTCTATAGGAGAGGCTATGAACCCAAAACGTCGCTTGGTATCCAAATACGAAGGGGATATGTTCGGCAGTTTCGGCATGCAGATCCGCCTAATCGTGCGCTTGCTGGCCGACCGGCGCATAAGCTTGCTGCTTAAAGCATTGCCTGTTTTCTCATTGATCTATTTGTTTTCGCCACTGGACTTCGCCATCCCGATCGTCGACGACGCCTTTGTGCTGTGGCTGGCGAACACGCTGTTCTTGGACCTTTGCCCTCAAGAGATCGTTGAGGAACATCGCGCCAACCTCGAGCGTACGGAAGAGCAGAAACGAAAGCAAGAGAAGATCGAAGAAAGCGACATCATCGATGCGCGTTACAAAGAAAAAGGAAAAGGATGAAGATTCGCCAATCGACACGATTTCAAATTCCCCTCGTTTTCCTTCTGTCTTTTTCAATCATTGCCTGCCGCGCTTCTGCAAACGGCCTGCCGGATGATCAGAACCCGTTGACCGGGCAAATCAGCCCAACCGAAATACCGGTTCCCAGCGAAACACCAACTGAAATTCCAAGGCCTGCGCCTACACCGATTCCACAGGCAAGTTTTCCGGACCCGGCTGGGTATGCTTGGGATCTGATCACGGAAGGTTTTCAACAACCGCTATTTGTGACGCATGCCGGCGACGGCAGCGGACGGCTGTTCGTGGTTGAGCAAAATGGGGTCATTCGGGTCTCAGAGAACGGCGCCATACTGCCCGATCCATTCTTGGACATCATCGGGCAAGTGGGCAGCGATGGCAACGAACAAGGGCTGCTGGGACTGGCCTTCCATCCCGATTATGAACAGAACGGTCTCTTCTATGTGAATTACACCGACGTGCAAGGTGACACCGTCATTGCGCGGTTCCAGGTGTCCGCAGATACTAATGTTGCCGACGCGGCTAGCGAAAAAATCCTCTTGCAGGTCGATCAGCCCTATCCAAACCACAACGGCGGTCACCTGGAATTCGGCCCCGATGGTTTTTTGTATGTGGGTCTGGGTGACGGCGGCGCCCAAGGAGACCCGCATGGGAATGGCCAGTCATTGGAAACCTATCTGGGCAAGATTCTCCGTATCGATGTAAATGCTGGGGATCCGTTTGGGATCCCCGCCGACAACCCATTTGCCAATGGCGGCGGCTTGCCCGAGATCTGGGCTTATGGATTTCGCAATCCCTGGCGCTTCAGTTTCGACCGCGCCACCGGCGACCTCTACATTGCTGATGTGGGTCAGAACCAGTGGGAGGAAGTGGATTTCCTGGCCGCCGGCAGCCCGGGTGGCGCCAACTTCGGCTGGAATTATATGGAAGGCACCCACCCTTATGAAGGCACCGCGCCAGAGGGTCTAACTGCTCCGGTAACGGAATATGAGCACGGGAATCGTTGCTCGATAACTGGAGGCTATGTTTATCGCGGCCAGGCGCTGCCTGCCTGGCAGGGCGTGTACTTCTACGCGGATTACTGCTCCGGAGAGATTCTCGGCCTGGTGCATAACGCCGATGGATCATGGGAAAGCCGGTTGCTATATGACACAGGCTTTTTGATCACCTCTTTCGGTCTGGACGAAACTGGAGAAATTTACGTACTTGATCGCGCAGGAGCGTTGTACCAACTGCAAGCGCAGGAGTAGGTCTACAGGACTAAGTAAAATGTTGAAATTCGCCAAGATTGCTTTCCTCATCAGTTTCATCCTAACATTTGCCGCTTGCCAAGCGCAGGGCGGCACCCAACCGGAGCGGGAACCGGCAACATCGCCGATTCGCACATTGGCTTCTATCCTTTCCATCGCCACGCAAACACCGGCGCCCTCGACCACCCCCGATATCTTGCCGGTTCCCGAGGACGCGTTGCTCTTTGCGGTGATCGGGGATTATGGACAAGATGGGAGCAACGACGCGTTCCTGGTAGCGGAAATGATCGATAGCTGGAAAGTAGATTTCATCATCACTACCGGAGATAACAACTACCCGGATGGCGAGGCGGAAACCATCGACGACAATATTGGGCAGTTCTACCACCGCTATATCGGCGATTACCAAGGGGAGTACAACCGCGGTTCCGAGACCAACCGTTTCTTCCCCAGCCTCGGCAACCATGATTGGTCGAACGGTACTATCGACGCTTACTTGAATTATTTTACGCTGCCGGGCAACGAACGCTATTACGACGTCGTGCAAGGGCCGGTGCACTTTTTCATCCTGGATAGCGACTCGCATGAGCCCGATGGCGTCGGCCTTTCTTCGGATCAAGCCGCGTGGCTCCAGGAGGCCATGCAGGCGTCTACTGCCCCCTGGCAGATCGTCGTCATGCACCATCCCCCGTATTCGTCGGGCATGCACGGTTCATCGGATTGGATGCAATGGCCCTATGTCGACTGGGGCGCAGATGCAGTCCTGTCTGGGCACGACCACCTTTACGAGCGCCTGGGAGTAGCCGGTTTGACTTATTTCACCAACGGTTTGGGAGGTCATGCGTCCGTCTACGACTTTGTAAATATCCTGCCTGAGAGCCAGTTTCGGTACAACGAGCTGCATGGGGCTATGCGGGTTCAAGCGACCGAGGATTGGGTCCTCTTTGAATTCATCAATATCGAGGGGGCCGTGGTGGATCGCTTTGTCCTGGAGGCGGCGAACGCCAACCCGTAGTTGGTGACAGATTCCCTTTGCTTGAAGTGAATCTGCCTCTATAAGGGGACAACCAGAGGCCCCATTCTGCGTATATCAGTGTGAGACCTACCCACTTTATTCAGGAGGATTTATGTTGCACAGCCCCAAAGCTCTGCGTGTTTTAAGTATCTTCGCCATTTCCGTGATTCTGTTTTCCGCGTTGGCTCTATCCTTCGCCAGCCCGGCGCGCGCGGCTGAAATTGTTACCGGCGATCCGGATGCCCTCGTCCCCGCAGACCAAGTCATCGATGACGACTTGGTCATCACCGGTCAGAATGTCCGCATCGAAGGTACCGTGTACGGCGACGTGTTCGCCGCTGGCAGCCAGGTGGAGGTTACCGGGACCATTGACGGCAACCTGTTCGTTGGCAGCCAATTGTTCATCAACAACGGGACGGTCAATGGGAGTGTTTACTCATTTTCCTATGTGACTAATACGGGGCCGGCGGCTTTTGTCGCGGATAATTTAATTGGCTTTGCTTTCTCCGTTGCGACAGAAGAGGGCAGTTTCGTCGGGCGCAGCGTATATGCCTTGGCCTATCAGGCCATCATTTCCGGTCAGGTGGCGCGTGATGTGACCTTCAATGGCGCTGCTTTCCGCCTGAATGGCAACGTAGGGCGCAATCTGACCGTGCAGGTCGCCGAACCCAACCCGGACGCGCCGGCCGGATACGGACCCTGGATGTGGGTGCCAGGGAACGTGGAGTTCATCCAGCCGGGTTACGAGGTGGCTGAAGGGATCGTGGGGGGTGAAACAGATATCCAGGTAATCCCATACACACCAGACAGCGTGCCGTCTGTGGAGCCGACCACCCTGTGGGGCTTTGCGGTCGCCTCCTGGATTTTCAACCGTGTGGGCGAATTCATCTCGCTGTTCCTTGTGGGCGCCTTGCTGTTCCTGCTATGGCCTGCCCAGATGCGGCGCATGGAAGAACAGATGACGCGGCACCCCTGGCGCAGCCTGGGGCTGGGTTTCCTGACGGCCTTCCTGTTCCCATTTGTGTTCGTGCTGGCAGCCCTGATCATCATCATGCTGGGCATCTTGTTTGGCGTGATCTCGTTGGGGCAATTGGCCGGGCCGGTGCTTGTCATTGGCTTCCTCCTGCTTGGTCTGGCCACGGTGGTCTTCTTCATTGCCGGGTTGCTGGCCGCCAAGGCCATCTTCGGCCACCTGGTCGGCAGTCGCTTGCTGCAGTCTTCGGTTGAAGACAATCGTTGGGGCATGCTGTTGGCGCTGCTGGTCGGCCTGCTGCTCTACGAAGTCGTGGCGCTAGTGCCGATCCTTGGATGGCTAGTGGCCTTGGTGGTTATCCTGCTTGGCTGGGGCGCCATGGCCGGCGCGTTGTGGATCAAAGAGGCGAAGCCGCAGGCGCGCAAGGCGAGAAAGGCGCGATAAACAAGTTTGGTCGTTTTGTAAGAGAGGGACGCATGTGGTCCCTCTCTTTTTGATAGATGTACACAAGGACTCGTAACTACCTAGTTATAAGGTAAATATCTCCATAATCGCCCGCAAACTCTAGCGTTAACCATCCATTTCTGACTGCCTGCTCCGGAAACACAATACCTGGTTTGTAATCTAGCTGGCCCGTAAACCAAAGTAACATCCCCGTATCCCCCTTGTTAGGCCATATTTCTGGCTCGTCCATTATCTTGTCATAATTAGTGTCATTAATAGGGAGATCTACGATTAATCTTCTAGTGTAAAACCAGGCAATGGCTTCGTTGTTACTATATACAAACCCGCTATCAGGAAATTCAGCCGACTGAATATAAGCTATCAACTCTGATTCCCTTAACTCACGCGTGTTAATGTAATTGTAATAAGTATCTCCCTTTTGGTACGCGCTCCTGACATACTTTTGGGCCCTATAAATGGGAAAAACAATAATAAGTGCTAGTAGGCCTATATAAAAAAATCTTTGGACGATGGATGGCAATAAAAGTAAATACTTGGGGATTAAAACTGTGAATGAGTAAAACAAGACAATTAATAGAGATGGCAATATGACAACATGAATTCGGTCGAAACCAGGTACGCGAGCTTCAAAATAGCTTGTGTAAAAAACTAACATAAAGCTATAGATCGCCAGAAAAAGCAAATTGGGCAATATCCCGGGATCTGCAAACCCTCGAATCCAAATTGTCCAGTCCTTTTTTGGGTTGCCCGTTAAGAATAAAATCATGATAGCCAAAACAATAGTCCAAGGGCCAACAAACCTCCAAATACTCTCAGGCATAAACCAAGCTACGATTTTGGTTATCGTAATGTCGATGTTTCCTAATGGAACAGCCGGTAGATGATGGCCAAATAAACTAAACCCGTTTACATAATTATGAAAATATGACCACATAAACAATGGTAAGCCGGCCACAATAAAAAATCCCATTGATTTAAGAATCTTTCTAAATCGGGCATCGTGGCCAGAAAGAAGAATTAAGCAAAACCCGGTTAGCAATAATGATATTCCAGCAAAACGTGTTAGGCTTCCTAGAACAGCCCATAAACCCATCAGCCCAAGCGCTTGAATTGACTCTGCAGAGAGAAATTCCTTTGCGGCAAGCAGGAACAAAATCACGAATAAAAGAAAAAGCGGATCTGAAGAAACATTTGAAGCGACCGAGAGAATGGGTATAGAAAATGCGATAAGAACGCTAGCGAGCATTGCTAGGTCAATTCTTTCTTGAAACACTTTTAGAAATAATTTTCCTCCAAACCAAATAATTAGACCCAAGGAGAGGGTGTTTATGAACTGACTTACTATAAGGAGATCAATTCCAGTAAGTTTTCCAATCGCCGCTAATAGCAAAGGAAACAGTGGGGGCCACTGCGTTAATGGATAATTCTGATAAGTTAAAAAGCCTCCCCCTTCACCAAATTCTCAGCAACCGATAAATATTTGGCTGAGTCCTCGCCAAGTCCCGGTCCCAATTTTGCCGTTGAAATAAAAACCATACTTGCACCAATCACGGCCAGAACAGCAAGTAATATATAAAAGGTCCTCTTTTTTTCTTCGCGCATATCCTTAGCAGAAATCTCCATTTTTCTCTTATACTCTTCAAGCCTAAGATTATTCTAAATTCTAAGCTAGATTTACTGGATTCAAATTACGGATCGCCTTTCCCGGCCAGATTCGGTTGCAACGCGGGTGCAGATTCGAACTCATAAATGCTTGGCGCATGAGTTGCACAAGCTTCTTAATTTCATATAGGTGTGTGGGTCACATCAACGGTGTTTATTCGCCTTTCCATTCACTTGGTATAAAGAAAAAGGCCAGTAGGACGATCAAACTTACCTTCTTGTCTTCGATGCTAGGGGCAGGCAAGTCTTTCTTTAATGGTTTGGTGGGTCAATTCAAAATCCAGCGGATTTATCGGTTCTGTAGAATAGCGCTCCCACGCGGCGCACAACATGGCCTGGGATTTTGGGCTTATTTGATAAGCATGTCGGCTCAAATAGGATGCCCGATCCCAGTTCCCAAAGTAAGCATATGCATTAATAAATGGGAGCAATTCATACCCATCATAAGGATGGGCCCCATCTTTTTGTGAAGAGTCCCATAACCTCAGGACCTCTGCCCAATCTGCTTGTTGCTGGGCAAGGCTAGCTTTCTGAAAATAGGTACACCAATCTGGCGAGGGCTCAGGGCCAAAGATTTCAGCTGGCGGAGAAATCGCGTCTCCACTTTTTGTTTGTATCAGATCAGGGTCTGTATATGCCACGAGCGCGCGCATTGGTTCATCGATTGCCAGGTTTTGTTCATCGAAGGCATTAAGGTACCAAAAGCAGGGAGATTGGGCCGAAGATTGGTAAACCATTATGCTTCTTTGTGTATTTCCAGAAAATTCGATGCCATAAAAATTGGTTTCTATTGGAACCCCGGCCTGAAAGTCTTGGGCCTGACGATGCAAACCAGAATAAAATGACTCATACCAATATGCGGGCCACAAGGCATTAGCTTGGGACGCATACATTAAATTTAGGGCGAAGGCCGCATTGTAATCATCGAGAAATTCACTGACTGCGCCTTCACCTATAAGCAGGGTACCTGGCTCAAGCGAAGGAGCCCTCCAATAGGTTTGCCAAACAAAACGCATTTGTTTTTCCCAATCCCAGCGGTAATCGTTTGCTGTTCGTAAATGGGCGCCAATTGCTAAGCTGACCATAACCGCGAGTATCAGGTTTCTGTGAATGGCTCGGGGAACGAGCGCAATTATTAATTGCGCAATGATAATACTGGCTCCCAAAATGGCAGGAATACTCAACCGATCGCTAAATCTTCCTTCTGTGACTTGGCGCCCGACCAGCCAACTTGTCGCGAGACCAAAGAATACTGCAACCAGACCGAATAATAGCAAAGTGAACACTTGCTGGACGGGTCGGTTGGTTTTGGTGTCGAATCTAATTTTGCTAAGCAAAAACAGCAAAATAGGAATAAGCCCAACAACTAGACCCCAAACAAAAACCCCGAAACGATCGGAAAAATCAAACAGAGAAGGCGTTAATAATGCCGCCCAACTGGACCATAAAACGGAAAGCATATCTTGGAGCGAGGTTTGTACAAGACCGGTAACTGCCTGTAGCGGGGCACTCAAAAATTCATAGAACAAAATCGGGGGATTCGGATCTTCCGGCAATTGCAGAATGAACATGCGCCATACAAGAAAACCCGCCCCAACAAGCAGATAGGGCCACCAGAACCTCAGTACATTACTAATCCGTTTGCTTAAGTCGTTTCTTTGGTAACGAATCACTATCCAAAGAACAAAGGGGCGTAGTATTTCCAGACCGACCAGGTATTCTGTAGTCAACAAATGGGCGAGCGTAAAAATAAGGCCCAGCACAGTTAAAAAATATCGGCGCGGTGCGTTCGCCTTAGTTGATGAAATCATCAAGAGAAGAGAGAGTAGGTAGAAAATATAAGTCGTCCAATGTTGGCGATACACAAGAGCGCTAGATTGCTGGTAAAAACTCGGGTAAATGGCAAATAAGATAGAAATCCAGGCAGCTAGTTCGCGGTTTGGCCGAGTTAGTTGTCGCATAACTTGCCAAACCAACACGACCGCGACCCATCGCAAGACTAAGGAAAGAATATGCCAACCCATTGGCCGGCTGCCAAGCAAGAGAAATTCAATCACGTCCAGCACGGCGTGCAATGGGCGAAAGGCGGCGTAGACAAAATCCCCCGGGGCGCCATTGGTTTTCATAAGATAAAGAGTCAACCAATCATCCCAGTAATATCCCAGGCTGGGGATAAGGAGGCCAAAAGCCAGGACACAGATGCCCAAAAAGAGCCAGGGAAGGTTTTTTTCCGGTATATGGAAATCTCGAAAAAAAACCACCAATTTATTTTTCATTGTTCTTTATAGCCTGACACAACAAGAAATTATTCATATTTTCCTGATGCCAAATAATAGCGTATTAGGAATAAATCGCGAAACATCGTAAAACCATCCCTGAAGATATTTATTTCTGATAAGTCCCAATCGCGTAAGTGAACTGGAAGTCGGTTAATACGGTACCCGTGCACGTGAGCAATCGTTAGCAGTTCGACATCCATGGCGAAGCGGTTTATACGAGCTCGACTAAAGATGGCCGTGGCGATGTCGGCCTTGAATCCCTTAAACCCACATTGAGTATCGAAAGGCTCTCCGACAAGAAGGGTTCGAACAATGAGTAAGAAAATTTTGCTACTTATTCGGCGAACTTTAGGAATTAACTCAAAGTATACAGATTGTGGCAATGTACGGTCTCCAACAACGATATCAAATGTGTTCCCTTCCAAAACGGAATAGCATTGTTCAATTGCCTCAAGCTTATAGGGCAAATCGGCATCCGTAAAAAGCCGCACCCGGCCTTCGGCGGCAAGCATTCCTCGCCGAACTGCCGCTCCTTTCCCTTGGTTCCCGGGATTGGCAAGAAAAACAGCGCCGTTGCTCTCCGCTACGAGGCGAGTGTCGTGCTGATCTTTGCTCCCGTCGTCGATGATTAGGATTTCGCTATTCATTGGTAAAGTAGCCAGGTAATCCCTCAAGATGGGTAAATTGGCTTTAACTAAATTTGCGTTTTGATAAACGGGAATTATGACACTAAGATCGGTCGGGGTTTTTATCATCAAGTGGTATTTTATGACACATTCCGCCGTTTTTTTTGAAAAATCTAGCTGCCTAAATAGGCAGATATAGTATTTAATAATAAATCTCCTCGGGCAGGGCTCGACTTTACAACATTGCACAAGCCCCTTGATAGTGAGTTGTAATCACCAAGCCTAACAAAGCGCTGCACCCAAGGTGCGCATTGAAAAAACGGCCGAAAATTTTTACGGCCGTTTTCCTGACCTTGCGCTCCGCTTCCCGTGTTGCTTATCTGCGTTTCAATTGTATGTTGTCTGTTTCCGAAAACGGTGACCGTAGGGCTTGTGCATGCATCGACATGACGCGGCTGTTGGCGAAGTAGGGGAAGTCGAAGGCGGTTTCGTCGCCGGCTTGCTTGCCAGGAATGGGCATCAGTCGTGCCGTGAGCGGCTTATCCAGGCGCAGGGCTAGCGCGCTGAGATCGAGCAATAAGGCGGAAATCTGCTCAACGGTCGTGTTGCCGGGCAATGGGATGGTGTCTAACCCGGTGCCGCAAACCGCCGAAAAGAGCAGGAGATCGTTAATTGTTAATGTGCCTTCGGCGGCGCGCTTGGCCAGCGTGGAATCCTCCAGCGGCGGCAACAGCAAGCCACAGAAGCCGGCGCGCGGGAAATCGGCCGCGTCGATGGCCTGGGTCAGGATGGCTGCGGCTGCCAGCGAACCTTGCAGGCCGACTTTGGGAATTCCCATGCGCTCGAAAGCTGTTCCCAACGATTCATTTTCTTCAGGGAATGGGGCCAGCGAAAAATCAATTCCACCAAAGTTGATTCCATGTTTGCGCGAAAACTTCTCTGCGACCTTGGCTAATTTTGTCGTGTGCGCCTCGATGCTTTCAGAGAGCCGGTGGCTGCCTTCGGGGATCGATCTGGCGTCGGTGAAAGCAGCGACAGCGAGATCGGCCGCCTGTGTGGCAATGGCAAACGCGGGCTTGCCGCCGCGGTGATAGGCGGCAGGAAAGAAAGGCGAGCCGGGCGGCACGTGGGCCAGCGCGGCGAAGCGCAAGTTGGCAAAACCGTTAGCTTCGAGCGTGGATGCTTTGGCAATGATCTCGGCGCTATGACGAATCGCAGCCATGGAAATGCCGCGCTTGGCATCCGCAATGACCCCGCTAAAGAAGGCATCCTTGGTGGCCGCCAGCAGGTCGGGGATGAAGGTGTAACTCTCGAGGAGCTCGGGCAAGGCCGGACCCAGCGCAACGTAACCGAAACCATGCTCAATCGCGGAGGCTTCAATAGCGACCGCGGCTTCAACGGCTCGACTCTGTGTAAGTGGTTTTATCCAACGCGGGAACGGTGTGGTGGCCAGGCGTGTCGTCTGTACTTCGTAACCAGCGTCTTCGAAGGCGCTCTTCGCATCGCGTGAAAACTTTCCCAGCGGGGTGATGCCCGCTTCCGGAACGCGCGTTGGCGAAATGAAGGATGTGATCGATCGAATCTTCATGCCGATTTTTTGTTTCGCTGCCGCACCGCTTCGAAGAGCAGAATGCTGCCGGCGATAGCCGCATTGAGCGACTCCATGCGACCGGGCATCGGGATCTGGATCGGCTGGGGATCTAGAGCCTTGGCGGCTTCACTTACGCCGCTTGCCTCACTTCCCACGATTAGCGCAAACGGCTGTGTGAGATCGGCCTTATCAAAAGGCTGGCCTTCCCAGGACTGAGCCAGATATAGCGCCAATTTGTGTTCTTTGAGAAAGCGGGAAATATTTGGCCATTCCAAGGTTTGGATTGGCTGCCTGAAGTGCGCGCCCATCCCGCTGCGTAGCACCTTGGGCGCGAAGGCATCCGCGCAGCCGGGCGCCAGCAGCACCGCATCGCAATCGGCGGCGGCGGCGCTGCGCAGCAAGGTACCCAGGTTGCCGGGGTCGCTGATGCCATCCAGAATGAGGACCAGGCTCGGGTGACTTACCAGGGGCAGCTGTCTCCATTCGACCTCGACAAGCACACCCTGCGGGGTCTGGGTGTCGCTGGCGGCTTTCATCACCGCTTCGGAGACTAGATCTGCATGGCCGCGGGCGACCAGGGCGCGTACCAGCTCGGGGCTGGCTTCGCTGGCGCCTTCGGTGTAAATGGCTTCGCGCACCTGCCAGCCGGACATCAGCGCTTCCTCGGCCAGGCGTGAACCCTCAACGACGAAGGCGCCCTTCTCGCGGCGGCGCTTGGGCAGGCGTTGCAGAGCGCGCAGCTCCTGCACCTTGGGATTGCGAACCGAACGGATCATGCAGAAGTATTTTAGTTCACTGCGGAAAAACAAACCACAGAGACATTGAGGGCACGGATGTTTTCCCTACCTTGATGTCCAATTAGACAAGCGGCGGCTTTTTTGCCGCCGCTTGTCTACCTTTATATGTCATTCTGAATACTATGACCCTGTCAAGGGGGGAACGGAGCGATAGTCGGGAATGAACGGTTGGCCGTCTCGCAGGACCGCGCAGGCGATTCTAAGCAAGCGATTTTCGATGTTGTTCAATACCAGGCGGGGGGTTTTGCCCTGAGCGATCTTTCGACAGTAATATTGTTGAAACCTGGGATGGTGAGCTCGCAGGGAGCAAGCCGCCAGATACAGCAATTTGCGCGGCGTGGATGGGCCATAGTGTCTGGATTGGGTTTTGCCGTACACCGAGGTTCCACTCATGTACTGATGCGGTGCCTTGCCCAAATAAGCCGCCAGCTTGCGCGGATTGTGAGAATGCCGGGTCAACAAGAGCAAATGGGCGCCAAACAACAGCCCAACTCCAGGGACGGTCAGGAGCAATCGAAGTCGCTGACGCAAGTCGGGATCCTGATTGATCAAGTGGCTGAGTTCCTTTTCGATAACCTTGATTTCCTGGTTCAGCGTCTCAATCACTTGATGATAAGCCGCGTCGGCTGCTGGGGTCTTGGTCACTTTTCGTTCCAGGGCTGCCAAGGCGTTCTTATGCACGATGCGCTGGCGTACAAATTGCTCCCGGGCAGCCAAAAGTACCTGAATCTGTTCCAAAATCTCCCCACGCGGCTGCCACAGATGCAGTTCGTCCTCAAACCGATAAGCATATTCGGCGATCTGCAGACTATCCACGGCATCCGTCTTGGGACCGCTGGTCTCGAAGGCCCGTTTGACTTTCAACGGAGGCTCAATGGCCACGGCTAGCTTTTGGGCCACCAGGAAATGGGCCAAGGATTCTCCATACACTCCGGTGGCTTCCATACAAACTACGGCCCTTCTCCGGTCCAGTCGATGTTCGGCTAACCAATCCATGAAGGCTCGAAAACCCTCTACATTGTTCCTGAATTCCTGGGGTTTCACCAGCACTTGCCAGGGGCTGCCGCCTACTGCGGCCATGAAGCTGGCCGAGGCCACATCAATACCAACAAACGTCTTCCACTTTCGCATCTCTGCTCCTTGCGACCCAGTGCCAGCCGGGTGGACTGAACTGTCTCCATGTATTAGCCTGTTTGCTTGGCTGCAATACTATTTAGTTTTGTTCCACGCAAGAGCTGGGTCTCGTTCAGAATATAGGTTTCAACCTCGAGCTAGCCATAGACTTAATCAGCTCTTGCTGGCACTATGGTGCTCCTGTAGTCTAGTGGAGCGGGTTATAAAACCTTTACCTAGGGAATATCTAGATCAGCGAAGAATCCATATAACCGGGTCTTCCACATAGGCGAATACTGCCTTCCAAGCATTTTGTGGGTTTGCTGTTAAAATGCGCGCATCCTTAGCAAAGGAGCAAACCGTGTCCGATCCGCGCGTAACCAAGTTGGCCAAGACTCTGGTGGAATATTCCGTGAAAGTAAAGCCCGGTGATTGGGTGATTCTTTTCTCCCACCCCATCGCGGAATCGCTTACCCGCGAAGTTTATCGATATGCCATACGCGCCGGCGCGTATGTGGATATCCTCATGGGATTGGAATCCACGGGACAGATCTATTACGAAGAGGCCAACGAAGACCAGCTTAAATGGATTTCTCCGTTTGCACGCGCCCCTTTTGAGGAGGCGGATGTTTTTATCGATATTGAGGCTACGGAAAACACCCGGTCGATGACCGGGGTCGATTCCAAGAAACAACAGATACGGTCTGCAGCGCGCAAAGGAATCATGGATTCGTATTTCAAACGCAGCGCCACGGGTGAACTGCGCTGGAATCTCACCTATTTTCCCTGCCAGGCTTATGCCCAGGACGCCGACATGAGCCTTAGTGATTATGAAGACTTTGTGTATAAGGCGACGTTCGCCGATCAGGAAGATCCGGTGAAGTTGTGGAATGATGTGGAAGCCAATCAGGCGCGCTGGGTCGATTGGCTGAAAGGAAAAAAGAAGGTGGAGTTGCGCAGCCCGCATATCGATGTGACGCTATCGATAGACGGCCGGACCTTCAATAATTCGGTCGCCAGGCACAACATGCCGGGTTCCGAGATCTTCACCAGCCCGGTGGAAGATTCGCTCAACGGCTGGGTGGATTTCAGCTATCCGGCCATCCGTCTGGGGCGCGAAGTGGATGGCATTCACCTGGAATTCAAGAATGGGCGCGTGGAAAAAGCCACCGCCAGGAAGAACGAAGATTATTTGCTCAAGATGCTCGACCAGGACCCGGGCGCCCGTGTAATCGGCGAGTTGGGTATAGGCACCAATTACGCCATCGACCGCTTCACGAAAACCATCTTGTACGATGAGAAAATTGGCGGGACGATCCACCTGGCGGTAGGCGCCGGCTTCCCCGAGTGCGGCGGCAAGAACGAATCCGCACTGCACTGGGACATGATCTGTGACGTGCACAAGGCCAGCGAAATAAGGGTGGACGGGGAATTGTTTTATAAGGATGGGAGGATTCAGGTTTAGAACCTCCGTCATTGCGAGCGAGCTAAATTTCCAAGCGAAGCGAGGAAATAGCGATGCGTGGCAATCTGCCAGTTTGTTTAAAAAGCAAAGCGTCATGGAAAGAGATATCGAACCCTGTGTTTTACAAATCCTGATTGGAATGACTTATATGATGAATATTTTGGGTAATTTGTTATGGACGTCAAGATAAGCGAAGGTGATTTTTTAAGAGGCTAGCAGACTGCTTCGCGGAGTTTACACTGAGCGAAGCGAATGTGCTCGCAGTGACGAACTAGACAAAAAAGAGGATGGCTCATTGCCATCCTCTTTTTAATTTTGCAGCTTTTTAGAATTTATTTCTGTGTTTTCTGCTTTTAGCTTAAAGCTGACAGCTTAAAGCTGATAGCTGCTTCACGCGACCTTCGCTTGCTCGACCACGGCCTTGAAGGCTTGCGGGTCGCGCACCGCCAGGTCGGCCAGCATCTTGCGATTGATGCCGATGTTGGCTTTCTTCAAGCTGCTCATCAGGCGGCTGTAACTGGTGCCGTGCTGGCGCGCGGCGGCGTTGATGCGCAGGATCCACAGGCCGCGCAGATCGCGCTTGCGGTTGCGGCGGTCGCGGTACGCGTAGAACAGGCTCTTGAGCCGGGCTTCGTTGGCGCGCTTATACAGCTTGGAGCGCGTGCCGAACTGACCCTTGGTGACTTTCAGAACTCGCTGGTGCCGCTTGCGGCGGGTGATACCGGTTTTTACTCTTGCCATGCTTCCTCTTACTTCGCCGTGCGGGTGTTGGGATTGGCTTTGTATTTATTCATGTAGGGCACCAGACGGCGGATGCGCTTGATATAGCTCTTGCCTTTCACCGGGATCATCTCGGTGAACAGCGCCTTGGTACGCGCGGAGGTGCGGCGGCGGAAGTGGCTCTTGCCGCCCTTGGTGCGCACCAGTTTGCCCGAACCCGTCAAGCGGAAGCGCTTGGCGGTGGCTTTATGGGTTTTCATTCGAAGTTTCTTTACCGTCACAAATACTCCTAAAAATCAGCCGCGGCTATCCGTCGCGGGAGTTTTCTTTATTTCTGCCGGCATCTTGGCGGCGGGTGTCGACCCGTCGTTGGGCGCCAAAACCATCAGCAGGGTACGGCCTTCGTAGGCCGGGGCCTGCTCAATAATGGAAACGTCCTGCAATTCGGCGGCGATCTCCTTCAGATCCTGGAGAGCGATCTCCGGATAATCGCGCTCGCGCCCGCGGAAGCGGATACGCACTCTTACCTTTTTGCCTTCTTGCAACCAGCCTCGCGCCGCTCGGGTCTTGAACCCGCGATGGTGTTCCGTGGTCTTGGGGCGCAGGCGGATCTCTTTGATCTCGATCTTCTTTTGCGCCCGGCGCGCCTCGCGCTCTTTCTTGGTGCGCTCGTACGTGAATTTGCCGAAATTGACTACGCGGCAAACGGGGGGCTTGGAATTGGCCGCCACTTCAACCAGGTCCATGTGGGCCTGGTCTGCAATTCTCAATGCTTCTTCGATTGGGACAACCCCGCGATTTTCACCGTCCGCGTCGATCAAGCGGACTTCTTTGGCGCGGATGGCTCTATTTACCCGGTAATCGGATGTACTGATCTTGTATTTCTCCTCTGGCTATCTGCCATTCCTCTGGTTAGTGCAAGGGCGGGGCGCATCATACCATACGGTTCGCAGAGGCGTCAAACCGCCTGCTTTATCTGGTCGCTGCTTTGCAAATGAAAATGTTGTTGGTACTGATTCACTACCGTTTTTCGTTGTGTATCGCGACCCCCTTTGCGATAATTGGGGTTAATTCACACACTGGTTGTAATAAGGAAGCTATGACCATTCCTTATGCCCTCGTTGTCGAAGATGAACCGCTGGTGGCGGAGTTGTTCCGGCGCGCCCTGCAAGACGCCGGTTACCAGGCTGAGATCATGGATAACGGCCACAAGGCGCAGGCACAGCTGGTTTTCACCAACCCCGAGATCGTCCTGCTGGACATGAATTTGCCGAGCCTCTCGGGCTCCGTGCTGCTGCGCCAGATCCGCGGCCAGCGCAGGCTGTCGGGTACCCACGTAGTTGTCGTTACGGGGGATAAAGAGGCCGCCGAGCAGTTCACTGGCGAGGCTGACCAGGTGTTGATCAAACCGGTTGGCTACGAGCAGGTGCGCGAGGTTGCCGGGCGATACCTGCACGCGATGGTGTGAAGCAGCTGTTAGCTATCAGCTTTTAGCTTGTCAGCTAACCCCAAAATGGATCAGCCGCAGTACAACTGCGGCTGTTTTTTTGTTCATTCTGCGCA
>JAMCZK010000030.1 GCA_023485685.1 Chloroflexota bacterium | reverse complement strand
CTTCGCAACCCGCAGCCTCAAAGACGATGGGAGCTGGAAGGCGATAGCCGATACTTACAATTCTGCCTCGGACATTTCGCCAACGGCTTCACAGATGCCGAGGCTGGTGGGCCTTGCCTACGCGTCCAAGTTGTACCGCGAACTGGAAGAACTGAAAGATTTCGCCCAATTTTCCCACAACGGAAACGAGGTGGCTTTTGGCACCATCGGCAATGCCAGTTGCGCCGAAGGCATGTTCTGGGAGACGGTGAATGCGGTCGGAGTGCTGCAAGTGCCTATGGTGCTTTCGATCTGGGATGATGAATATGGCATCTCAGTGCCGAACCAATACCAATTGACTGGAGATCTTTCAGAATTGCTGAGCGGGTTTCGGCGGAAAAGAAATGGCGGAAGTGGTTACGATATTTACACCGTCGCCGGCTGGGACTACCCGGCATTGATTGAAACCTATACGAAGGCAGCCAGCCTAGCACGCAAGGAGCACGTGCCGGTCATCATTCATGTCAATGAGCTTACTCAGCCGCAAGGCCATTCCACCTCTGGAAGCCACGAGCGCTACAAGCCGCCTAAGCGACTGGCGTGGGAAGAAGAATTCGATTGCCTGCGAAAATTCCGTGAATGGATACGGGCACAGGGACTCGCCACTGACGCGGAATTAGATGCCATGGAGAAAGAAAATCGCACCGAAATCGAGACAATTCGCGCCAAGGCTTGGGAGGCATACAAGGCGCCTATTCGCAAGGATATTGAGGCTTTTGGTGATTTGTTAGTGGAGGTGGCTGGGACTTCAAAGCACGCTGATGCTCTGAACGCCATGATCGAGGAGATGATGGCTTACCAGAATCCTTTGCGACAGGACATCATGGTGGCTTATCGCAAGGCAATGGTACTGCTGAAAGATGAACCTTTGCCCGGCAAACCTATGCTGGTCCAGTGGAAGCGCGAGCTAGATGAAGCTGCCAGAGACCGCTATAGCTCCGACTTGTACTCACATACCGCAGAACGAGTCCCTGAAGTAAAGGCAGAGTTTCCCGAGAAGTCACTCACGATCAATGGTTTTGAAATTGTCAATAAAGGGTTCGAGGCCATTTTTAAGCGGGACCCGAGGGTTGTCGCCTTTGGAGAAGATCTGGGTTACCTGGGCGATGTGAATCAGGGGTTTGCAGGACTGCAGGAAAAATTCGGTGCTTTGAGAGTATCCGACACTGGGATCCGCGAAGTTACCATCATGGGCCAAGCGATCGGGCTTGCACTACGTGGGCTTAGGCCGATTGCGGAAATCCAGTATCTTGACTATTTGCTCTACGCGTTGCAAATCCTTTCCGATGATGTGGCAACGCTGCGTTGGCGCACGAAGGGCGGACAGAAGGCGCCTATCATTGTACGCACCCGCGGCCATCGCCTGGAAGGTATCTGGCACTCGGGCAGCCTGATGGCGGGAGCGCTGCATCTTTTGAGGGGAATGCTGGTACTGGTACCGCGCAATATGCTGCAGGCTGTTGGTTTCTACAATACGCTGCTGGCGGCAGACGAGCCGGCACTAGTAGTCGAGGTACTGAACGGTTACCGGTTGAAGGAGCGGTTGCCCGATAACATCGGCGAGTTCACAGTGCCAGTTGGTGTGCCCGAAATCTTACGGCAAGGGAAAGATATAACCGTTGTGACCTACGGCCCGTTGTGCCGAATTGCTGTCGAAGCGGCCGATGTGCTGGCGGGGTTAGGTGTTGAGGTGGAGTTAATCGATGTTCAGTCGCTGATGCCCTTTGATTTGTACAGTCGCATCGTGGAATCCTTGAAGAAGACGAACCGCGTTCTCTTTCTGGACGAAGACGTACCAGGAGGTTCCACGGCGTTCATGATGCAAGAAGTGCTAGAGAAGCAGGGCGGGTACCAGTGGCTGGATTCAGCGCCGCGCACTTTGACCGGGCAAGCGCACCGGCCTGCTTATGGGACCGATGGCAATTATTGGTCGAAGCCAAACGCGGAGCAGATTATTTACACCATTTACGAGATGATGACTGAGGTAAATCCGAAGAAGTTCCCCAGATTCTATTAAGGCGAAATTTACTAGTCTGTTTTATTTGATGGCTGGGAGTTTGATTTGGAAAGTGCTCCCTTCACCCACATTGCTGCGGACGTGGATTTCGCCGCCGTGTAGTTCGACGATTTCCTTGACTAAAGCGAGTCCGAGGCCGGTGCCACCATAGCGCCTGGTGGAGCCGGCCTCGATTTGATAGAAGCGATCGAAGATACGTTGCTGCTCCTCGGCGGGGATGCTGAGACCGCTATCACTTACTTCAACCATTACAGAACTATTTTCGGACTTTAGACGAATATCTACTTTACCTTCAGGTGGGGTGAACTTGATGGCGTTGTCGACAAGGTTTTCCACAGCTTTTCGAAGTAAAGTTTCCTCACCGTGCACGGAGGGCAGAGAGGAACCAATATCCAGATTGAGTTCGATACGCTCTGCCAGGGCTCGGGTCCGGAAATCGGCGTACATAGGATTGATCACGTCCGATAGCCGCAGGATGGTGAAGTCGCCTCTGTGAGCAGCCATATCGAGCAAGGAAGTGAGATCTTCGACCAGCTTAGTGAGCGAACGGACGCGCTTGGCGATGATGTCGACAGGCTGCTTATAAGGTTCAGGCAATGGGCCAAACTCGCCGCTGTCGAGAATTTCGATGTAGCCGTTGACAATGGAGAGGGGAGTACGAAATTCATGCGACACATTCTGGATGAATTCGTCCCTCAATCGGGCCAATTCTTTCTGTTGTTTTAATGTATTTGCCAATTCATCCGCTCTCTGTTGGGCTTCGGAAAGTAGCCGGATGCGCTCCAGAGAAGTGGAAATTTGCCCCGCCAGTGTTTGTAACAAGTGCTCGTCAGTTTTACTGAAAGAGTCGACTTCGTAACTTTCCGCGTCGAGCACACCCAGGACGCGTTCCCCGATCTTAAGTGGAACGCAGAGTTCCGAACGGACGCGGGGATCCACGGAGATGTATTTAGGTTCAGAAGAAACATCGGCCACGCGTGCGGCCTGGCCGCTGAGGGCTACCAGGCCCGTGATGCCTTCGCCCAATGGGATTGGAGGCGACACCTTGGCGCGCTTTTCGGTGTAGGAGGCATGGTGTTGCAGTAGCCCTTTTTTTTCATCCAGCAGAAGTACCCCGAAGTTGGTAGGAAAAAGCGACTTGCCTACCACCTCGGTAGCCCTGGTTATGAATTCGTCTTCGCTTAGTGCCTCTGTGCCCGCAGTGGCGATCGCGTTGAGGGCAATCAGTTCTTCCAAGTGCCGCTGGGTATCTTCGAGCAACCCGTGGCTATGGACGGCTGAACCTATTTGATTGGCAAGGACCTGGAGCGCGTTCATTTCATCGGTAGTCAATGGATTTTCTTGATTGCTTAGAACGTCGAGAACCCCAAGCAAGGAACCACCGGCAATAATGGGGACGGCAATTTCGGAACGGGTTTCGTCAAATTGCGGGTTGTGCAAGTAGAGTGCGTCCGTTTTTACGTCACGAGCTAAATATGGTTTTTTTGTTCGGGCAGCGTGCGCAATAATGCTCCTGCCATCTGATGGTTTTGCACTAACCAGCGTTCGCTTGCCCGCTTTTCGTCCGCCTTCGCTGATGACAATGTACCCCGGCTCTTCAGCATTAAGGTCCGGGGTCAGGATCGCTACGTGATAGAAGCCAAATCGTTCTGCAATAACCTGTGTGATCGTCTGGAGCAGTGAACTCAGGTCTTTACTGGTCGCCGTGGCGGTGCCGATTTCAGCGGCCGCCTGCAACTGGGCGCTGCGGTTGCTCAGCAGGGTCTGACTGCTCTCGGCGCTGGTCAGGGATTTGATGATGTTTCGCTGGCCAAGCCAGGCTGCCACAGCCACCAACCCAAAATTGATAGCCACAGTCAGGGCGGGGATCCAATCATCGATTGTTGGAGGAGTGTTTTGGGAAAAAAATGTCGTGGCTGCAACCACTGTCATGCTAAGCGCAGCCAGGCTGAAGGCGCCGGCGATGCCCAGCAGAATGCCACCAATCAGGATCACCGTGTATAGGCTGGTTGCTCCCGTGCCGGTGATATCGCCAAAAGACAAGGTGACGGAGGCAATCAGCAGCCACAAGCACGCCGTATATAGCGAAGCGGCCAGCCAAGGGTAGCCCCGATGCATGAGCGCGAGACTGATCAAATGTAGCGCAATCAGGCTAAGCTCGACGGTAATATTTAAATATCGGGAAGGGGGAAGCAATAGGGTTATAAATGTGTAGACGACAACTAAGAAAAGGCCAACCCATAAGCAGACATTGAGAATAGCTGCCTGCCGAGAGGTGGTTTCGTTGGCAAATCGAGGGGGATTAAGGAATTTCGGAAGGCGGATACTATCCATCGCGCGCTCAGCGTGTGTGTTCCCCAGGACTGGATGATGATGTAGTAAAAACAAGCATTCGATAATCAGTGGGTGAACTAACCGCTGGACGCGATTTCACTTGCCCTTGGATTTTTTGGGTGGGATTAATTCTGCGGGAAGATGAGCCGCATCAATGGCGGCTTCATCGCAAAAAAGCATCGCACGTTCAATTACATTGCGCAACTCTCGTATATTCCCGGGCCAATCGTGAGCTTTCAATATGTCCATTGCTTTTGGCGTCACGTCGCGAATATTGAGACCCATGCGCGGATTGTTCTGTTGTATAAAGAAGCCGACCAATTCCGGGATATCTGCTTTGCGGTCGCGCAGGGGCGGCATGTCAAGCGAAACAACTCGAAGCCGGTAATACAGATCATCGCGAAACCCGCCACTCTTGATCAGGGCTGGCAAATCGCGATTAGAAGCTGCCAGGATTTGCACATCGACCTTGATCAAATTCGTGCCGCCCATGCGGCGGAAACTGCGCTCTTCGAGTGCCCGTAGTAATTTACTTTGCATATCCGGCGGCATGGAGGATATTTCGTCGAGGAAGAGGATGCCGTCGTTGGCGATCTCCATCAATCCCGGTTTTCGTTTATCTGCGCTGGTAAACGCCCCCGCTTCGTGCCCGAAGAGTTCGGATTCAATGGTCATGGATGGCACAGCTGCGCAGTTGATATCGATAAACGGTTTCTCTTTGCGCGTCCCCATGCGATGGATTGCTCTCGCCAGCACTTCCTTGCCGGTGCCTGTCTCTCCTGTGATCAAAACCGATACTGAGGTTTGAGCGGCGCGTTCCGCTTGCGCTAGCAAGGATTTCATTGCCTCGCTTTCCCCCAGAATGAAATCACGCTGCTGTTGCGCCTGGCGCAGGTGGTTTAGTTCACGTCGCATTGCAACAGTTTCACTGGCTCGCTGAATGGACTGCTCCAATCGCTCAAATTTGATGGGTTTCTGCAAAAAATCATGGGCGCCGTTTTTCATGGCCTCAACAGCCATGTCTATGTCCCCATGGGCAGTAATCATGATGATAGGTGGCCGAGCAGGATTGGTTGCGCTTTCCTCTAGAAGAGATGTGCCTAAGCCATCAGGAAGCTCGACGTCCAGCAATACAACATCGGCGCTGCCTTCGCCCATGGCTTTTTTCGCCGCTTTGATTGTTTCTGCTTCCAGGACTTCGTAATCTTTTTTCTTCAAAAACGCGGCGATGTTTTGGCGCGCGTTTTTTTCATCATCTACAACCAAAACGCTCAGTCCCATTGCGCGGGGTTCCCTTCCGCGGTTGCGGCAGGCGCAACCGGCAATTGGATTTTAAACAGTGTACCGCCGGGGAAGCTTTCGCACTCGATTTTTCCTTTATGCGCCATGACGATACGTCGCGTAATGGCTAGCCCCAGGCCAGTGCCCTCATGACCCTTAGTGGTGAAAAAGGGCTCGAAAATACGTTTGCGGACATCCTCCGGGATCCCTGGTCCGGAGTCTGAAATGTGCACATCGACCATAGCGGGATCGTTCGGGTTGGGACGTACCTTGATAGCCAGAATGCCACCTTCCTGGTCTTCCATGGCCTGAATGGCATTGGTGATTAGATTGGTAAACACTTGATCTAACGCACGCCGGTCGCCTAAGATTTGTGGGGTAGGGGCTGCTACCTGGATATGGTCTTTGATGTGTTTGCGACTCATGCGCGGCCGCCAACGGTCAAGCTGGCCGCGACAAAATTCGCCGAGGTCAAGCGGCTCGGGGTGGGGTTCGAGGTTACGGGAAAACGTGTCCACCGATTTCATGCGGTGTTCCAGGCGGTCGACATCCTCCTGCAGCTTCTTGATCTGTTCTTGCAGTGGGTCTTGCTCGGGGAGGTTGAGCTGCATTAATTGCAGACCGGTGCTGATGCTGTTGATGGGGTTGCGCACTTCATGGGCAAAAATTGCGGTAATCTCCCCAATAGCGGCGCGCTGTTGTAGTTGCTGATTTTGGAGGTGGAACGCCTCGTGTTCGCTCAGGTCTGTGAATAGAATAGCAAGCTTGTTTATCTTCCCGTCAACGCTAATTGGAATGATGCGTAGGGAAGCCAGAAATTCGCTCCCGTCACGGCGGTGGATCTTGCGCTTGCCGACGTCTGTAGCTTTGTTATCCATTAGTGCCTGTTCGAGGGCCGGCAAAAGTGACTGGGTGCTAATCAGAACGTCGTTCGCTGGACGCCCACGTACTTCAGCAGATGTGTAGCCAAGCATTGCTTCAGCAGCCGGATTCAGATCCAGCACCCGGAGCAGGTCATCGGTGAATAACAGCCCGTCTTGAACACCATCCTGAAGCGCTGCGCGCACTTCTTCTGATTCTCTAAGCGAACTTCCTACAGTTCGTAGCGCGTCGGCCAATTGGGCTTTCAAACCAGCCGTGACGGCTGTGGCAGCCAGGATCTGGATTAAGGTAACCAATTCCTTCGACGCTTGGTTATCTACGTCAGCGACTGCAAGCAACCCCGAATTTGGATTCGTGATATCCAACGGAGTGGTCGCCAGGTAATTCAATTTGTTGGCATTGGCCAATTTGTGGAGCGTGGATTCAATCGGTTTTCCCGGCTGCCAGACTTTTGGCGTACGCAGATGGCCAAGATCGGTCTCGGGCAATTCAGCAGGGAATTCAAAACCGCTACCCGTTACAGATTCCAGTGAAAATTTACCAATTCCGGAAGGAAGGTAAAGTGCAAGGTGAGCTGCCCCGGTAAGCAGCCTGCCTGCTTGCAGGATCTGTCGATGACTGGACGCCAGGTCTTCTTGTTGTGCAGCCAGTGAAAGCATATGTGTGGCTTCCCAGCGCTGTTGATCCACAATCTCGGGATTCAGATGTTGATTGGTTGAGGGTTGTAGGGTGAGGGCTACCCAATGGTCTTGTCCGCCCAGGGATTCGGTCTTCAATTTGACCTGCAGGGTACGACTACTGCGTGTTACCAGTTTTTGGTCTGATTGATTATTACCATTTTTTTCTAGCTGGCTAATAGGGAACTCAGGAAGCAGCGTACTAACTTCGAGTTCGGTGAATTCGCGGCGCGTATAAGCAGTGAGTTGAGTGGCTTGCGCGTTTGCAAACAACACCCGGCCGCTGCGGCCGTCAGCTATTATGGTTGGGTGGGGAAGTAAATCCAGCAGGGCTTCGAGTTCTTCTGCGCCAGAGCTGCGCCGCTTGAAGAGCGGCAGTTCGCCGATGCCGGATAATGTCATATTAGATGGCGTGCACTTTCCTCATATGAGCAGGCAGGATGCCTTCCATGGTGCGGTATTTTGCCACAGTCCGACGAGCAACGCGGTAACCCTGCTTGGCCAACAATCGCGCCAGTTTGGTGTCGCTCAGCGGTTTCGGTTCGTCCTTGATGATTTTCTTTAATGCGGTGCGAATGTGCAGACTGCGGTCGAAGAACTGCGCAAGCGGGATAATCTTGCCAGAGGGAAGCTGTACTGATTTCCCGGAGACCGCGCGCGACACGGTCGATTCATGTACTCCCAGCTCATCGGCAATCGCGGCACGGGTAACGGGTTTCAAGTGGGCGTCACCACTCACGATGAAATGTTTTTGTAACACGGCCAGCATTTGCATAAGTCGCACGATGGTGTGATTGCGTTGCGCCAGGCATTTGATGAGCAGGCTGGCCTGCTCCAAATCGATTTTCCATTGTTCAGCCTTGTCTTCGGGCGCTTCGCGCAACGCCTGTTGAAACAGGGGGTTTATGCGCAATAGTCCACGCAAAGGCCACATCACTTCTACAATGAGCCGGCCGTCCTCCTGGCGATTCACGATAATGTCTGGCCTCGTGTAGGTTGTGGGTGCATCGGCATTCTGGGTTCCCAGGCTGCCCCAATGCGCCCGGGCCGGGAACGGGCTTAGGTTGGCAGTGATGAATTCGCCGATTTGCTGTGCTTTCGTTTTGCTCACACCCAATAGATGTCCGAGCTCTGCATATTGATGTTTGCTGAGCAATCCCATGCCCTCACGGATTGTGCGCGCACATAATTCCGGGTTGGGCGCCTGATTTCCAAATGATTCTAGTTGCGCCATCAACGCTTCGGCAGTGGTACTGGAGCCCACGCCTACAGGATCGGCGTGATGGATGCGGTCAGCAACCGCCTCCACCTGGCCGAGGGCTACATGGTGATAGCGGGCAACCTCGGTTAATGGAACGGTCAGCAGGCCATCTCCATCCAGACTTGTGAGGATGTGGGCAGCGATTTCCTGTTCAAGCGGTTCCAGTTCCGCGGCGATCTGCCCCAGTACATAGCTGGCCAGGGTTTCCGGCTCGGCGCTATTGAAATCTTCTGGCAGATCTTCTCTGCTGCGGCCTTCGTAGCTGTAGTTACCTTCCGGCGGCGCTATGAAAACTACGGGATCATTGCCATTGGCTGCCATGCTTTTCGCCCCGACGCAGGCTGGACAATAGGCTTCGGCGCGTAGGTGGCGTCCACACGTGGGGCAATGCCGCCCTTCGAGCAAATCTAATGCTGGGTTGGAGGCTAGCGCAGCCTCAATCTTCTGGCTCAACTCTTGGGAATTAAGGCCAAGCAGGCTCATCGTCTGGGCTAAATGCGCCGTGGTTTGCGGCCGCTGAGTTGAGGATTGGTAGAGTATCTGGGAGGGCAATGCCATAGTTGGCTCCTGTGCATTATAGGGAGATAGCTCTACCGATGCAAGTTCTATGCCACTCCAGTTTTGATAGAATGGCTCCGTTGCCTAAAAAACACGATTTGATTGTTGTGGGCGGCGGATTAGCCGGATCTGAGGCTGCCTGGCAGGCGGCAGAGCGCGGGTTGCGCGTCACTCTTTACGAGATGCGCCCGAAAATGCACACTGGTGCTCACGTTAGCGGATCCTTAGCCGAACTGATCTGTTCAAATTCCCTGGGATCGAACCTGGCAGACAGGGCTTCGGGTTTACTGAAGAATGAATTGCGGCGCTTGGGCTCCTTGCTCATCCAAGTGGCTGAAGAAACCGCTGTTCCCGCCGGCGGAGCCTTGGCGGTGGATAGGGAAAGGTTTAGTTCAGAGGTTAGCAGGCGAATAGAGGGCCACCCCAACATTCTGCTAATCCGTGAAGAGATGCCTGAAATCCCCGATGGGCTCTGCATCCTTGCATCGGGCCCCTTAACTTCATTGAAGTTGTCGCGTGCTATTGCCAAGCTGAGCGGTGAAGATCACCTTTACTTCTATGATGCAATATCTCCAATCGTCAACTTGGATTCGATCGATATGCAGATCGCCTACCATGGTTCGCGATACGGCCGCGGAATGGACGAGAAGGGCGATTACATTAACTGCCCTTTCACCAAAGAAGAATACGAAGCGTTTCTTGCGGCGCTGCTGACGGCTGAACGCATTGAATTGCGTGAATTCGAAACGGAGGTTAAGGAGGGTGTGCGCGCCGGGATGGACAAATTCTTCGAAGGCTGCCTGCCTATCGAAATCATTGCAGAACGCGGGCCGCGCGCCCTAGCTTTTGGCCCGCTGAGGCCTGTTGGACTCAATGACCCGCGCACCGGGGAGCACGCCTATGCCGTGGTACAACTTCGCCAGGATAATCTTGTCGGCACTCTATATAATCTGGTCGGCTTTCAAACTAACCTCAAGTTCGCCGAACAAAAACGCGTCTTCAGAATGATCCCGGGATTAGGGAACGCGCATTTCGAGCGATTCGGTCAAATGCATCGTAATACTTTTATCAATTCTCCTGCCTTACTTTCAAGCACACTTCAGTTTCGCAACCGTTCTGATTTGTTTTTCACCGGGCAGATCACCGGTGTTGAAGGCTATGTGGGGAACATAGCAACTGGGCTGTTAGCAGGCCTTAACGCCGCCCGCTTGCATTACGGACAAATGCCATTAACCCTTCCTCCCACAACGATGCTCGGGGCGCTCTGCCACTACATTGCCCATGCTAAAGCTGAGGAATTTCAACCAATGAAGGCAAACTTCGGCATCCTGCCGAAGTTGCCAAGGATGGGGAGAGCCGGGCGCCGCCAGCGAGCCGGGGCCTTCGCTGAACGCTCGTTGCGGGAATTAGAGGAATTCTTGGAAAGATTAGGGCCGTTCTCCCTTTCTACTCGAGCCCGTGTGCCCCTGCAAATAACTGGGGCTGGACATTAAATCGGTCAGCCAATGTCATCAAAAACCCGAAATGTGGTTCTTGCTTCTTTCGTTATCCTTGCGTTGAGCCTGCTTGTTGTTTTTGGGTTCCAACCTCATGTTTCTCAGCGCTTTGATGGATACCGTGCTTTGGAGGATGTCGAATATCAAGTGACGTTAGGCCCCCGTATACCCGGCTCTGTTGCCCACGAACAAGCCGTTACATGGGTGGCGCAATCTTTACGGTCGACAGGCTGGCAAGTCGACATTCAAGAAACTGAAAGACTGGGGAAGCCTATCCAGAATATCATTGCCAAGCGGGGAGACGGACAGCCATGGCTCATCCTCGGGGCGCACTACGATTCCCGGATGCTGGCGGATCAGGATCCGGATCCGAGGGGTCGGGATGAACCAGTTTCCGGCGCCAATGATGGGGCTTCGGGTGTGGCGGTGTTGCTGGAGTTGGCGCGAGTACTGCCGCGAAATCTCGATAAGCAAATCTGGTTAGTTTTTTTCGACGCGGAGGACAACGGCCGTATCGAGGGCTGGGATTGGATACTGGGATCACGCGCATTTGTGGAATCCTTGAACAACTATCCAGATGGCGTAGTAATCGTAGACATGATTGGAGACATGGATTTGCAGATTTATTTGGAGGCCAACTCCGACGAAAACCTGCGCCAGCAGATCTGGCAGCAGGCAGCTGAGCTTGGCCACAGCGATATATTTATCGATGACGTGAAGCATAGCATGCTAGATGACCACACACCTTTTTTGGAACTAGGGATTCCCGCAGTCGATATTATCGATTTCGATTATCCTTATTGGCACACGCGCGCGGACACCCTAGACAAAGTGTCTGCGGAAAGCCTGCAAGTTGTTGGCGAGACCTTACTTGCATGGGTCATTTCACAGTGACGATTGTCAGTTGGCAAAAGAATGATCCAGACTTACACTAAGGCGATGTTCAAACCAGCCGAACGCATCGCACACATCAAACCTTACTTTTTCGCCGATTTAGGAAAACGCATCGCCGCCATGAAAGCGAAGGGCGCCGACGTGGTGCGGATGGATATCGGCAGCCCGGATTTACCTCCCCCTGGCTTCATCCTGGAATCCCTGTTCGAATCCGCCAGCCGGTCCGATACGCATGGCTACACCCTAGGCCAGACCCTGGGATTCCGAAAAGCAATTGCAGCTTATTATCAAAAGCGGTTTGGTGTGGAACTCGACCCAAAGACCGAAGCAATTGACCTGATTGGCTCCAAAGAAGGTTTATTTGTCTTAAGCCAGGTCTTGCTCAACCCGGGTGATCTAGCCTTGGTGCCTGATCCTAGCTACGCAGTGTATGCTGTGGGCGCTCAGATCGCTGGTGGCGCGGTGCATTTGATGCCGCTACTGGCAGAAAACGCCTTTTTGCCGGATTTCAACGCCATCCCTTCCTCAGCGTTGGAAAAAGCTAAGATCCTATGGTTGAACTATCCGAATAATCCAACCGGAGCGATTGCTGACCTGGCCTTTTTTGAACGCGCCGTGGCGTTTGCCCGAGAACATGGCTTGTTACTAGCTCATGACAACCCTTATTGTGATGTCGGTTTCGATGGTTATAGGGCCCCCAGCCTCATGCAGGTCCGGGGCGCAAAAGAAGTGGCCATCGAGTTCAATTCAATGTCTAAGACCTATAACATGGCCGGCTGGCGCGTGGGGATGGTAGTCGGGAATCCCCAAGTAGTGAAATTCATCGAGACCTATAAGAGCCAACAAGATTCCGCTATTTTCGCTCCTCTGATGGCCGCCGCTGAGGCAGCTATGCTCGGCGATCAAAGCTGGCTGAACGAACGCAATCGCGTATACCAGGAGAGGCGCGATGCAGTCATCGACGTACTTCATGCCGCCGGGTTGTGGGTTGCTCCACCCCAGGCTGCGCTGTATGTTTGGGCCCCGGTCCCGGGCCGCGAAGGCTCCATGGATTTCTGCGCCAAGATGCTGGAAGAAACTTCAGTGAGCACAACTCCTGGCGTTGTGTTCGGTAGACACGGAGAAGGTTATTTCCGTATCTCGCTTGTTGGCGATGTTAAGCGACTGCGCGAGGGGGCGGAAAGGATTTCGGACTGGATGCATAAACGAGGCCTGATCTAGTAGATGTCCAAACAAAAATTACACAGCGCCAAAGATTCGTCAGATCGAACGCTGTTGGTTGGCCTAAAGATAGCGGGCGAGCGCTCGCTGCTTGCTCTGGATGATTCATTAGATGAGCTTACCCTTTTAGCCCGCACCGCCGGCTTATACGTTGTCGGCCAAACATCACAGCAGATAGCTTCGGTTAACCCAAAGACGTTGATTGGCAAAGGGAAGGTCGAAGAAGTGAAGGCGCTGGCAGAAGAACTGGACGCATCAGTCATCCTCTTTGATGACGAACTGAACCCGCGCCATCAACGCGAACTGGAAGAAGTCTTCGGTGAGAGCCGCAGGGTTCTGGACCGCACCGCGCTCATCCTCGATATCTTCGCCCAGCATGCCAACACCCACGAGGGAGCGCTGCAGGTGGAATTGGCGCAATACGAATATAGACTGCCTCGACTAACGCGCGCCTGGACGCACCTGGCTCGCCAGGCCGGCGGAGGTGGTGGTCGTGCAGGCGGTGTGGGCGGTGTGGGCCTACGTGGCCCTGGTGAGACACAACTGGAATCGGATCGGCGTGAGATCAGTCAACGCATTTCTCAACTTAAGAAAGAATTGGAGAAAGTGCGAGCCCATCGCGGCCGTTATCGCGCCCAGCGCAAACGCGCCCGGGTGCCGGTGGTCGCGCTGGTCGGCTACACCAATGCCGGCAAGTCTACGTTGCTCAATGCGCTAACGGATTCCCAGGTATATGTAGCCAATAAATTATTTGCCACCCTCGATCCGACTACGCGCAAAGTTGAACTACCCGGTGGCCGCGAGGCATTGTTTACTGATACAGTGGGTTTCATTCAGAAATTGCCTACGACATTAGTCGAAGCTTTTCAGGCCACACTAGAAGAAATCAAAGAGGCCGACCTGTTATTGCATATCGTGGATATCACCCATCCCAATGTTCATGAACAAGCGGAAGCAGTTCTCGAGACTTTAGAAGAAATAGAGGCAGAGCACGTGCCGGTGTTGACGGTGCTCAATAAAATTGACCGCCTCGATGATCCGGAAGCCGCCCAAAGGGTATTGGAAGACTTTGAAAACGCGGTAGCAATTTCTGCCTTACGCGGCCAAGGATTAGAAGCTTTGCTTGCAGCCGTGGGCCGCAAACTTTACGAAACTCTGTCTCCACTCGACGTGCTTTTGCCATACGAGCAGGGCGCCTTGATTGCGCTTTTCCACGAACAAGGGCAGGTGGATCGGGTCGAGCATACGCGCAAAGGCGTAGAGATCCAAGGGCGGGTACCTGGGCGCCTGCTCGCACGCTACAGCCCTTACCTGAAGAACTCTCGTAGCGTGACGGCTGAGGCTGACTGATGGCGTCCGAACTGCTGGCGCAGTTCGCTGCCGATCTGAACAGGCAAGGCCTGGGGGAATTGCGCCTGGACGCGGCCTCTCGCAAGCTCTATAGCACTGATGCGTCGATTTACCAAATTGAGCCGCTGGGTGTGGCATTTCCGCGCCATGAAGATGACTTGGTCGGTATTGTTTCGCTGGCGAATGCTTATAACGTGCCCATCTTGCCGCGCGGTTCCGGCACCAGTCTGGCGGGCCAGACGATTGGACCGGCCATCATTATTGATTTTTCGCGCTATCTAAGTCATTTGCTTGAATTCAATCACAGCTACATCCTCAATGAAGAGCGAACGGCTTGGGTGCAGCCCGGCCTGGTGCTGAACGCGTTCAATGGCCTTACTGCATCGCAAAATTTGATGTACGGCCCCGACCCTGCGTCCTCAGACCGCGCTACTTTTGGCGGAATGCTGGGCAACAACTCCACAGGCGCGCATTCCATTAGCTACGGCATGACATCGGATAATGTCCTCGCCGCAGATGTATTGTTGTCCGATGGCAGCCAGGCGCGATTGGAAAGCGTAAAGATGCAGGCAGCACTGAGTCGCGCGGAGGCAGAAACCCTGGAGGGCAGCCTGTACCGAGAGGCGCTGCAAATTAGGGAGCAGCGCGCTGAGGTAATCAAGAAGACATGGCCTCGTACCTGGCGAAAAGCATCGGGGTATGGCCTCAATTATTTGCTGCCCTGGTCCGCAAGTCGCCCGCCAATGTGGTCGCGTGCTGGAGCCGGAGACCTTTATCCGCCGATTGACACCGATTCAATAAACCTGACGCCAGCCCTCGTGGGCTCTGAAGGAACGCTCGTAGTCTTCAAACGCATCCAGGTGCGCCTGGTGTCCAAACCTGCATTCACCGTGTTGGGCGTTCTCTCTTATCCTAGTATTGCGGAAGCTTGCGATGCGGCTCCCACATTACTGAGCTTACAACCATCCGCAATCGAGCTGATCCCTCAAGCCATGATACGGTTAGCGCGCTCGGTGCCGGCCTACGCGCGCCGTCTGTCATTTGTCAAAGGCGACCCCGAAGCGATAATGATCATCGAGTTCGTTGGTAAGACGCAAGCCGAAGCAGAATCTCAGTTAGATCAGTTGGGACCAGACACCGTAAGGGCGATAACCCCTGCCGAACAAGAGCAAGTCTGGGGAGTACGCAAGGTGGGTTTAGGTCTGCTGATGTCGCGTGCCGGGGACTCCAAGCCGTTGCCCTTCATTGAGGATGTAGCTGTGCCCGTTGAAAAGCTTGGCGAATTTGTGCGCTCGTTCCAGGCGATCCTCGCCGAAAACGGCACCGTTGGAGATTTCTACGCTCACGCCTCCGCTGGCTGCTTGCACGTACGCCCGCTTATCAATCTAAAAAACCTGCGCGGCGTCGAGCAAATGCGTGGCATTACTCAGTCGGTGATGGCGGTGGCCAAGAAATTGGGCGGCGCTATGAGTGGCGAACACGGCGACGGGCTTTCGCACGGCGAATGGATCGATCAAACTTTCGAGCCTGAGATCGTCCAGGCATTCCGCGGCCTCAAGCTCACTGCGGATCCTAAAGGCTTGCTCAACCCCGGCAAGGTGCTTGAGCCGCAGCCCATGCATATCAATCTGCGCTACGGCCCCCAATACCGGGCGGATCCCTGGTTAGCGATTCTAGATTTCAGCGGCCAGGCAGGGGTGGGTGGTGCGATCGAGATGTGCAATGGAGCCGGGGTCTGTCGCAAAGATGGTGGAGTTATGTGTCCGTCATTCCAGGCTACCCGCGAAGAAATGCACAGCACCCGCGGCCGGGCTAACTTGTTGCGCGCCATGATCTCCACCGGCTTGCCCGACAACGTCGATGCAGAAAGTGCCGCGCAAGCCGCGCTCGATCTCTGTCTGGAATGCAAGGGCTGTAAGGCCGAATGTCCGTCCGGCGTGGACATGGCCAAGTTGAAATACGATTTCCTGCACAACTACTATCGCGGCCATCGCCACCCACTGCGCGATTATTTGTTTGGATACATAAATGCCCTGGGGAAGATGGCTCAGCCCGTCGCACCTTTGGTCAATTGGATGCTGCAAAGCCAACCGGGCAAGTCCCTGGGCGAAAGCCTGGCTGGTCTGTCTGCTAAACGTGCGCTGCCACCATTCAAGTGGAGACGAAAAAATGTTCCGAACTTTGGGCCTCATGCCAATGTTCTTTTCCTGAGTGACCCATTTACCGAGCATTTCTATCCCGAACTAGTACAGGCTGCATTTAAGGTTTTGACAACTGCGGGATACAAGCCTCTTCTTGTCCCAATAGTTGGCGCAGGGCGTACATGGATTTCGAAGGGATTTTTATCGCAGGCTCGAAAACATGCTCGGCGCCTGCTGCGTGCCGTTAGACGACTGGATCCAGCAGGGCGCATGCCAGTAGTCGGCATCGAACCATCGGAGATTTACACGCTGCGGGATGAATACCTGGACTTCCTGCCCACTGTGCCCGGTGTCCGCACTCTTGCCCAGCGTTCTTATATGCTCGACGAATTCTTGCTGCTGAGTCCGGACTTTGGCGTGACTCCTTTGGAAAAACTACGCGGAGCTTTCTACGGGAACGTTGTTGCCGAACGCGTCCTTCTGCATGGCCACTGTTACCAGAAAACGCAGCCGCCGGCCGACGACGGGCTGCCTACGGGTCAGCAGGCGACTGCGGCACTGCTAACCGCGCTGGGCTACGAAGTCGAAATCGTGAATTCTGGCTGTTGCGGCATGGCTGGCTCGTTTGGTTACGAGGTCGAGCACTATGAACTCTCGATGCAAATCGGGGAGCTGGCGCTGTTTCCAGCGATCCGCGCAGCGGCGCCTGACCATCACGTCGTCGCTTCCGGAGTTTCCTGCCGGGCGCAAATTGCCAGCGGCACCGGACGCACCGCTTTGCATCCTGTCTCGCTGATCGCGGAGCGCTTGGCTATTTAGGTTTTGCTTTTAGATGGCGCAAGCCTGAAGCGCCGGCCACAATCACATCGTTGGCCAGGCCAAGGAATAATCCGTGTTCTAGGATGCCGCTGCGAGCCTCTAAAGCTTGTGCCAGCGCGGCGGGGTCTGCAATCGGTCCCATCTCGCAATCCAGTAAATAATTTCCCTGATCAGTGAGCACGGGATTCCCGCCTGCATCTACGCGCAGGGTTGACTTCCCGCCGAGTTTTGCCACAAAGTCACGTTGCCGCTCCCAGCCGAAGGCGATCACTTCGAGAGGCAGCGTATGTTTGGTCCCGAGGGTTGAGGAAAGCTTCCCTTCATCGACAATGATGACGTTGCGCTGGCTTGACTGCGCAACGATTTTCTCACGCAACAATGCACCACCGCCACCTTTAATTAAGTTGTACTGGGGATCAACCTCGTCAGCACCGTCGATGGTCAAGTCGATGCTGGCGTGCGCGTTCAGGTCACCAAGGGGAATTCCAAGCCGGCGCATTTCGGCCTCGGTATGCTTCGAACAAGGAATGGCGACGATGTGCTTTAAGTTTCCGCTTTGCAGCTTGTTGGCTAAAGTTTCGAGTGCAAACTGGACTGTACTACCATGGCCAAGCCCCAACACCATATCCGATTGTATCAGCTCAACCGCTGCTTCAGCGGCTTGTTTCTTGTAGACGTCGTTAGCGGCCATATTAGTTTGACACCTCAAAAACTAACGCATCGATCGCGGTTGTCACATCGTCCTCGATTTCAAAGCTTAGCACCCGCCGCCCGGATTTTCGCAAAGCCTGAGCGTCACCCAAAGCCTGAGCGACTTTCAGCACGCCGAAGGTGAGGTCGCTGGCGGCCTGGCCTGCCACGGTCGGGATAGGTAAATCGTTGTCTGGCGCGGAATGAATGAGCTGGAGAAACAAACCATTTCCCCTATCTCCCTTATGGAGTTGCCCGCTGGAATGTAGAAAGCCGGGACCGTATCCAACCGTAGTGGCTAATTTGGTTCGCTGGCTCAATATCGCTCTCAATTGCTGAAGTGCATTTGATAATTTGGAGCTTCTTGGTCCGTAGACTTGCAGAGCAATGTAATCGCCATCCTTTGCTTTCCCTAGAAACAACTCCAGTGCAGACCAGCTCAAGACTTCCGTCTCGCCCTTTGGCAGTTTTCCGGATTTCCTGTAATCGTTTATCAACCCCCCGGCTTGTAGTTTGGCCGATTCCACATTGGGTTGATCGAAAGGATTGATGCCTAGTACGTAGCCGGCCACCGCGGTGGCAAACTCCCAGAGGAAGAACTGCGCGCCTAAATCGTAGCCCTCCTTCCAATCGAGATCGATTTCCGGCGATTTACCAAGATCTTCCAAGGATATGAAAATGCGATCGTTCCCGTAGTCATTAAGCTCCGGTTCGCGCGCGACTGGCAGGATCCCCTTGCCTTCCTTGCCTGTACTTTCAGCAAGCAACTGCTCGACCCAATCGCCAAAACTGGCTTTGGCTTCAGACAGCACCAATGTGGCCTTGTCACGACCCATTGCAGCCAGAGTACCCAAAACAACACCCAGCATCGCGCCGGGGTTATCGGCCACGAATTTTTCTTTGCAACGATCCGCCATTTCCTCCGCGCTGGAGAGTAGCCGCTCTAGATCGACGCCGACCAGCGCGGCCGGCACCAATCCAAAATGAGATAGCGCCGAATACCGGCCGCCGATATTCGGATCAGCAAGAAAAACGTGACGAAATTCAAACTGTTCGCCGGTTTTGGCGAGGCCGCTGCCCGGATCGGTGATGGCGACGAAATGCCTGCCAACCTTTGCCGTGCCGAGCTTTCCTTGTGCCTGATTGTAGAAATACTTGAAGAACGAAGCGGTCTCGACGGTGCCGCCTGACTTGCTGGAAACGATGTAAAGCGTTCTGTTCGAGTCGTGCTCTTTCTCTTTTTCTAGCACAGCTTCCGGGTCAGTAGAATCCAGCACGCTTAATGCCAAGCCATTCTTGGCGCCAAACATCTTGCTGAACAACTCGGGCGCCAGACTGGAGCCACCCATGCCCAGCAGCAGGACCCGATCTATGTTGTCGGATTTGGTCGATTCGACGAAATCCAAGATCAAGGGGACTTCCGCGCGCATACGTTCTGCTGTGTCCAGCCAACCTAAACGGTTGCTGATTTCCGAAGGATCAGGTTTCCATACTGTATAGTCCCGCGCCCAAATACGTTTTACTAAGTGGTCAGCCTCAGCCTTTTTGATTGCTGCTCCCAGGGACTTTTCATATTCCCCAAGCTGAAACTTTAAACCATCAACTTTGAACTTGTCCTTCATGCCGCGCTGATTGTATCAGCGCTTATTCCTGGAGCCAGCAGCAAGGAACGACCTTCTTTGCCAGCAACTTCTAAAAGGCCCATTTTACGTAAACAGTAACTCATTCGCATGCTTAGCCGGATATGAGCGCCAAGAGCTTCGGCGAGTTGGCGATGCGTGAACGGGGCGCTGAGGCTTTTAGGTATGAGCGCTAAGTAGTCGTTCACTCCAGAAAATTCAGCCTCGCCAACGACCTCCAGCAGGCGACTGTCCGTGACGCTCCAGTGCCTTCTGCGCCAGGAGCCGCGGCCATCGTCTCGCCAGATCTCCTCCTGTTGGGTCAGCAAAACTTGCAATTGAAAGTTTGGGTGTTTGGCGATCTCAGGAATGTATAGCAACTCATCGAAAATATGCTCAATGCGGCCCCGCTTTGGGGATCTGCGCCGGGTCAGTTGTTTTTTGCGCTTGGTGGTCCGCACAATCCACTTGGTCTCTGGAATAGGATGGACTAAGAGAACCGAGTGATTTTCAAGCAATTTGGTGAGCTTTTTCCTGATCATTGAAAAATTTGCTGTCTGGATCTCGATCAGTAAGTTGCCGCGCAGAATGTCGATGTGGTATCCATCCACTTTCTGTTCGAAGGCATCCCCAGGCTGCGCAAGCCATTGTTTAAGACTCGCATGCAGTTGTTGCTCCCGTAGCGTGCCGATGGTGTGCTGGCTGCTCACCGCGACACTTTCAGTGCGCTGGCTTTGCCGACGGAAGCTTCGCCATACCGAGCCCGCAAAGCCTGGATTGCCGACTGCAATCTTTCCTGTTTTTCGGCATCCCGGGGATTCCAATCCCAAAGAATAAGTTGGTGGCCGGGAGGGCCAAGGGCACTGACGCCAACGCCCAAAAGACGCACTTTGCGGCCAATTTTCCAATGCTTCTTGAAAATTTCTACGGCCATTTTTTCGATCTGGCGGGCGTCGTCGGTAGGTTCGGTGAGAGAGTTTTGGCGAGTGATTGTGGTGAAATCGGGCCAGCGCAACTTCAGCTTCACTGTACTGCCGTAGAGGTTTAATTTTCGCAGTCGCCGACTAATGGATTGCGAATGGCTCCGGATAACCTCCCGAAGCTGTCGTTCATTATTTGTATCCTGAGAAAACGTTTCTTCATGGCTGACGGATTTCGTCTCGTGCGAAACATGAACCGGGCTATTGTCGATGCCCTGGGCGCGGCGGTGCAAGTCGCCACCGATCTGGCCGAAGCGGCGTTCCAATTCCCGCTCTGGGTACGCGGCTACATCGCCGATGGTGTGCATGCCCAGTTCTGCTAATTTTTCGGCTGTTTTGGGGCCCACTCCCCATAGGGCATCCACTGGCAGGGGAGCCAGGAAGGCGGCTTCTTCGCCGGGGGGCACGACTTGGATGGCGTTTGGGTAATCGTCGGTGTGGCTGGCTGCTTTCCCAATGTTTGTGGCTACTTTCGCCACAAGTTTGTTTGATGCAACGCCGAGAGATGCTGGCAATCCCAGCTGGGTTTTGATTTCAATTTGCAGTTTTTTTGCATAATACAAGCCGTCTTCAACTTGGTGGCTAAGGTCAATAAAGGCTTCATCGATTGAGATAGGTTGGACGATTGGTGAGTAGTTATTCATGATGTCAATCACTTGGTCGGAGAGCGCCATATAATTTCTGAAGTGATGATGGACGATAATCAATTCAGGGCAAAGGCGTACAGCGCGCGCCATCGCCATGGCGGAACGGATGCCAAATTTGCGTGCGGCATAGGAGCAGGAGGCAACAACGCCACGGTGCTCCGGGGAGCCGCCAACAGCGAACGGTTTGTGTCTTAACGTAGCATCGTGGAGTTCTTCGACGGCGCAGAAGAAAGCATCGAGGTCGAGATGGACTATTTTGCGAAATCCGGCAACGTTACCCATATATCATATCAATGCGCATAGCCACTAAGTTACTTAGATAATATTTTGCTTTTCCAATTCATCTATCTTCTCAGGGGAGTAGCCCAGTGGGTCAGAAAGGATCTCGCGGTTATGCTCCCCAAGCCTGGGGGGAGGATAACGGAGAGAAACTGGATGACTCGGGATCTTTAGGGGCGACGCAAGCATTAAGATAGCTTCCCCATCGATCAGCGATTTGGTCACCAGGCCTCGTGCCAAAACCTGCGGATCCTGGAACACCTGCTCAATGCTATTTATCGGCGCTGCGGGTATAGCAGCCCGTTCGCAAATTTCCAGCCATTCAGAAACTGTTTTTGTGCTAAACAGATCGGATAATATCTCGATTAGCTGCAGACGATGGGCTACGCGGTCGGGGTTAGTCGAAAAGCGCTGTTCTATGACCCACTCCTCTCGACCTATTTCCTTGCAGAATCGCGCCCATTGCAGATCATTTCCCGCTGCAAAAGCAAAGTATCCATCTTTCGCCTTGAATGATTGGTAAGGAACTATATTCGGGTGGGCGTTCCCATAACGTTTTGGCAGCTTACCAGAAACTAAATAATTGCTGGCCGCATAAGAAAGCATCGCCACTTGAGTGTCGAGGAGCGAAATATCAATGCGCTGCCCGGTTTTTTGGCGTTCGCGTGCGAAAAGCGAGGCGAGAATTGCATTGCACGCATTTAGGCCAGCCTGGATATCAACAATTGCTATGCCCACGCGGGTGGGTTCTCCGTCAACGGGGCCTGTAATGCTCATTAAGCCGCCCTGTGCTTGCGCTATGAAATCGTATCCAGGCTTATCTTTCGATGGACCCGTATAGCCGTAGCCTGTTATCGTGCAGTAGATCAAATCAGGTCGAAGATTGGTCAGTTCCTCGTAACTTAGTCCCAACCTTGCCAGGGTGTCCACTTTAAAATTTTCGACCAAAACATCGGATTGCTTTACTAGATCTCGAAGTATGGCCATCCCTTGTGGGCTTTTTATGTCTAGGGTAAGGCTGCGTTTGTTTCGGTTAGTTGAGATGAAATAAGCTGAAAGCCCATTTTTGATGAATGGGGGTCCCCACTGGCGAGTGTCATCTCCTCTGCCCGGCTCCTCGACCTTGATGACGTCTGCGCCTAGATCCCCAAGCACCATGGTGCAATAAGGGCCAGCCAAGACACGGGTCAGATCAAGGACACGGACGCCGTCCAGTAATCCGTTAGATTCTTTGACCATTTCTCCTCGAAGTGAATTGCCGAAAAGATTATAGTTCAAATATTCTATTATCCTCCGCATCTTTGAACGCCAAATCGTGTTCTAAACGGAAACCTGTATCTCTCTTGAAGGAACTGCCGGGGCATTTCGCTTAAGAAGTCGCCAAAAACCACTATTTGAAGAGGAGAATTCAAACATGGCATCTAAGGTTTCAGGTTACCTTCCCAACGACACTCCCCCTCCGGTTCAACTCATTTTATTAGGGTTTCAACACGTACTTACCATGTTCCCGGCGACCGTGTTGGTCGCGCTGATAACGGGTTTCCACGTGGGTACAGTTCTGTTAGCCTCGGGCATTTCCACTATCGTCGCTTTGACGCTTTCGAAGCGGGGCATCGGCAAATTCATTCCCTTGTTTTATGGCTCTAGCTTTAGCTATATCGCTGCCTATTTAGCTATTGTTGGCACCATGGGCGGTGATCCGAGCCTGGGTCCTGTATCAGACGAAATCATCAGCACTATGCAGGCGGGCATCGTCGTTACAGGCATTTTAAATATGCTGGTGGGATTTGTGATCCGCGCGGTTGGTAAGGGTGCTGTCGACCGAGTCCTGCCCCCCGGTAGTTACTGGTTCTGTGGCCGCGATTATCGGTTTTGGTCTGGCTGCCGCCGCCCTCAATTGGGCCTCTGAAAACTGGGCAATCTCCATGTCTACCTTGATACTCACCATCTTATTTTCTGTTTATATACAAAACCGGGGATTTTTTGGCATGATCCCGGTGCTTTTGGGTGGCGTTGCGGGCTACTTGATTTCCATGGTATTGGCTCCCGAATTGATTAATTTCGCTTCGTTAAGCCAAGCTGCCTGGCTAGTCCCACCTCACATAACATTTCCAACTTTTTCTGGTCCATTAGTGGGGACAGCTGTTTTCAGCATCGCGATTATGGCAATCGCCACCATCCCGGAATCAACCGCCCATCTATACCAGATAAGTCTGTATGTTGATCGTTTTGCGGAAGAGCGCAAGCAAAAACGCTACGAACTCGACAAGCACATTGGGTTTAATCTGATTCTGGATGGCATTGGCGATTTTATCAACGGATTGCTTGGCGCAACTGCGGGTACCAACTATGGGGAAAATAATTCCCTGATGGCTATCACTCGCAATTACTCAGGCCCGGCACTCATGGCTGCCGGAGCTATCGCCATACTGCTGGGGTTTGTAGGTAAATTGGCCGCCTTGGTGCAAACCGTTCCGTTTGCTGTAACCGGTGGGCTGGCTATTTACCTCTTTGGCGTGATCGGTATGCAAGGCATCGCCCTGATGCAGGAAAACAAGGTTAACATGTTTGTCCCACGTAACCTAGCCGTCGGCGCGGTAGTGATGATCGTCGGCATTGGGGGGAACATTGGTTTCCCCGGCGGGTTCCTGCCCATCCCTATCTTTCAGAGCGTGTTTCCCAGTGGATTACCCGCCATTGCGACTGCCGCTGTGCTGGGTATTCTGGTAAATGCCATCTTCCTCGTTTTCGATCCAGAAGGAAAGAAAGCGCCTTCACGCGCCGCCCGACCTGCGGTGGCCCGCGCTCGCCGGGCCCGTGGTGGAGCTTAGAAAACCAATCTGATAACAAAGAGGAGCAGGCAACTGCTCCTCTTTGTTATTTGGGCAGGCGATTGAGGAATTGTGAGAAGGTTGTAGCTGGGCGGCTCAGCAAGTTTTCGAGGACTAAGCTAGATCCCGAGAATCCGTGTTTATCGTAGTAGACGAACATTCTGGTTAAGGCATCTAAGGCGTAGGGTGGCATCTGACCAACCTGTGCCGTAGCAATCCAGTCTGCCAGTGGTTGACTGCTGGCGCGCACCTCTCGACCCAGCGCTTTTCCCATTAGTTCGGCCATTTGTCTGGAGTTCAGCCACTGCGAACCAGCCAGGGGATAGATAGCTCCGTCGTGCTTCCAATCTTCCAATATTTGGCTAGCGACCTTGGCGACGTCTTTCAAATCCACTGGACTGAACACGGAATCGACAGAATACGGAATGAAATATTCCCCTCGTTGGGTGATTGCCTCCCAGTAGGGCAGGATGTTCTGCATGTAGCTGGCGGGCTGAAGGATTGTGAAATTTAATCCGCTCTGGAGGAGCGCCTCTTCGACGCGCAGTTTTTGCCAGTGATGAGGCATGGCTTCAATTTGTGGGAATAGCACCGAGTGATAAACGATGCGTTTAACCTTGGCTGTCTTGGACAAGGCGATGATTTTTTGACCGATTTCGAGTTCTTTTGGATGCACGTTTGGGCAGATCAGATAAACTGCTTCGATGCTGGTTAGCGCTTTTGCCGACACAGCTTCGTCTAGGGCATCACCAATAATTACCTGCTTGGCTCCAGCATGCCGAACCAAGGGTTCCTGCTCGGCGCGTCGTACAAGGGCGCGGGTGGGGATACCTTTCTGCCATAAAGCTTTCGTAACCGCTAGGCCAGTCTTCCCAGCAGCGCCGGTTACAAGGATCATTGCCGAATTCTAGTCTGTCTCCAGTATCTCTTTGATTAGTTTGGGTCCGCGAAAAATTAAACCTGTATAAATCTGCACCAGACTCGCCCCCTCGCCCCGGCATTCATGGCCGCTTCCGCGTCCAGACGGCTCATGATGCCGCCGGCGGCCACGATGGGCAGCATGCCCTGTGCCTGCGTGTAGATGCGCCCGATCATCTTACGCGACAGGGCGGATAGGGGAGCTCCGCTGAGGCCGCCGGATTCCGAAGCGTGATGCGAAAGTAATCGCGGCCTGTCTACGGTAGTGTTCGCAGCAATAACTCCGTCAATCTTATTATTGACGATAATGTCGAGAGCCTGATCTAATTGTTCTTCGCTCAAATCTGGGGAGAGTTTGATAAGCAAAGGTTTCTGTCTATAGGGCGCTAATGATTTCAACAAACCATTAAGCGCACCAGCACCTTGCAATTGCCGTAAACCCGGGGTGTTAGGGGAACTCACGTTGATGACTAAATAATCAGCTAGAGGATTGAATCGGGTGATTAGAGCTTGGTAATCCTTAGCCGCTTCCTCGAGCGGGGTATCTTTATTAATTCCAAGATTGACTCCAATGACAGGCCCTTCTATCCGCGGCCCTTGGAGTCGCCTGGCAACGAATTCCGCGCCGCGCCCGGGAAAACCCATGCGATTGATTAGCGCCTCATCTTCAACTAAGCGGAACAACCGTGGCTTCGGGTTGCCGCGCTGCGGCTGCGGGGTCACCGTGCCAATCTCGATGTGGCCGAAACCAAGGCAGGCAAGCCCGCGCCAGGCCAATCCATCTTTGTCGTAGCCCGCGGCCAGCCCGAGATGATTTGAGAAGGGTAGCCCAAATAAATTGACTGCATTTTGCGGTGGCATCTTGTAAAGCCTGCTAACAAAAGCAGCCAACGGAGGTAGAGCGCCGACCAGTTGCAAAAGCCGCAGAGTAGCAGCGTGGGCGCGCTCAGGATCCAGTCGGAAGAGCCAAGGGCGCAAGCGCGAATACATTAGCTTTGCAGGAAAGCAATAGATCGAGAATATTGGTCAGAGGTGATTGCCCCCGATGAGCGCCAGTGCTCTAGCAATTCCGCAATACGAAATACGGCGTGTAACTTAACACCTAGTTCTGCCAATTCTTTCGAAGGTTGCGATTGCCTATCGATAAGGACCACGACATCCCGCACTCTGAGTCCCACTGCTTTCAGTTTCTCAGTCCCCTCCAATTTACTTCCGCCAGTGGTGATTAGATCATCGATAACCACCACAGTCTCGCCAGGCTCGTAAGGTCCTTCTACCAACGATTTAGTACCGTATTCTTTTGTTTCCTTTCGTGGATAGACCATGGGTTTGCCAGACTGCAGAGAAATGGCAGCAGCAATTGGAATGGCGGCGTAAGGAAGGCCAGCGATTCGGTCGAAATCGAGGTTGTTCAATATTCCCTGATAAGCCGCGGCGGCGCTTGCGAGGACTTGCGGGTCGCCAACAAGGCGGCGCAGATCGAGATAAATCGGGGAAACCTGCCCGGACTTGAGCTTAAATTCCCCAAACTTCACACAGCCTAGTCTTAGCAGATCGTCGGCGAGCTGAGCATGGCGAAACGGTTTGTGTCGCCTTTCTTGTTTCTTTTCCCGCGCTGAATTTGTTGCATCGCGGAAATCTTGGGCTGCTTTGGCCGGGCCCGCAGCGCGGCTGATGCCACGGGATACAGGCACCATCATCCCGAGCCCGTCATCGCGCAACCCCGCATTCAGTGCAGCTTCCAGGTCGCCACCCTGGGTTCCAATGCCAGGTGCTAAAAACCACATCTCAGGAACCGTTTCCCGCAACCTGGCTAAAATCCCTGGGTAGGTGGCGCCAACTACAAGGCCGATATTGTTGTTGCGATTCCAAGATTGGGCCAACCGGGCCACATGTGCATATAAGGGCTGCCCGGCCACTATCAAATCCTGTAGATCACCCGCGCTCGGATTCGATGTTTTGCAAAGCAGAAAAACGGCTCTAGCAGGCGTTACAAGGAAGGGAGCAACCGAATCTTGACCCAGATATGGATTAACTGTCATAGCGTGTGCGCCAAGCGTCTGGAAGGCCGCCTGGGCGTATGCCTGGGCTGTTGAACCAATATCACCACGCTTGGCGTCGAGGATTATCGGAATGCCGTCGGGAATCGCCGCAATAACATCTTTGAGTGCCTGTACACCTTCTGGGCCGTAAACCTCGAAAAATGCGCTATTGGGCTTGAAGGCCGCGGCGATGGAATTTGTAGCCGCGATGGAATTTGTAGCCTCGATCAGCCGCAGGCAGAAGTCTCGAGCCGCATCTGCGCTTGGTTGGGGCAGATCGTGGGTATGTGGATCCAAGCCCACGCAGAGCAGCGAATCTACCTGGCGGCAGCGTTGTTCCAGGAATTCGAAAAACGACTTGGCCACTAGGCCTTCCCCAGCACCATCGCCAGCAAGGCCATGCGAGTGTACAAGCCATACTCCATTTGGCGGAAGTAAGCCGCTCGCGGATCCTCGTCTACTTCCAGAGAGATCTCGCCCACACGGGGCAACGGATGCATGACGATCATTTTCTTTTTAGCTTGTTTCAGTGTTTCGGGCGTAATCACGTACAGGTTCTTCACTTCATCATATTCGGCTTCACTGGCGAAACGTTCCTTCTGAACGCGCGTGACATAGAGTACGTCTGTGTCTGCGATCACTGGGTCTGTGTCGGCGATCACCGGGTCCAGATCGGTGTAGGCATGCTGGTGGATGCCTTTATCGGCTAGTTCAGAGACGATCTCCGCCGGCATTTCCAGGACGGCAGGTGAGACGAAATTCAGTTTCGCATGGAATAGAGAAAGTAAGCGCGAGAGGGAATGCACTGTTCGGCCATTCTTCAGATCACCCAGCATGGTTACTGTCAGGCCTTCTGCATCGCCAATCTCCTCGAGGATGGTGAACAAATCGAGCAACGCTTGAGTAGGATGTTCGCCTACGCCGTCGCCGGCGTTGATGATTGGCTTGCGTGCGTATTTGGCGGCCAGAGCTGAGGCGCCCACTTCAGGATGGCGGAGAACGATAACATCAGCATAGCATTCGAGCGTACGAACAGTGTCGGGTAGGGATTCCCCTTTGGAGACCGAGGAGTAGCGCACCTCATTGATGGGGATCACTGAGCCACCCAGACGCTCCATAGCTGCAGTGAAGGATGAGGAAGTGCGCGTCGAGGGTTCGTAAAACAGGTTCGCCAAGATCTTGCCTTTCAGCAGATCGAACGTGCCAATGCGCGCCACCATCTCGCGCATTTCGTGCGCGACTTCGTAGATATAGGTCAGATCGTCGCGAATGAATTGTTTTACCGACAAAATGTCCTTGCCATAAAAAGGGGCATTGCGCTGGTCGCCAAGAGGCAGGTGATTGCTTCCATTGAGTTTTCTGGTTGTTGAAGTGTTCATTCCTTTCTCCTTTACAAGTTCCGAATGTTTTTTCCGCAACCTGGAGGGGCTAGTACGCGGCCGTCTTCGTAGGCGGTTTTTCCTCGCAAAACTACCCTAACGACGCGCCCTTTGACTTTCCAGCCTTCGAAAGGCGTCCAGCCACAGCGGGTGTATTGGTCTTTGGCGTGGATTTCATAAGAGCTATCCAGATCAACTTCGATGTAATTAGTAGGCTGCTTAGGTAGCGCGAAGATGCGCTGCGGATTATCGTGCAAACGGGTAACAACGTCTGTCAGTGTCAGGCGGCCTTCGTCCACCGCAGTAAGCAGCAGCGGCAAAATAGTCTCCAGACCCGGGAAACCGGGCAGAGGATTGTTGCCATCTTTTTCTGCCAAGGTATGCGGGGCATGATCCGTAGCAAAACAATCCACCACGCCCAGATTTGCCCAGAGCGCGTCTTGGTCGGCCTTGGTGGCCAACCGAGGACGCACTTCGGAGCGGCCGCGACCGATGGCTAGGATGTCGTCTTCAGAGAGGAAGAGGTGATGAGGGCAAACCTCGCAGGTCACACGCAGTCCTTTTTCCTTGGCGGTGCGAATGAGCAGGATCTCTTCTCGTCGCGAAACATGGCAGAGATGCACGGGCCGGTCGTAAATGGCTGCAAGCAGGATAGCGGCTGCCAACGTTTTGCCTTCGGCATGCACCGCTAAAGGTGCACGCTTTGGCCAGTTAGCGAAATGAGGAAGCCAGTCTGCCATGTCATCCAATTTAAGATCTCCGTAAGTCTGGTCCAAATAAAGTTTCAACCCCGCCACTTTGTTCGATAGCTCCAGGGCAGTCTTAGGATTGGTTGAAGAACCACCAAGATATTGCGCATAGTCACATCGAGCTTTCAACTCTGCAGCCCCCAAGGACAACCCTAAAGTTTGCCCATCCACGATTGCCGCGTTTGTGTTGGGCATAGCCAGCACTGTAGTAAAACCCCCTGCCAGGGCGGCTGCGGTACCGGAATCCCAATCCTCTTTATGCGTCGCCCCAGGTTCACGCAGGTGAACGTGGACGTCGATCAGGCCCGGCAACTTAGTCAGCATAGTCACCAGGCATAAAAAAAGCGCCCAAGAGAGTGACTCTTGGGCGCTGATAGTTTGACGATGGAGGCTGGAGTTCAAACATCTCTGAATAATTCTATGGAAAACATCTGAAGTGTCAAGTGTTTTAAACAGGTTTCCCTTCAATCACACCAAGGAAACCACCCAACGCGTCTGAACCGGAGGTGTGCCCAGTCGGCAAAATGCGCATGACAGCATCCTTAAGAGTTGCCTCATCCTGGTCGGATATCGCATCGATAAGCGCGTGCCAGGGCTCGGCGGCTTCTCCAGCCGCGCCGGCTTCCAGCCAGGCTGCCGAGAGTGCATGGGTGCGCGGCGCAGCTGATCGAGAAATTGCCCCGCCCAACTCCTGTGCTTCATTCAGGGGTCGCGTCGCCCAAATGCCGTGCAAGGCGCCGAGGAGCAGATCATCACCTGCCGGAGTAAGCCCTGGCCCCATCCCGGCCAGACTCTTAGCAGCCTTGGAAACCAAGGCCAAGTTGTTTTGGCGAAAGCTTGAAAAAAGAAGTGGGATATTTTGCTCAGCAGCTTGTAGGATCCGTGCAGGCAATGGAGAATTGGCAACAGGGTCCAGCACCAAGCAAGCAAGACTGTCTGCCTCTGCATGTTGGGTAAGTTGCTCTCTGATTATTCGTGCTGCCCATCGTTTCTTTTCCTTTTGCTTAACAACCGCCTGCCAATTGGGAATGGGATTCCAACTTTCAGCTTCCTCCGCATCGATCAGCCAATCGTCCAGCCAGAATCCGTTTTCAAAAACGAGCAAGCTTGCACCAAGTTGAATGCCGCCAGGGAAAATACCTGATTCAAGCACTAAGGAGAATGGACCGGCTCCGATTTGGTGGCTGACTAGCGATAAAACGTCCCCCTCCTGATTAACGAGATTGACTACTCGCTCAAAAGCGTAAAGAACGTAAGCTTGCTGGGTTTGCTCCAGCCAGTTCCTGGCGCGCGGAGCCATGCGAGCCACGTGTACGCGATGAGCCGGGCTAGCCATCTGACAAGGCTACCGCTTTTTATGGTTTTTGTGGCTGCTTACGAGTTCCCAAAGGCGGCTGGGACTGAGTGGTATCTCTGTCAATTCGAATCCTTCAATTCCCAAGGCATCTTCGATTGCCTGGGAAAAAAGCGGACCCACTGGGATAGCGCCCGCCTCACCGGCCCCTTTCACCCCCATGGGGTTTAGCGGAGACGTGGTGACTTGGTGCCCGACTTCAATGCGCGGCACGTCGTTGGCTCCGGGTAGCAGATAGTCCATAAGCGAGGCATTCAAGATCTGTCCCATTTCATCGAAAATAAGCTGCTCATAAAAGGCATTGCCGATGCCTTGTGCAACACCTCCATGGATCTGGCCATCAAGAATGAGAGGATTGATTACATTGCCGCAATCGTGCACGGTGACGTATTTTTTGATCTCCAGCATCATCGTTTCGGGGTCGATCTCAATGATCATGGCGTGCACGCCGCTGGCGGTGGCGCCCATCTCTGGGCCGAAGTAATCTGTTGCCTCGAGACCCGGTTCGGTGCCGGGTTTGACGGCGCCTCTCATCGGATTCGCTTTCAGCGCCAGTTCGCCAAGCGGGATGGCCGTCTCGGGCGCACCGAGGATCTGCACCTTGCCATCTACAAGTTCAAGTTTGTCCGCTGTGATTTCGCCTTCGAATTCTTCGACGGCCCTGGCAAGGATCTTCTCACGCACGCGTTTCGCCGCAGCATGGATCGCATTGCCGGCCACCACCGCACCGCGGCTGGCGAACGTGCCCACACCCCAATGGAATTGGTCCGTGTCGCCAGTGACAATATCGATCTGATCAACGGGCATCCCGAGTTGCTCAGCGACCACCTGCGCGTAACTTGTGTAATGGCCTTGGCCTTGGGTGCCGATACCGGTGGCTACGCTGACTCGGCCATTGGCCTGCACTTGGATGCGTGCACCTTCATATGGGCCAATGCCTGTTCCCTCCACGTAGCATACAAAGCCCAAGCCGAGTTTTTTGCCTTCTTTTTCAGCCCCGGGTTTCATTTCCCCATAGAACTTATCGTAGTCGATCATCTTGAGCGCCTTATCGACGAGCGGTTGGTAGTTGCCGCTATCGTAAGTGAGCTCAGAGAAATCCTGGTAGATGATGCCCTGTTTGTAGGGGAACTGGTCCGGCGGGATAAGATTTTTTCGACGTAGTTCGACCTTGTCCATTCCGAGTTCTTTGGCGGCCGCGTCCATCAGTCGTTCCATGACATAGATGCCGTGCTGGCGTCCCGCACCGCGATAGGGGGTCACGATGGGTTTGTTGGTGAATACCGCGGTAAATTCGCTGAAATAGCTGGGGATGTGGTACATGCTGAGCAGTGTGCACTGCGTATTGATCGGCACGGTGAGCCCATAAGGATCATAAGCGCCGTTATCGTGCCAAAAAACATCCTTCACTCCGAGGATGGTGCCGTCCTTCTTTAGCGCGATTTCGGATTCATGGAACTGCCCGCGCTCCTGTGTTGTCGAGTAGAAATTCTCGGAGCGGTCCTCAATCCATTTGACGGGACGATTGAGCTGCATCGAGATCCAAGGCAGCAGCATTTCTTCCGGATAAAACATCAGGATCTTGGGGCCAAAGCCGCCGCCGATGAATGGCGCCACCACACGCACCTGGTGCTCAGACAGTCCTAACATGCTAGCGATGCCGTTACGGATAATGACAGGCGCTTGGGTGGTATCCCACATGGTGAGCTTGCCGGCCTTGTCGTCCCACGAGGTCACGATGCCGCGGTTCTCCATAGCTGCGGCGGTGCCGCGGTCGTAGAAGAACTCACGCTTGATGACGAGATCCGCCTGGGTTTTGGCCTTCTCATAGTTCCCCTTTTGTTGGACCACGTGAGCCGCCAGGTTGTCTTTAAGGTCCTCATGGATCAGTGCAGCCTTAGGCTCCAGCGCTTTGCGTGGGTCAATGTGAACGGCGAGGGATTCGTAATCCACAGCAACGCGATTAGCGGCATCTTCGGCAATGTAGCGACTTTCGGCAACAATACAACCTACGGGCTCACCAACGTGGCGCACTTTGTCCTTGGCTAGGATGGGGTGGAGTCTTTCGTGAAATATCGCGTTCTTTATTGGCGGCAAGCCCACATTCAAGATTCCAGTGCGCCAATAGCTGCCCAGTCCCTCTGCAGTGTAGATGGCGATGACGCCGGGCAATTCTTTGGCAGCGGAAACGTCTATGGATTTGATGCGCGCGTGCGCGTAAGGGCTGCGAACAAAAGCGATGTGCACCATTCCAGGCAAATTGACATCATCGACAAAGAGGGCGCGGCCGGTGAGTAGGCGCGGGTCCTCGTTGCGTTTGATACGTTCGCCGAAATAGCGCGTAGCCATTATCTAGTCTTCAGTAAACGCCACCGCGCGGCAGAAGGCGGCTTCGCCGCCTTTGAAGTTCCACGGCAGGGCGCCTAGCGTGATGCGCCTGTTGTGAAGGGCTGGGTTGCCGATCTCGCCACCCATATTCTCCACATGCACGCAGTCGTGTGGGAACAAAGCATTGTGGGTGAGCTGGTAGGCTTCGGGGGGGAACAATTCATCGACTTTCTTGGAGCCGCCGAACTTCTTTTCGACGATGGCACGCACCTTAGCCCAGTGCTCCAGGCCGCCTTTGCCCAGGAAGCGGCCAATGGGCAGGTTCATCGGATGGTCAGTGGAAATCATGTCCACCCCCCAGAGGTGAATCTTCTTATCGAGCAACCATTCGCAGATGCTGTGGTGCGGTCCGGGATGGCGCTGGATGTA
>JAMCZK010000051.1 GCA_023485685.1 Chloroflexota bacterium | reverse complement strand
CATTTACCGCTAGACGCCACCTTCTTGTCGCCCCCAGGACCTACCCCCGGCGATGTGGCTTTTATTTCCCATTCAGGCGCTATCTGTGCAGCAGTTATCGATTGGGCCAGAGGGCAGGGTTTTGGCTTATCCCGCCTCGTCAGCTTAGGCAATCAGGCGGATGTCAGCGAATGTGATGTGTTGGAACCGGTAGCTGAAGATGCCCACACCCACGTCATTACACTTTACCTGGAAGGCGTAAGTGATGGACGCCGTTTCGTGGAAGCTGCCCAACGCGTGACGCGCAACAAACCCATCGTCGCCCTCAAGGTCGGCCGTTTCGAAAGCGGCCAACAAGCGGTCTCCTCGCACACCGGTGCTTTAGCAGGAAAAGAATCTGCCTACAACGCCGCTTTCCAAAGAGCAGGCGTCATCCGCGCTGAAACAAGTGAAGAGCTCTTTGATTGGGCCAGAGCTCTGGCGTGGTGTCCTCCATCACCCGGACGTGGTGTAGCCGTGTTAACCAATGCGGGCGGCCCCGGTGTGACCGCCGCAGACGCCATAGAGGCAAATGGCCTTCATCTAGCGCAATTATCCGACGCAACCCAAACGAATTTGCGGAACCTATTGCCTCCTGCAGCCAGTATCAAAAACCCAATCGATATGCTGGCTGGCGCGTCCCCAGAGCAGTATGCAAGCTGCTTAGGCGCCTTGCTCAATGACCCCCATGTGGATAGTTGTCTGGTGATCTTGCCTCCTCCTCCGGTGCACTCTGCGGGAAGCGTTGCCAGAGCATTGATTCCCATCATCAACTTGGCCAGGAAGCCAGTGGTTGTGGCCCTTATGGGCGAACGGATGGTCCAGGAAGCGGTCGAATTCTTCCGCGCCGCCCGCATTCCCGAATATCGTTTTCCGGAAAGAGCTGCCTCGGCTCTGGCTATCTTGGCACAACGGGCTGAATATCTGGCACAAGCTAAATCCCAAGTAGTTTCGATAGACGGAATTCAAAAAGAACTTGTCGCCTCAATCTTACAAAAACAAAAATCAGGCTTTTTGCCCACCGATATTGTCCATCAAATCTTATCTGCCTATGGCATTCCGCTTCTAAAAATGGGGTTAGCCACAACGGCAAAAGAGGCGGTGGCACTTGCGGAAGATGTGGGGTTCCCAGTTGTGCTCAAAGTAGCCTCAACAGAGCTTGTGCATAAGTCGGATGTAGGCGGCGTCTTATTGAATGTGGCAACCGCGCAAGATGTTATACAAGGATTCGACACCATCCTTCAAAACTGCGCCAGTGTCCAACCGGATGCTCAGATCCAGGGTGTTCATGTCCAGCAAATGGCTGCCCCTGGTCAAGAAGTGATCATTGGGACTGTTCAAGATGCGCAATTCGGCGCTGTTTTAATGTTTGGCTCGGGCGGTATAGAGGTTGAAGGCCTGCATGATGTCGTTTTTTCTCTCACCCCCCTGACCGAACATGACGCTGAATCGCTCTTGAAACAATCCTGGGCGGGACGCAAGTTGGACGGGTACCGTAACATTCCCCCAGCTAACAGGAAGGCGGTGCTCGATGTGCTATATCGGGTGGGGCAATTAGCTTCCGATTATCCCCAACTGCTGGAAATTGAAATCAATCCACTCAGAGCGACGACACAAGGGGCAGTAGCCATCGATACACGAATGAGAGTTGGGTAATAAACAGGTAGGGATGCCATATACACCGGGGTAAAACTAACTTATCAATTCCAATCTTGGTTGGAGACGGGGCTGGCAATCTAATCGAAAATAAGAGCGGGGGGATTCAAACCTCCAACCGATGGCACCTTAGGGGAAAAGGATTTTTCAGAGCTGAATCTTCTTAGAGGGGCCACATTTACCCCTAAATGTCGTTCATACTACCCATATATTCCAAAGTGGGCTTAGCACCCAAAAACCCTAGTGAAGACCACCTTGACATTTTTGTTCGAGTCTGTATAATATCAGCATATTCTGATAAATCAGATAATTCAGAAAAACCGGAGGTAATGAAATGCCAAAACGGAATAAGAACATTCTCAGCTGCTGCAAGGTGGCGGCGGTTATCCCGATCGACGAACGGGGACAGATGGTGCTGCCAAAAGACGTAAGGGAAAAGGCACAAATAAGGGCCGGAGACAAACTGGCAGTGGTAACAGGAGAACAGAATGGGAAGGTTGACTACATTGCCCTTATCAAAGCAGAAGTATTGGACGAGACTGTTAAAAGTATTCTCGGGGCTTTGAATAAACAAGTAACCACATTGCCATGAAAATCATCGAAGACCTCGAGTCAACAGTCAATCACGAACGCTCCGGGGCAAACATTGTCATCCTGAGCGCGGCTTGCTGCATTCCAAGCCTGGCTGGTTTTGACAAACAAGCGGAACAGATCGTAGGAAAAGCGATTACGGAAACCGGTATTGAAGCCGAAGTGAAGATCGTTCCTGTTACGACTGCCATATTTGGGGGAGGCGTCCCTAAGAAAGTAATGGGAGAGTTGATGGCGATGTTTAATCAGGGAAAGATAGCTGCCCCAGCCGTTCTGATCAACGGCGAAATCGTCTCCTACGGCGTTCCTACCTTGGAGATAATGAAAGAAGCGCTGAGCCAGTTTAAAGAGAAAAACCAAAATGAATAAAGACCTATTAAACATCATGCTACCTGATAAAAAAAATACCAAATACCTCTTTTTCGGGGGCAAAGGCGGAGTCGGCAAAACAACGATGGCCACCGCTACCGCTGTCTGGTTTGCCGATCACGGTTATAAAACAACCATTGTTTCCACTGACCCGACAGTCAGCTTGTCTGCGATCTTTGCCCAACATATAGGCGGAGATGCCAAGGTTCCAATCAACGAAGTCAAAAACCTCTGCGGGTTAAACATCAACCCAACTGACTCTAAAGGAGTCTTCCTAACAAGGCTTACCGGAGTCATGTCGCAAATAAGCGGAACTTTCGGCAACGATGTTGTCAGCACTCCCTGCATGGAAGAAATGGCAACCTTTGACCAGTTTGTCTCCTTCTTGGAAGAACCGGATGGAGATGTGGTAGTTTTTGACACCGCCCCAACCGGCAAGTCTCTTCGAGAACTAGCCATGCCTTTTGACTGGGCAGGTTTCCTGCAGAAACAGATTGTCGAAGGGAAAAAGCTGGCCGAACTGCTAAACACCGGAGATAACGCTAACTCTATGCAGGATTTAGAAAAAGACAAAAGGCGTTACGACACTGCCCTCAATGTGCTGCAGAACAAGTCGGCAACAGTATTCAACTTAGTGCTCCTCCCCGAAAGGCTACCAATAGAAGAAACGCAAAGCGCCATAACCGGACTGGCTAAGTTGGGAATTCCGGTGCAAGGATTACTTGTTAATCAAACCATCCTGCCGGAAGTGATCGAAGGCAACCGTTTCCTGCAAGCAAGAGCTGATCTGCAAAAAACGTACCTGGACGAGATTGACAATCGCTTCTCAAGTCTACTTCAAACCCGCCTACCCCTTCTTGATCACGATGTCTCGGACCTGACCAGTTTGAGAAAGGTTGGAAAGTTGCTTTACGGATGAAGACTGAACCCAAATCCCAGAAAAATTATCAAGATAAAAAATTTCCCCGATTTACGAGGAAATTTTTATGAGCGCGGGAAGGTTCGAACCTCCAACCAATGGCTTAAAAAAAATTAGCCGAAACACATTTTTCAGGCAGGCATCGTTTGGATGCCGAATTTACTCGTAAAAAAGCGTCAAAGGCGTCTACAAATTCCAATGTGTATATGCTAATTACTCCCGAACTAGCCCCGAAATCGAGATAGGAAGGCAGTTCGAAAGGTATCTAAGTCGGCACCAGTTTTGTCCCAATTTTGTAAGATTTTAAGTGAGCTTGGCCTTCAATCCTTTGATTCTTTTCTCTAAATCCCGTACTCGTCTCCGCCTCTCGGCATTCATCATTGAGTTTCGCTTTAGCGTTCCTCCACCCAATGGCCCGCTTGATTTGCTTAGTGATCCATCCAAAAGCTTTCGGCGTTCCTGCACTAGCTCGGCTAATTCCCTTCTTACTTGTGCGTATGTTTTCTTCATTTCCCTTCCCTCTCCTGATAATATTTCGCAACAGCCGCTCTCACCGCGTCGGCTGGAGATTTAACTGATCTTTCACGGCGCCCTGCGTAAAATTTTGCGTCTTCCGCCCCGCAATTGGAGAAAACCGCGATTACCAGGGTCATGGCAAGGAGTTTATTATCTTAAATTCATTGGCAATAAAGTATTTTCCATCGAATATATGACGGATGCCTGCTCAATATTCATAATTGCATTAAGTAAATTGCTATCAGAAAGATCTGCCCCCAAAAGGGTGGCTCCAGTAAAGTTCACCCAAGTAAAGTCAGCTCCCCTTGCTGTTATGCCTGTTAAGGTTGCGTTGATAAAATTTGCATACGCAAAATTGGACCCAGAAAGATTTGCCCCGCTCATTTTGGCTTCGGATAGATTTGCCGACGTCAATGTTGAAGAGACCATCGAAGCCCCGGTTAGGTCCGCCCCCGAGAGGTTTGCCCCAGATAGATTTGAACTGTCGAGTATAGCACCTTGAAGATTTGCACCGGAAAGATCGATATTGCTAAGGTCGCGTCCACTTAAATCACACAGTCGCAGATTACTACCCGGAACTAAAATATCACATACCCCTTTTTTCAAATTTTGAATGGCTTGCACAGTTACCTGGGCCTGCAAACGTGCTGCTTCAGCGGTTGCCGGGAGATTTTGACCCATCTCACTTGCCAAAGGTGTTTCGAGCTCGAAGGATTGCGGATTGTTATTCTGATTTGATAAAGCAAGTAATTGGCCCACCTCGAATACTGCTAAGGTTATGATTACGGTCAATACAAATGGCCAATATCTCAAAAAGTATTTGCGCGCCATATTTCCCATAGAAATGGGTTGGACAATCCTACTTTGCTGAACAGATTCGTAAACTTCTTCTCCAAACCGGATTGCAATCTTTAGCAAGTGCGCATCACTTGGTGTTCGTGTGTCATGCAGGTATTGGCTGAGGGAAACCCGGGAAATACCGAGAAACTTGGCAAAGTCCGCAAGCGTTGACCGCGACCCAGTTTCCATTTGCCACTTGAGGTATTTTTCCTCAAGCCAGCGCGAGAAATTTGACATGACTCGTCCCAAGATGTGCTGTCCACGCACCAGAAAGCAAAAGGGAACGGTGGGCAATAACCATTCCGTTCCCTTTTTGGGCTTGAATCAGCTCAAACAGTTTGAATAGAATCCCGTTATTGCTTCGGTAGAAAGTCGACTGAGAAGTTGGGTAGTGGCGTCTTGCAAAAGCCCTGGGTTGTGCGAACCAGGAGGTAGGAGTGCGTATACCCGCCTTCAGGGAGATCGACTGTCGAACCTGATCCACTGTGGACAAGTGTGGCATCCCCAGGAAATGCCCTGGATCCAGCCCCGCTGACTGGGATGAAGAAATATGGAATCCCAAGGGCCGTACTTCTGCCAGCGATACCATTGGGGACAACCAGCCAGGCGCCGGTAACTCTTGAGTTCCCTACCCATGATACGTTGAATGTAGTGGCATCGTAGCTAAAGGAAAGGTCAGCGTTGCTGCAATGTACACCTGCAGCATATGCGGGTGTGGCCCCAAAACCGACAACCAACATCAGGATGGCCAGCACCACAGAAACAGTTGTTTTTCTCATTGCAAAATCCTCCTTACTACTGGGTGTTCGAGCCGATTGATTCGCCCTTTCGTTTATGTTTGTAACATTAATTACAAATTAAGTCAATCGTTAATAAATTTAACAGCTAGAACACCTGTATTATTTCACAATCTGGTAGCATAGAAGAATGTCAAAATTTTCACAATGGCTTGAGACACAGTTTTTAATGTGGCAAGCCACTCAACGAAGGAGAACCACCCTAGGGGAATTTGCCGATTTCTTGCAAATCTCGCGTGTGTCGTTGAGTCAATATATCAATGGCAGACGGTTGCCAGATGATGAAAATATTGCGAAAATGGCGGTTAAGCTAGGAACTGAAGTTTACGAACTAATGGGGAGGGACCTAGATTCTACACTTCTATTCATTGTCAAAAACTGGGACAAACTAACAGATAAGCAGAAGCAGAATCTGCTAGCAACCATGGAAGCCAATTTAAAAAGGAGGTAACCAAACCGGATTCGAGGGGTCACACAATCTTGTAAAATTCTCCCCTTTTTCGGGGGTAGATTGGCGAACTCCTATCCGCTGCGCTCAGGTTGTTATTCAGTCCTGCATACCAAATAGTCTTAATAAACAGCTTCAATTTAGCAAATACAGTCAACTTTGACCAATTTTTTATAAGTACGCAAGGGGTTATCGAATTGCTCCTTTTCTTGCTTCGCACCCACTTAGCCCCTTTCATTTCAGTAAGCAATCATCTACTCAGGTTTTCGACACCACAAGGGTCATTTGCCCTGTCTTTTAACAGTACAATTGCCCAGGACAATTGTACTGTACCAAGGTCGAAGGTGATTTCGCCCACTCGCCTCTCGACCTCTGGCGTTTATAGCCATTCGCTCGGCCATGCCGCTCCGGGTTGCGTACAAAGGGCGCCACATGGAGATGTTGCTGTCGTTCCAATTGCATAGCTTGGTTAACCAGGATGCGGATCATCTCTGGCGGTCCCTCCAAGCCTGCATTGCCCAACGGCTCGAGAACTCTTTCGATAAAGTACAATCGTCAAGGTGGGTCATGGTCTTTCCTTTCATTGGCTTCTAGACCTTCTGAAAGAGCCTCCCTGCGAAGCCGAAGGGATACCTGACCTACTTTCTAAAAATTTACAGAAAATAGTTTACACTAGCAAGTCAATAAGAAAGCGAGCGAGGAATGACAAAATATGTAATAGCGGTAGCTATAGTGTTGCTGGTTATTTTTGGGACGTACAAGGTGGTAGCACCAATACTAACACCCCCGACTTTAACCCCGACCTCGACCGCGACATCAACCCCTACTTCAACCCCCACTTCAACCCCTACCTCAACCCTCACTCCGACCCAAACTGCTACCAGAATGCCAACCGAGACCCCCACACTTGCCCCAAGTGACACTCCCACGAGTGCGCCGGTTGATTCCTCTGATGATGGAGTGGACCTAACGGGGCCAGGGATGCCATGCCCCAGTTGGGTTCCAGCCCCTATTTGTAACGCGCCCTAACTGATTAAAGGCAGATTGAAGTTGATGATTCGCCGCTAAAGCCTCACGGAGCGGTGTGAGCTAGAAGGCCGGGCAGGATACCCTCTTTGTGGCACACCTCAAGGGTGTGGGCAAGATCTGCAATACGGTGATCAATTCACATTACTGCTTACGGCCAGGCCTATTCCTGCGAGGTACAGAGTAACAACCAAGTCTCCGAAATCAACTTGCGCAGCGACTATTCGCTCAGTTGCAAAAAAATCCGGAATGGCTTTGATGCTGAGAAGGCCGAAGGGCTTTGGCAGGATTTGAATTTCGTTTTCCCTTCCGCTGTTGGTACTCCGATGGACCCAACCAACTTGACCAAGGCGTTTAGGAAACTCTTGCGACTGGCTGAAGTGCCGCCGATCCGTTTTCACGACTTACGACACACGACTGCTTCGCTAGGTGTTGATGTGCTGATAGCATCTCACAGACTGGGGGATGCCAAGCCGAGTATTACTTTGATATGCACGGCCATCTGATACCTTCTATGCAAGTTCATGCCGCAGAAGTTTTGGAAGAATTACTTTCAGGAAAATAATTACCCCGCGTTACTCCCGATTTTGAAAATCAACTTCAATTCAGTGCAGAACGGTCAGAATTACGGGTAATTTTCAGTGAGCGCGGGAGGATTCGAACCTCCAACCAATGGCTTAAAAGGCCACTGCTCTGCCGTTGAGCTACGCGCCCGTGAAGCAAGATTTTATCATGGGGAAAGGGGGGAAGCGTTCCAAGGCCTTGAAGTCAAGAGGTCCGGACGTCATAACTTCTAGACTTCTTGACCTCAAGACCCCATGACATCTGTCCGCTTGACATCGTTCTCTGCTCTTGCTAGGATGAATTTCCCACTCAATGAACGGAGTCGCCCGATGAGTCAATTGCAGGAAGTGACTAGCGAGAGTTTTGAAACTGAAGTACTGAAATCCGAGAAGCCTGTGCTGGTCGAATTCGGGGCGGTATGGTGCCAACCTTGCCTTATTCTGGAGCCCGTATTGGAGGAATTGGCTAAGGAATGGGCCGATGATGTGAAGGTGGTCAAGTTGGATGTGGACGAGGCCACCCAACTCACGATGGATTACCAAGTAATGAGCGTGCCTACAACAATGTTGTTCAAAAACGGCGAGATGCTCGAGCGCATGGTTGGATACCAGCCGAAGGAGCGAATCAGCGGCAAGGTGATGCCACATCTACAGACGGCGTAGACTCATTCGTCCTTGCGAGGAGCATTGCGATGCTTGCATCGCAAGCGGACGAAGCAATCTCGAAACTGCATTTACATTTGCTAATCAAATTGGACGTACGACAAGCCTGTTTCCAGAGCGAACCGAATTCTTCGAGATTGCCACCCATTCCCCTTCGCTTCGCTCAGGGTCAGGGCAGGCTCTGGCAGCGTCGCTAAAGGCGACGCAAAACGCCTCCTCGCAATGACGGAAAAAGAAAGAGCGCCTCAGTGCTCCACGTAACGACGGACAAAGTAAGCGCCGCACTTAGTGCGGCGCTCTTTCTTGTTATAGTCCAGCAGCTTTCGCTAAGTCTTTGGCTTTGCTGGTGTTCTCCCAGGGGAAGCTGACGTCGTCGCGGCCGAAGTGGCCGTAGGCAGCAGTTTGGCGGAAGATGGGGCGGCGCAGATCCAGGTCGCGGATAATAGCGCCCGGACGCAGGTCGAAATGTTCGTCAATAATTCTGGCGATCTGCTCATCGGGGATCTTACCCGTGCCAAATGTTTCCACGTTCACACTCATCGGCCTCGCCATGCCGATGGCATAAGCAACCTGAATCTCGCAGCGATCTGCCAACCCGGCAGCCACGATGTTCTTGGCCGCCCAACGGGCCGCATAGGCCGCGGAACGGTCCACCTTCGTGGGATCTTTGCCGCTGAAGGCGCCGCCACCGTGTCTGCCCATGCCGCCGTAGCTGTCGACGATAATCTTGCGGCCGGTAACGCCGGCGTCCCCCATGGGACCGCCGATGACAAAGCGGCCGGTGGGATTCACGTAGACCTTGAGATCTTTATCCACCAAGTCCTTGGGGAGCGTGGGACCGATCACTTCTTCCATCAAGCCTTCAACGATATCCGCGTGGGAAATATCGGGAGCATGCTGGGTGCTGACCAGCACGGTGTGCACGCGCTTCGGTTTGCCATGCGAATATTCGACGGTTACCTGGCTCTTGCCATCCGGGCGCAGCCACTTCAGCCGGCCATTGCGGCGGTTTTCCGCCAGGCTGCGGGTTAACTTATGCGCTAGATAGATGGGCATGGGCATCAAGGTATCAGTTTCATTGCAAGCAAAGCCGAACATCATGCCCTGGTCGCCGGCGCCGACAGCCTCGATTTCCTTATCAGTCATCTCGCCGGATTTGGCTTCCAGGGCTTTATCCACACCCAGAGCGATGTCACCGGACTGTTGCGAAAGAGCAACCAACACGCCGCATGAATTGCCATCAAATCCGTACTCGCTGTCTGTGTAACCAATATCGTTTATGACCGAACGGATCAGTTGGTCGAAATTCAACACAGCCTTGGTGGTGATCTCGCCCAGGACCATCACATAGCCCGTTTTCACCGCGGTCTCGCAAGCCACGCGTGAATACTTGTCCTGCGCCAGGCAGGCATCCAACACCGCATCGCTCACCTGGTCGCAGATCTTGTCCGGGTGTCCTTCCGTCACTGATTCAGACGTGAACAATAGTTTTTCTGCTGCCATGAATGTGCTACTCATCGAAAACAAACCTCCGTTTATGAAAAAGACCCTTTCGGCGTACTGAAAGGGTCTCGGTATTTTTCAACCACCCTTTCATCTTCCAGACTTAGCTGCCGGAGTTGGCACCTTCCGCTTTCGCGGCGGTTGCCGAGGCTTCAAAGGGCCGGTCCCTCCACCTCTCTGGATGAATGCGTGCCAAAAGATGGCACGCGGGAGTTTCTTTTCCGTTCCTTCTGGGAACGGAAAATGAAAACTCCATCGGGTCTTTATTAAATTGTGGGCGAGACTATACCATATTTTAGTCAGATCGTGAGGTAGTCAAGTAGTTAGAAGCCTCGTAATTTGTAATTGGTAATTAGTAAATCGAGCGGGTCAGTTAATATTCGAGGAAGCTGATGTGTTCGAGCTTTTCGAACTTGTGGGTAGCGATGATCTGGCGGACAGTGCCAGTGACCCCGCGCACGACTAAACTGTGGGTGCGCGCCCCCTTCGGGAAATACTTGACCCCATCCAACAACTCACCATCGGTAATGCCGGTAGCAGCAAAGAAGACATCTTCCGAAGCTACCAGGTCATCCATAGTCAGAACCTTATCGAAGTCGTAGCCCATGGCTTTGCCGCGGGCCAACTCTTCATCGTTACGAGCATAAAGTTTGCCCTGGATCTCGCCGCCCATGGCGCGCAGAGCGCAGGCGGCCAATACACCTTCGGGTGTGCCGCCGATACCCATGAGTACGTCTATGCCCGAGTCAGGCCAGGCGCTCATGAGCGCTCCGGCTACATCGCCATCATCGATCATGCGGAGACGAGCGCCACAACGGCGCACTTCGGCTTTCAGTTCTTCGTGCCGCGGCCGCTCCAGCATGACAACAGCCAGGTCTTGAATTCGCTTCCCCGAGGCTTTGGCGATTTCACGGAGGTTCTCTTCCACAGAAGCCTCGACGTTAATAGCGCCCTTAGCCGCGGGGCCTACTGCAATCTTATTCATGTAGACAAAAGGGCCGGGATTGTACATGGCGCCGCGCGGCGCCAACGCGACGGTGGAAATTGAGTTTACGCGACCTTCGGCCAACGGCCTAGTGCCATCGATGGGGTCAACAGCGATATCCACTTGTGGCAGGTCACCTGTGCCCAATTTCTCGCCATTGTAGAGCATGGGTGCATGATCTTTTTCACCCTCACCGATGACAATGATCCCGTCCATTTCGACGGTGTTCAGCACCAGGCGCATGCCATCCACCGCAGCCTGATCCCCCGCTTTCTTGTCACCCCGTCCCATGTATCGGGCTGCGGAAAGCGCAGCCGCTTCGGTAACCCGTACCAACTCCATGGCAAGATTGCGAGAAGGGGTACGATCCAGCATTGATTTCGCTCCTTAATTTGAATTGAGGAATAGGAAGAGAATCAGGTAATAGCCAATGGGCATGGCCCAAAGCCAGGAATCGATGCGGTCAAGCACCCCGCCATGGCCGGGCAAAATGTCACTGGTATCTTTTTGATGCATCTCGCGCTTGATCATGCTGATACCCAAATCACCCAAAGTTGGCACAATTCCGATCACGAGGCCCAGCAGCCCAGCGTTGAGCAGGGAAAAGGCAGGCGTATCAGGCAGGCCGAAGAGGCGGAAGAGCAAGAGGAACAATGGTGTGCCGACCGTGGCAAAGAACACGCCACTGATATAGCCTTCCCAGGATTTTTTCGGGCTGAGGCGCGGCGCCAAGCGATGGGTGCCAAGCGTAATGCCAACGAAATACGCAGAAGTATCGGCCAGCATGACGGCAAACAGAGTGAGCATCAGCCACCATTCTCCATGATCGGGGAGTTGGCGCAAGAGGATCAGGTAGCTGCCGAGCAAGCCAACATAAAAAATGCCGCTGAGCGTGGCGGCAAAATCAGAACCGGCGCGATCGCGTCCTCGCTCGAATTGCACCAGATGAATGACCATGGTAAGACCAATGAGAACAGGCAACAGCCAGCCGTCGTGAACCAAGCCGGATGTCGCCCGGACAACGAAGATCGCAAGCACTCCACCCACCAGTATCAGCGCGGACGGTTGCCCGCCGCCAGAACGGAACAAGGCTGCATATTCCCAAGCGGCGCGTGCCAGGATCAGCGCAACGACACCGGCATAAATCCAGCCGCCGGCCATCACGGCGGCGATACCCAATGGCAGAGCTACAACAGTGAACAACACGCGTTGCTGCAACATAGGGTTAATGCTCTAGGATCAAACCGAAGCGACGTTCGCGCCGCCCGAATTCCTGGATGGCCGCCAGGAGCTCTTCGCGGCCGAAGTCGGGCCACAGGGTTTCGGGGAAGACCCACTCTGCGTAGGCGGCTTGCCATATGAGGAAATTGCTGATGCGTTGCTCACCAGAGGTGCGGATTACCAAATCGGGGTCAGGGATACCCGACGTATACAAGTAACGGGAAACCAAATCTTCGGTAACCGCGCCGGGGGCCATGCTCTCCTTGAGCATCGACTTAATGGCGTGTACGATCTCATCGCGGCCGCCATAATTGAAGGCGACGTTGAGTACCAGGCGATTATTGTTCTTGGTCAGTTCCAGGCCATTACGCACTTTTTCGCGCAGAGACTCGCGCAATCCCTCCAAACGGCCGAGGTGGCGGAGTTGAACGCCCTGGCGGTGCAACTCAGTCAATTCGCGTTCGAAGACCTCGTCGAAGATGCTCATCAGTCCGCTGACTTCGTCCTCGGGGCGTCCCCAGTTCTCAGTCGAGAACGCGTAGATAGTAAGGTACTTCACTCCAAATTCCACGCAGGCCTCGATGATGCGTCGCAGGTTATCTGTGCCGGCGCGGTGGCCAGCCAGGCGCGGCAAGCCGCGCTGTTTAGCCCAGCGCCCATTGCCATCCATAATGATGGCGATATGCTGCGGCACTTGATCGGGGAGTTTAGGTTTATCCTTAGCCATCCGCGGGGCTAGACCTCCATGACGTCTTTCTCTTTAGCGGCGCCTATCGTATCGAGTTGCCTGATGATTTCATCGGTAAGTTTTTGCATTTCTTCTTCACCCCTTTTTTCATCGTCTTCACCAATCAATTTCTCTTCTTTGAACTCGCGGATATCTTTCATGGCATCGCGGCGGATGTTGCGGACGGCCACATGGGCCTCCTCGACGCGGGCATGAACCACCTTTACCAAGTTCTTGCGCCGCTCCTCGGTTAGTTGAGGAAGTATCAGACGAATCAGTTTGCCATCATTGTTGGGGGTAAGACCAAGGTCAGAGGTCAGGATGGCGCGCTCAATGTTCTTAAGGCTGCCTGGATCGAAAGGTTTGATGAGTAACTGGCGAGGCTCAGGAACGCTAATCGAAGCCAATTGAATGAGGGGCGTGGGTTGGCCGTAATATTCCACGGACAACTTTTCAACCAGCGCGGGCGAAGCGCGCCCGGTGCGGATTACAGCAAGATCCTCCCTAAGGGATTGCACCGAATGGTTCATGCGTTCTCGGGTCTCTTTGAGGATGTCGGATATCACTGATTACCTCCAAGCCAGGGAGAGAGATCTAGAAGAAGTTTATTGTCGCAGATATATGGAGCTTTTTGATTTTACCACCGGCCGCCATTCCGGCTCAGCGGACCCTCTTTTGTTTTGCCATGTTTCGCTTGAGCTTTCGCGCCTCGATGGATTTATCTTCTGGCAGCCCATACATATCGAGAATAAAGGGGAGAAATAGCCAAACCGAGAGGCGCAACGGCATGACGGAGCCCATGGCATGCCTCACGGTACCCAGTGCATCCCCGTGGATGCTGACGAACAGCATCAGGATCTCACCGAGGAATAGGGTGGCAAGGAGCAAAAATAATGCGATGTGCGGGGGCTTATCCCGGCGGAACGCCAGGTAGCCGAATACGGCCAATTCAATTAATACGATCCAAATCACGGAACTGGACTTTGGGTGCAGCAGGTCGCCAATGTAAGATATGGCTGGGGCAGTTCGATATTCATTGGGGAAAAAGAAAGGTTGCCGGTTTTCGCTAAATGATGTCTCGACACCAGTGAAGAATTTTTCGAAAGCCCAACCTGGAAAAGCAAGCAGAAATTGCATGTAGGTACTGGTCCCATGTATATTGGTCCAGGACATTAATTCCGGGATCTCAAAGAAACCGTCCTCGTTACCGGGACTATTGCGCAGTGCCCAGACCTCGTCGGTAATCGGCATGCCCTTGCTTTCGAAGAAGGCTATTCGATCCGGGTAGGGAAAGACATTGTGAAGAATATTGTTGAAGAAGGGATTGATCCAGCGGCCACTTTGCTGCAAGGTGAAATTGTGAATGACGAAGAGCAAAGCCAATGATGCAATGGCAACGATCAGGGCGCGAGTGGACAACAACCCGGTGAACTTTCGCTGCCACCTCAAAACGAGCAAAACGCCCAAAGCTGCTATGAAGATAAGCAGCATGTAAGCATTCGTGTCACGGGCAAAAATCCACAGCAACAGAACAACTCCCCAGAAGGCAAACAGAGCCTTGGTCCAAGATGCTGCCGAAGCCTGTTGCGCGAATCGAAAAGCCAACTCAATTGAAATCGCCAGCAAGATAACGAACAGGGTTAGGGACAGCGGCTCCGATAATAAAACTGCATCCCACTCTGCTATGGTCGGAGAAAAGCCAAAGGCCAGGATGAGCAGCCCGGCAATGATCTTGAGGCCAGGATTCGTCAAACGGCGCACCACAATCACAGCAAGCAGCAACCAGGCGCTGATGGAGAGTAGACCCTGGGCAAACGCCACCCGCTGCAAGCCAGGCTGGATAGCGGGCGGCTGATAGATATCTTCAGCCGGGCTGGCGAAAGCCGTGATCTGGTAACCGCTGGCCGGTTGCAATAGTTTATAAAACAAGCTAATGGTTGCGGGTCTGTCCGAGGTAAAGAACTCTCTGGAGAAGAACGGGACCCGACCAGCGGTAATAAAGGCTTGGGTATCGTAGGTCGAGATCGAATAACCGATGGGTTCGTAGGCGTTAACGCGGATTAAAAGAAAAACGACTACTAATGCAACAAGAACAATTAACAGCCAGATATTTTTCATCGCGGCTTCCGCCTTGCATCAGATCTGATATCGGCAGCAGGCAGATTATTCAGCCCGACAAACAAAGCAACCGGCGCCAACAATTCAATCAAATAGAAAAAAGGGTCGGCCTTGGCAGGTGGCCAATAGAGTGGAAAGAACAAGCCGATTGCACTGAAAGCAATTAGCACGGCCGCCACAATTTTGACTGCGGTTCGATGCACAGATTGTATAAACAAGAAGTACAAGGGGCCGGCGATAAGGATCGCCGATCCGAAAAGATTCAAGCCGAATGTCCCCCAGCGAGTAGGCCGGTTAGTGGCCAGTAAATCGCCAATTTGTCCGTAAATCGGGCTTGCGGGTGAATACCAATCTTGAGCCGTGGTGACCTGAGAAACTAGAATAAGAACAAACATGCCCAAACTGCCAATAACGAGTGCATAGTTGAGCCAGCGCAGTATGGGGCGCCCGGGGAACAGAAACAGAAGCAACCCTTGACCAAGCCAGGCCAAGGCGAGCGTTCCGCGCGCCAAATAAAACAGCTTGGCGGCATATTCATCGAGGGTAAAGCCCAGGATAATTTCGGCCAGTAGACCAAAACCGAGGAAAATAAAGCCTATACCAAAGAAATTCTGCGAAACAGATCGGAGGCTGGCTGCCCGTGACAACTGAATGAAGACAATGCCCGCCACCATGACCAACGCAAGCAACAGCAGGTAGGCCATGAGTCGATTATACGATTTTCAGGTGTCAGCCCTTACCGTCATTGATCAGCGTTCCCACTGTCTTACCCAGCAACGCATTCTTCAGCGCCTCTTCCTGCCAGAAGTTGAGTACCATGATCGGCAGGTCGTTCTCCATGCAGAGAGAGATGGCGGTGCTGTCCATTACGGCCAGGCGCATATTTAGCGCTTCGATGTAGCTCAGATGGGCAAAGCGTTTGGCCTTGGGATTCAGCTTGGGGTCCTCCTGGTAGATACCGTCGACCTTGGTTGCCTTGATGACCACGTCGGCGCCGATCTCCATAGCGCGCAGAGCGGCAGCGGTGTCGGTGGAAAAGTAAGGGTTGCCAGTACCGCCGCCAAAGATCACCACCCGACCAAGATCCAAGTGGCGAGTGGCGCGGCGCCGAATATAGGGTTCCGCCACCGCGCGCATTTCAATGGCTGACTGCACGCGGGTTTCCACTCCGCCGCGCTCAATCGCGTCCATTAGTGCCAGGGCGTTCATCACTGTTCCCAGCATGCCCATGTAGTCTGCGGTGGCTCGGTCCATGCCGCGCTCGATGCCAATGCGGCCGCGCCACAAATTGCCGGCGCCGATCACGATAGCCAGTTGAATACCTAACTGAACCACTTCTGTGACGCGTTGGGCAATAGTTTCCGCCTTGTCGGGGTCAATACCAAATCCCTGATCACCCGCTAATGCTTCTCCGCTGAGCTTGAGCAAGATACGTTTGTATTTTGGCGCTGCCGTCATGTCGTCTCCTTCAACCTTGCGAAGGTTGGGTTTGAGGCCAGGTTATTTTCAAGGTCAGCCTTCGCAAGGTTTTACAAAAACGGCCAACCTTTCGTTGGCCGTTCACTACTTCATTTTTCGACATGCTCACCGAGTTCCCAGCGAGCAAAACGCCGTACCACGATGTTTTCGCCGATAGAGCCGATGGCTTCACTTATAAGGTCCTGCACGGTCTTGGATTCATCTCGGATGTAAGTCTGGCGCAGCAACACTTTTTCTTCGAGAAATTTCTGGAGGCGGCCGTCCACTATTTTGGACCAAGCAGCCTCGGGTTTGCCTTCTTCTTTGGCGCGATTTTTGGCAATCTCGCGCTCCTCATTTAGAACTGCCTCGGGTACATTTCCATCCTTCACCCATTCAGGGGCGGCCGCCGCAATCTGCAGGGCGATCTCATGGGCCAGCGTACGGAAAGCATCGGAGCGGGCGACGAAGTCGGTCTCGCAGTTCACTTCGACCATAACACCCACCCGTCCGCCTCCATGGGAGTACAACTCCACAATTCCGTCGGAAGCTTCTTTACCGGCGCGTTTGGCAGCTTTGGCGAGTCCCTTCTCGCGCAAGAAGGCCACGGCTTTTTCAAAATCGCCGCCAGATTGCTCGAGCGCAGCCCGGCAATCTAAGACGCCGGCGCCGGTGGCTTCGCGCAGTTCTTTGATCTGTTCAGTCGTAATTGCCATTTTATTATTTATCTTCGCCTGCGCCTTCGAGATCTGACTTCCTGAATTTAATCTTCGGTTTCCGGGCCTTAGGGGCTGCAGGTTTCCTGGCCGGTCTCTTTGCGGGCGCCTTTTTAGCCGGGGCTTTTGCTTCGCCAATTTCAGCCGGCATTCCCTCTGCTTTCTTGGCTTCCTTGGCAGCCTTGGCGACTGCTTCAGCCTCCACCTTGGCCTGCTCTTCCGCAACTTTAGCCAGGGTCGCCTGACCGAGCAGATCCGCATCGGTCAGTTCTTCAGGCACGGCTTCGCCGCTGCGGCGCCTGGCTGTTGTCTTGACAGCTTTCTTCGGCTCTTCCTGGGCCTGTTTATCTTGGTGCAGTGAGGCACCTTCCAGCGCGGCATCGGCGATATAAGAAACCATAAGCTTAATTGCACGGATAGCATCGTCGTTGGATGGGATTACATGGTCAATCACGCTTGGGTCGCAATTAGTATCCACGAGACCCAAGACCGGGATCTTAAGAATATTCGCTTCGCGCACAGCTGTCTCTTCGCGATTCACATCCACCACGAAGAGCATGTCGGGCACTCGAGTCAGTTCGCGAATACCCCCAAAGCGGTCTTCCAGTTTTTCGATCATGCGCGTGTTGGAAAGCAATTCGCGCTTCGTGAGCCCGGAGGTGGTGGGCTGCTCACTGACCCGCTCCAGATTCTCCAGCTCGTTGATGCGTTGGCGCATGGTTTGCCAGTTGGTGAGCATGCCGCCCAACCAGCGCACTGTCACATAGGGCATCCCGCAACGTTGAGCTTCAGCTTCAATCGTTTCGACTGCCTGGCGTTTTGTGCCCACAAAGAGAAGCGTGCCGCCGCCCGCCACCAGGTCGCGAACCAAGGTGTAGGCCTCCTCGAGGGCTTTGACTGTTTGCTGCAAATCAATAATGTGGATACCGTTGCGTTCGGTGAAGATGTACGGCCTCATACGCGGATCCCATTTCTGGGTGCGATGGCCAAAATGGACCCCTGCCTCGAGTAAGGCCTTCATATCAACTGCGGCCATAAGCAATACTCCTTTGCGTTTCGCCTCCGCTTCCGTCATTCCTGGCAGGCACCAACCTGCTGGTTGGCACGCCCTGCCGGGTCGGGAAGCGTGTGAGATTGATGTCTGCTCCAAGGTGCACGGCGTAAATTTGCGCCTCGTACCTTTCGCTTGCAGACAACGCGCCCGCGAACGCGAGCGCAAAAAAAGTATACCATGCGTGATGGGGTTCGTCCAGAAAAAACGAAAAGATTGCCTCGCTCGCAATACGGGGCTGGTAAAACCAGCCCCTAGTACAATGCGAATATGCTGGAAGCCGAATTTCGTGAGGCTGTTAGAGGACTGCCCTTAGCAAAGAGTGCATATTTTTCAAGCGTAGCGTCTACAAATGACGTGGTCGCCACTTGGGCACGAGAGGGCTTACAAGGGCTCTGCCTGGCCTATGCGGATGAGCAGACCAGCGGGCGCGGGCGAGCCGGCCGGCGTTGGCTTACCCCATCAGGATCGGCGTTGGCCTTCAGTTTATTGCTCGCCCCGGCACAGTTGTTTGAGCCTAATTTGTTGGGATTGGTTTCGGGCCTGGGAGCATTAGCGGTATGCAAAGCGCTTGAGACCTTGTATCAACTATCGCCAAAGATCAAATGGCCAAATGATGTCTTACTCGAGGGTCGAAAAGTTTCCGGGGTACTGGCCGAGTCTAGTTGGGCAGGAGAGCAATTGCAGGCTCTGATCCTGGGCATTGGCATCAATGTTGCACCCAACTCAGCGCCTCCAGCAAAAGAGCTGAATTTCCCGGCAACCTGCCTGGAGAATGTATTAGGAAAGAAAGTCAACTCCGCACTGCTTTTAAGGAGCATTTTGGATAGCCTGATCGCCTGGAAAGATAGGCTGAGCGAGCCCACCTTCGTACAGGCCTGGGAACAGCGTCTGGCTTTCAAAGGAGAGCGCGTACGGCTGGGGATCGGCGAAAAATCGATCGTAGAAGGTGAAATCCACGGACTAAGTGCCGACGGACAGTTACAAATACGCCTTCCGTCTGCTGAAGTGCAGACCTTCCACATGGGCGAAATCCAAATCCGCTCGTTGGTTGACAGGCCTTTGAAATAAGCTAAACTACCTGGCATAGGAGAAAGATGCTCGACGATTTTCTCAGGGAAGAAGACGAAACCAGTAGTTTCCTCGACGAGATAGAGCAAACTACCACCACGGAATTAACTCCAGAACCCGAAACGGGATTCCTGGGCATGACTCCTTTTCAACGTTTCATTGTTTCGTTGATGTTCTTTCTAATGGTGATAATCATCGGGGCGTTTTTCTTGCTGGTCACAGGCATCATCGCGATTCCGATTAGTTGAAAAATCACACCAATAAAAAATGGGCGACCGATGGTCGCCCATTTTTGTTCGTAGAGTTTTCTACTTCTCTTCTTTGCCGTTTTCCTGAGATGCACCCACGCGTTTGAGGTCTGCAGCGGCGATACGAGCCAGAGTCGCCACGCTATCGCTCCCTGCGACGTTCATAAGACGTACGCCACGCGTAGCGCGCCCCGCCTGCTTAATGTCTTTGACTTTCGTACGGAGCACAACGCCGCCTGTCGAGATGATCGTCACTTCATCGGCGCTTTGCACGACACGGACAGCCGCGATCCGGCCTACACTGGCAAGCGCCTTTACATCGATGGTAAGCATACCGCTGGTGCCGCGCCCTTTTGCCGCGTATTGTTTAAGCGGAGTGCGCTTGCCATAACCCTTGGTAGTGACGACAAGTAAGTCCCCGCCGGGTTCCACCACTTCCATGCCCGCTACTTGGTCGTTGGTCTTAATGCTAATAGCCTTCACACCGGCCGCCTGGCGACCCATCGGTCGCACCGAGGAGACGGGGAAGCGCAGAGCTTTGCCCTGTTGGGTGGCAAGGATGATTTGGTCCTTGCCGCTAGCCAAGCGCACCCAGGCAAGTTCGTCGCCTTTATCCAGACTCATGGCAATCAGCCCGGAGGGCCGCACGGCTTCGAACTCATTAAGCGCCATGCGCTTGATCTTGCCTTTGCGCGTGGCCATCATGCAGAACTCCGCCGCTTTGAAATCGGGAACTGGAACGGCGGCAGTTATCGTCTCCCCTGAGCTGACGCTAAGAATATTGATGATGGGCGTACCACGTGAGGTGCGATCGGCATCTGGGATACGGTATGCCTTCTCAGAATACACCTTACCGCGGTCAGAGAAGAAGAGCACGGTATCCAGAGTTCGGGCGGGCACCAGGATTAGGACCTCGTCCTCATCTTTGGTGGCATGACCTTTAACTCCCGTTCCTCCCCGGACCTGCGCCTTGAATGCCTTGGCGGCGATGCGTTTCACATAGCCCTGTTGGGTGAGGCTAACCAGCACGGCCTCATCGGCAACCAGGCTCTCTTCGGTGAGGTCTTGTTTTCCTTTGCCCTCGGCATCGATGGTGGTTTTGCGCTCGTCCCCATACGCTTTTTCCATTTCGCCCAGGTCTTCTTTAATTAGTGTGAGGATCTTTTTGGGATGCTTGAGCAAATCGTCCAAGTAAGCGATACGCTCAGTGATTTCTTTGTACTCGTCCTCAATTTTCTTGCGCTCCAGAGCCGCCAGCCGGCGCAACTGCATATCGAGGATTGCCTGGGATTGTTTGTCCGAGAGCTTGAATTTAGACATCAATCGCTCTTTGGCTACTTCAGCATCCGGTGATTTGCGAATGGTCTCGATGACCGCGTCTAGGTTCGCCAGCGCCTTCAGCAAGCCTTCCAGAATATGGCCGCGGGCTTTCGCCTTTTCAAGTTCGAACTTGGAACGGCGTGTAATGACCAACTGGCGATGTTCAACGAAAATCTGCAAGGCACGCTTAAGGGAAAGCAGGCGCGGTTCGCCGTCCACCAGCGCAAGCATTTGCGCAGCGAAGGTGCTTTGCAGAGGGGTGTATTTGTACAGACGATTGAGCACCAAACGCGGCTCGGCGCCAGCTTTCAGTTCCACCACGATGCTCAGGCCTTCGCGGTCGGATTCATCACGCAGGTCGGCGATGCCTTCCAGGCGCCCTTCACGGACCAAGTCCGCGATGCGTTCGATAAGGTTCGTGAGATTTAGCTGGTAAGGGATCTCACTGATGACAATCCGCATGCGGCCGCGGCGGCCCTCTTCGATGCGCGACTTGGCCCGCACCAGCAATTGGCCCTTGCCTTTGCTGTACAAATCGCGGATACCGTCCAGGCCGGCGATAATTCCGCCCGTAGGAAAATCGGGACCTTTTACAAATTTAAGCAAATTTTCGGTAGTGATATTGTCGGATTTTTCCCAATGATCAATCATGTAACGCAGGGCGCCCACCAATTCCCGGAGGTTGTGCGGTGGGATGTTGGTGGCCATGCCCACAGCGATGCCGGAGGAACCATTAAGCAACAAGTTAGGTACTCGACTGGGAAGTACCAGTGGTTCTTTGAGCGAAGAGTCGAAGTTATCGCCAAAATCAACCGTATCTTTATCGATATCCGCAAGCAGTTCTTCGGCCATGGGGTTGAGGCGCGCCTCGGTGTAGCGCATGGCCGCGGGCGGGTCCCCCCCAATGGAGCCAAAATTACCCTGTCCATCGATGAGCGGATAGCGCATGGAGAAGTCCTGCGCCATGCGTGCCGTGGCATCGTAGACGGCTACGTCACTGTGGGGGTGATATTTGCCGAGCACCTCGCCGACGATACGGGCAGATTTTTTGTAGGCCGAGGTCGAGCGAATGCCCATATCGAGCATGGCATACAAAATGCGACGATGTACAGGCTTCAGTCCGTCGCGCGCGTCGGGAAGAGCACGAGCGACGATCACGCTCATGGCGTAATCCAGATACGCAGAGCGCATCTGCTCGCCAATATCTACAGGCTGGATTGAAGTACCACCTGGCATAAATACCTTTCAGAAGGCGCTATAGCAGGAAATTGGTCAGAATTTTGTAAGACTCATCAATTATACCTTTACACAGGGGTAAGCTCTCCCTCGAAGAGCGTCTAAATTTTCGGCTGGGTATTTTGTACCGCTTGAACAGACCACCTCCTCATGTATACTTTCCTAAAAGAAAGCCCAGGGCGCAGATTCTTCGTCGACTAAACGATTTTGTAACCCCGGGAGCTGAAGAGAGCGCTGAGTTTTGCCGAGCGGTGATGCTGTGACCCTGCAAAGACCACGAATGACCGGCCCCCTGGCCCCGGAAGTGCTGGTGCCGCGCCTGGGTGAGAGCCTGGTGGATCAGGGCTTATTGACCCCTTCCGACCTGAAACGCGCTCTGGCGTATCAAAAAGAACGCGGCGAACAGGGGCAGCGTATCCTGCTTGGGCAAGCCCTCATCGATCTGGGCCTCATCGGGCGCAGCAAGCTGGACGCTGCCATTACCCAACAAATCTCTCAATTGCAGGAAGCCCTACACCAGAGCAACCTATTCCTGGAGCAGCGCGTGCAAGAGCGCACTGCCGAGTTGCAAGAGGCGCTAGACAAGCTTACCGAACTTAACCGCCTGAAGAACGATTTCATCTCCAACGTATCCCATGAGTTGCGCACCCCCCTAGCCCACATGGTTGGATACATCGATCTGCTCTTGGCGGAAGCCCTGGGCTCGCTCAGTAACGAGCAGCGCCAGGCGTTGACGGTGTTGGAAAAATCATACCGGCGGCTGAACAGTCTCATCGATAATCTATTATTCATGGCCTTCGACACCGCCGAGAGCCTGCATCTGGAGACAGGTCCGGTCAATCTTGGTGAATTATTCGCTATTGTTATCAAACAAGTCCAAAGCAAGGCGCAGGCTGCCGGGATCCAGGTAACAAGCTCGCTGCCGCCCGATTTACCTCCCATTCAGGCAGACATCAACAAAATCGAGTGGGTATTGGGGCAACTGCTCGACAACGCAGTCAAGTTCAACCAGTCCGGCGGCCGCGCCCACTTGAGAGCCGAATTGGACGCGCGGCGCGTCCAGATCGCAGTAGCTGACACGGGCATCGGCATTCCCAGTGAGAAGATCGACGAAATCTTCGAGCCTTTCCATCAATTGGATAGCTCATCGACGCGTAAAGCGGGCGGCGCCGGTATCGGACTTACACTAGTAAAGCGCATCGTCGAAGCCCACGGCTCCAAGTTGCAAATCGAGACCCACGCGGGCCAAGGCAGCCGATTCTCCTTTAGCCTGCCCATCTCCCAAGGGAAACTGTGACCAAACGACCCGGCGGAACCGGCAACCTGCGACCGAACGAATTGGCAGCGGTGTATTCCATCAGCCGCGCCGTAGCTGTGACACTCGACTTCGACACGGCGCTTGCGGAAATCGTACGGTTGGCGCGGCCCGTATTTATCTTCGATAACGCCGTTCTCTATCTAGTTAACGAGCAATCCGGGGCCTTGGAACCAGCCTTCGCCAGGGCGATAGGTCGCGGCCGATCCTCGGAAGCCGATTCGGCCTGGGGCGAGGTCGCAGCCAAAGAAGCATTCACTACCGGAGGGAACTTTTTACATCATCCGGAGATCAAGGCCAACCAAGACCGGCTCGAGCAACGATTCTTCCTCGGCCTGCCATTGTTGCTGGGCGGCAAGAACATTGGCGCTCTGGTCTTCGTGCGTTTTGGCGGCCCACCATTTACCGACGATCAAATCCTTCTGGCGGAATTTATCGCGCTGCACGTTACCCAGGTGCTAGAACATAAACGTTTGGTGGAGCGCGTAGCCAACCTGGAAGCGGAGCGGCGCCTGGTACAACTACAATCCGATTTCATCGCAACCGTCTCCCATGAACTGAAGACGCCTCTTGGCTTTATCAAAGGCTACTCGACCACGTTATTGCGCGAAGACACCCAATGGAACCCGGAAACGCAGAAGGAATTTCTTTCCATCATCAACGAGGAAACAGACCGCCTTACCGAACTGGTAGATAACCTGCTGGATTCGTCGCGATTGCAATCGGGCACTCTGGACATTGAGCTGAAAACCGTCGATTTATCGACATTGGTTGGAGAAAATATCGAGCGGCTGCGGATCCGCTATCCAGAGATGGATATCCAGTGGACACCGCGTGAGAGCGACTTCATAATCGAAGCAGATCCCAAACGGCTCAGTCAAGTTATCGAGAATCTGGTAAGCAATGCGGCCAAATATGCGCCAGAATCTCCATTGCAAATTTCACTGAACGACAAGGGGCCGAGCGTCGAGCTAATCGTGAAAGACAATGGGGCCGGCGTAACCAGCGAAGACCAAAAATTCATCTTCAAGCGTTTTTACCGCACAGCGGAAGCAAAAGAGAAAGTCCGCGGCAGCGGTTTGGGCCTGTATATTTGCAAGCAAATCGTGCAAGCCCACCACGGAAAAATTAGTGTCCGTTCTGCGCGGGGCAAGGGAGCGGAATTCATCGTCACGTTGCCCAAACATGCAGTCCCCCAACCCGCATGATCGAAAGGAACCCATGGCTGAACGAATTCTCGTCGTAGATGATGAACCCCGTTTTGTCCGACTGGTTGAAGCCAACCTGCAAACTGAAGGTTTCGATGTCATCAAGGCCAAAAATGGTCAGCAAGCCATTGACCTGACTGTCAGCGAAAAACCTGATTTGATCCTGCTGGATGTGATGATGCCCGAGATGGATGGCTTCGCCGTTTGTGAGCGCATCCGGGAATTCTCCACGGTTCCTATCATTATGCTCACGGCCAAAGGCGACGAAGAGCACAAGGTGCGCGGCCTCAACCTCGGCGCCGATGATTACGTCATCAAACCCTTCTCTGCCAACGAACTGCTAGCGCGCGTGCGGGCTGTGTTGCGTCGGGCCCAGCATGCCGCGCCCGAGTTCGGCGAAAGCCGCTTCTCGCGGGGCGATCTGACTATCGACTTTGCCCGCGCCGAAGTAAGCGTAGCCGGGCAATTGGTTTCGCTGTCTGCCACCGAATACCGGCTGTTGTTGCAATTTGCCCGCAATGCAGGGAATACCTTGACCTCGGAAGAATTACTGCGCAACGTGTGGGGTCCCGAGTACGGGGAGGAAAAGGAGATCCTGTGGGTGAGCATTTCGCGTTTGCGGCAGAAATTGGAGAAGAACCCCAAGAACCCGCAACTCATCGTAACGTTGTCCGGCGAGGGATACGTGATGCCCTGATCGCCAGAGGTTCCCTGGCCACCAAGCTAACCAATACAGTCAGTTGACGTGAGAATATGCTATTCAATAGCTAAGGCGGGGAATCTGGAGAGGGAAATGACAGATGAACTATAATGCTGGGAAGCGGCAGGTTTATTTTCCAGAAAACCATGACACAAGATAAAGCCGTCCAACTGCGCGCTAAGATTATCGGGTTGCACTTGCGCGACGCGCGTCTGGCTGCCGGGAAATCCATGAAGGAACTGGGCGACGTGATTGGCCTCTCCAGCGGAACGATCAGGTCCATCGAGCGCGGTTCCAATTCGCCCTCCCTGCCCGAGTTGGAGTTGCTGGCTTTCTATTTAGGGATGCCCATCAATCATTTTTGGAGCGAGCAAGTAGTTTCTCAGGAACCTCATCCCACTGAACGCCTGGAGACTGAAAATTTGCTAGCGCTGCGCCAGCGCTCCATTGCCGCCATGCTGCGTCAGGCGCGCACAGAAAAGAACTTAAGCCAAAAAGACTTGGCCGATCGCACAGGGATTTCCACCAGCCGAATTCGCCGGTACGAAAGCGGGGAAACGCCAGTTCCGCTCCCCGAGTTGGAACAGTTAGCCAACACTCTGGGTTACCAGGTGGAGCAATTCGCCGACAACAGTGGGCCGGTGGGTGAATGGATCACCAGCCAGCAAGCTGTGGAGAAATTCGAAGAACTGCCACGTAGCCTCAGAGAATTTATTGCCGATCCCGAAAATCGTCCTTATTTAGATCTCGCTCAACGACTCAGGGGAATTTCTATGGAAAAATTGCGGGCTCTGGCTGAAAGCATAACTGAACTGCTGGGTTAATTTAGAATCTTCGCGAACATTCAGTAAAGCATTTTTTCTCTCCATTCCTGCGGAAAAATAATAAATAAAGTCCCTCGGGTGCAGTCAAGTATAATCATCCCGATGGCCGCTCCCGCCGTCCTCAGCCTTCGCCCCGCAATGGGAGAGGATCGCAGCCGGTTGGCCAACCTGCTGCATTTCGAAACCTATGTGCACCGTCACCTGGATTGGCGACGGCCTTTAGACTGGCTGGGGCGAGACCCCTATTTGGTCCTTGAATCCGGTGGTCGCCTCAATGCCGCTCTCGCCTGCCAACCAGATCCCCCCGGTGTAGCTTGGGTTCGCATCTTCGCAGTGGCCACACGCCTGGACCCCGCCGAGGCTTGGGCAATGCTCTGGCAGCAAATCCGTCAGCAGCTAGTTGAACTAGGCGCTGAAACTGTTGCTGCAATCCCCCTGCAGGACTGGTTCCTGAAAATTCTATCGAAAAGTGATTTCCAGCATGCGCATAACGTAGTGGTGCTTGACTGGAACCCAAAGAACAAGGTGGAGCCCTCTGCAGTACCTTCCTTGACTATTCGTCGCATGGAAGAAAAAGACCTTGAAGGCATTTATGAAGTAGATCGGGCAGCCTTTAATCCGCTTTGGCAAAATTCACTGGAAGCCATTCAGATGGCTTTTAATCAATCGGGGTTCGCTACTTTAATCGAAAGCGCAGGGAAGATCGCAGCCTACCAAATCACCACAAGGAGTTCCCAGGGATTACACCTGGCGCGCTTGGCCACCAGTCCCGAATTCCAGGGGCAAGGGCTGGGCTCCGCTTTGGTAAAAGATGTGCAAATGCAGGCGCGTCGCGGCCAAGATCGTCTGACAGTAAATACGCAAGACATCAACACGCCTTCATTGGGGCTTTACAAGAAATTGGGATTCAAGTTCGCAGGGGAAAGCTTCCCCGTCTACCAATATCAGCTCGGCTGATGGAAATTGCCGTGAGCAATTCATCCCTAGCAGGAAGAACTGTCATCATCGCCGGGGCTACTGGCAGCCTGGGATCTGTGGTCACAGCCCTATTTGCTGAAGCCGGCGCCAAGTTGGCCTTGCTTGGCCGAGACCAGGCGAAACTCGACGAACTGGCTGCGGAACGAAAGCTGCCTTCTTCCCGCTCTTTGACTAAGGCTGTGGATTTGAGTAAGCCGCAGGAAGCGGGCGATGCTGCCAGAGCATCCTGAAGCGCTTCGGCGGCATCAATGTCCTTTTGAATTTCCTTGGCGGTTGGATTGGTGGAAAAGGCATTTTCGAAACCGAAGAAGAAGACCTGAATGCCATGCTCGACCAGCATCTCCACGCCAGCTACGCGATGATCAAGGCATTCGTTCCGCCTATGCTCAAGAACGGTTGGGGCCGAGTACTGGCGGTTTCTTCGCCTAATGCCGGCAGGCCGCCAGGCAATAATTCCCCATACGCCGTGGGCAAATCCGCCTTGGAAGCCTTGATGCTCTCACTGGCGCAGGAAGTAAAGGGCACCGGCGTCACCGCGAACCTCCTGCTGGTGCGCACCATTGATGTTGCCCACGAACGGCAAACCAACCCCAGCGAAAAGAACAAAAGTTGGACCAGCCCCGAAGAAATATCTGCTACACTTCTACACCTCTGCAGCGAAGAAGCCGGAATGATCAATGGAGCTCGTATCCCGCTTTTCGGAGCACCCTACTAATCACGGAGGATAGTCAACACATGGATCAAAGCAAACGCCAGGCCCGCTTAGAACGCCGCCGTGCACAACAACGGCAGGGCCAGATGAAATGGCTAATCTACATCAGCCTTGCCGCCGTTGTCGTAGTTGGCTTGCTGATTGTCTCCAACCAAGTTCTTACCGGCTCAGTTCGAGAATATGGTTCTACTCAAAACGGAACCGTCTTAGGCAATCTCGATGCACCGGTCACCCTGGTCGAATATGTTGATTTCCAATGCTCATTTTGCCGGTCATCTTGGGCAACCACCGAAGAGTCTATCATTGAGCAATACGTGAATACGAGCCAGATTAAATATGAGTATGTCATAGTGGCTTTTCTTGGTCCAGAATCTGTTCAAGCCGCCGAAGCGGGCTACTGCGCAGCGGACCAAAATAAATTCTGGGAATATCATGACATTGTCTTTGGAAACTTTTCTTCCCAAAATTCCGGTGGTTATTCGGAGGCGGATCTAACTCGTTTTGCCGAAGCGGTTGGCTTGGACATGACGAGCTTCAATCAGTGCTTAGCTAGTGACGAAAAATTAGCACTTATCGAACAGGCTGAATCAGATGCCGGCGCATTAGGTATCGATGGCACCCCCGCCTTTGTAATAAACGGTCAAGTCCTGACCGGCGCACAACCCCTCGCCACCCTGCAGGCCCAGATCGAAGCTGCTTTGGCAGCATCTGGCGCAAATTAAGCGCTACGCAACAAAAAAACCGCAACGTTCGTTGCGGTTTTTTTGTTTTCGCTAGAGGATCGGGGTTATACCGAGCGAAGCCAAAATGAAAACGACTAGCGGGGCTAGAACCAGGGCGGGCAGGAAATTTCCTACGCGAACCGGTTTAATCTCCAGCAGGCTGCTCACCGCGATGCCAAGCAGGAGCACGCCGCCGGCTGCGCTCAATTCGATCATCATCGCCTCGCTAAACACAGTCTGGGCTTGCGAAGCCAAAACTGTGAGCACACCTTGATATCCCAGGATCACCAGCGCGGAGAAGAGCACGCCTACGCCTAACGTTGAGGCAAATATCATCGCCGCAAATCCATCCAACACCGATTTGATCGCCAGCAGTTGAAAATCACCGGTCAAACCATCCTGAATGGAGCCAAGGATCGTTATCGGTCCTACGCAAAAAACCAGAGAAGCGGTGAGGAAGCCACGGACAAAGCGAGCGCTACCCCCCTCGGCACGTGATGCAAAGCGTTTTTGCAGCCAATCGCCCAGGCGCGTCAGCCCGGCCTCGATCTGCGCCCACTCTCCGATCACCCCGCCAAATAATAAAGAAGCCAAAACAACAATAGCGTTCTGAGTATCCATGAACAATTTAAGACCATAAGCCGCGGTGAACAAGCCAAGACCCGCCACCACGGTATCGCGGACTCGCTCAGGCAGGCGCGCCCCAAACAGCAGGCCCAGCGTACCGCCGACCAGCACAGTGGCGACATTAAGAAAAGTTCCTATCATCGTTTTTCAAGCTCCAGCCATGTCTTAATTGCCATGGGATTATACCGACGGAACGATTTACGGATTCCTCGTATAATCCGCGGCATGAGAAAAAGAGAGGGAAAGATCACATCGCTCAATCCGGCCTGGTGGATTGCCTACGGAGTGCTGTGCGGCCTGGGTGCCGCAGGGCTCATCCTGCTGCTGGCGGCACCCAGGCGAGGTGAGCCTATTCAATTGCTCCCGGCGCCAACTCGTTCAGCCACAAGCATTGAACTCGAAGCAGAAATCGAGCAAACGCCAATCGCCAGCCCAATACCAACGACCTCATTTCCGATCAATATCAATACGGCAACTGCGCAGGAATTAGAGCGACTGCCTGGCATCGGCCCGACGCTGGCACAAAGCATTGTGGCTTACCGCGAAGCTCACGGACTGTTCGCCACCATCGACGACATTCAGAATGTGCCTGAGATCGGCCCAAGGACCTACGAGGGCATCATGCCTTTCATTACCGTGGACGAACCTTGATGGTAAAGCTGCCACTGCTCCAACGTTATCGCGCTCTGGTCGATCTTCCCGAACACACGAAACTGGTTTCACTCCACGAAGGCGATACACCGCTCATACCCTTGCCCCGCCTAGCGACAGAACTCGGTGACGGCTTTGAACTCTTCGCGAAGTTTGATGGCTTAAATCCAACGGGGTCGTTCAAAGACCGCGGCATGACCGCCGCGGTGAGCGAGGCATTGGGCCGCGGGGCTAAAGCGTTGATCTGTGCTTCGACAGGAAACACAGCTGCCAGCGCAGCCGCATACGCCGCCCGGGCGGGATTGCGCGCCATTGTGCTTATTCCGGAAGGCAAGGTTGCGACGGGGAAGCTGGCCGGAGCCGTCGCCTACGGCGCGCAGGTGTTGCAAATTGCCGGATCTTTCGATAAGGCATTGGAGCTGGTCGTGGAGATCAGCGAGCGGCATCCGATCGCCCTGGTGAACTCCCTCAACTCGTATCGTTTGGAAGGACAAAAAACATCTGCCTTCGAGATCATCGAAGAATTGGGTCGCGCACCGGACTGGTTGTGCCTGCCGGTGGGAAACGCTGGCAATATCACCGCCTATTGGATGGGTTTCCGTCAATATCACCAACTGCATAGCTCCGGCCTGCCGCGCCTGTTGGGCGTTCAAGCGGCGGGAGCCGCCCCCCTGGTGCTCGGCCATTCCGTCGAGCAGCCGGAAACGGTGGCGACAGCCATCCGCATCGGCAAGCCGGCGCGCGGTGAGCAGGCGCTGGAAGCCGCCCAGGAATCCGGCGGACGCATCATCGCATGCAGTGACGATGAAATTCTGGCGATGCAACGGCGTCTGGCCGCCGAAGGCGTCTGGGTGGAACCGGCGTCGGCAGCCGGATTGGCGGGACTGGCGAAAGAGATTAGTGGAGGCGACGTCGACGTGAAAGGGATGACTGTCGTCGCAGTGTGCACGGGGCACGGCCTCAAAGACCCCAACATCATCTCGGATTCAATGCCCTCCCCCATCAAAATCGAAGCAAATTATTCCTCCCTGGAAAATCGATTATTTGATTACAAATAACCACATTTTAAACAGCGACGAAATCTTGGATTAAAACACGATTTCGAACCAAATTCCCAGAAAACAGATCGCTTAGAAAATTGTTACTCCGAGGAGGACGTTAACGCCGCTTTTAACGGCGCTGCCCAGAGCCTGCCCCGAATGAGCCGCTTTGCGGCGACGAGGGGAGGAATCCCTTTGTCATTCGAAACCAGGTAGTTTTTTCTGACTTAAGGGATTCTTCGCGGGGTCACGGCTAGCGGAGTTTATCCTGAGCGAAGCGAATGAACCCGCCTTACTGGCTCGGAATGACAGGGAAGGAAATTCATTTCCCCATCCCCATCTCTTTCGCAAACTTCTTTATTGCATCAATATGTTTCTGGGGTGTATCAAGTCCCACTCCCATTGTGTTGATGGTGATGTGGGTTGCGTCGACTGCTTTCCATTCTTCAAGCGTTTGCCTCCAAGCGTTAGGGTCACCATCACCAAATTGGATTCTAGCCTCCAAACCAATATCGGATCGTTTCTTCCCTTGTGTTTCCAGGAATTTATCCAACAGTTCAAGATGAGGTTGGACATCGGCGGCTTTACGATAATTCGGCATCCAGCCGTCACCATACTTCGCCACACGTTTCAAGACATTTTCATGATGGCCGCCGAACCAAATTGGGATCTTTCGATTTACCGGCAGCGGATTTAATCCGGCGTCCGGGATCTGATGCCAGCGCCCTTCAAACTTCACTAACGGCTCAGCCCACAATCGCTGCAGCACCTTGATTTGTTCCTCAATACGTCTGCCCCGGTTGCTGAATTTCTCTCCGAGCGCTTGGTATTCCACTTCGTTCCAGCCCAAACCGACGCCCAGGCGCAAGCGCCCGCCGCTGAGCACATCCAAGGTGGCCGCCTGCTTGGCCACCAGCGCGGTTTGGCGTTGAGGCAGGATCAAAATTCCCGTGGTGAATTCCAGGCGTTTAGTCAGCTGCGCCAGGAAGCTGAACAAAACGAACGGTTCCAGGAAGGGATTTTCGTGGGTGTAAGGTCCTTTCCAACCGCCGGGACGCTTCGGGTTGGCCCCGAGAACATGATCGTAAGCCAAAAGATGGGTATAGCCCAGAGCCTCAGCGGTTTGCGCGTACTCGCGCAAAGCTCCCGGATCGTGGCCGAATTCAAGTTGGGGAAAGACAACGCCAAATCTCATAGTTCTCCTGACTGAGACATTCTCATAAGTTCAACCGTTTAGAATGTTATATTATCCCTCGTCGCCGCAAAGCGGCTCATTCGGGACAAGCTCTTTCCTAGCGGAGATTTTATGGCTTCTAGCCCTCTTGCCAAGAAAATGAAATTCGACCGCGCCAAGCGCGCAGCGATCATCAATTCGCCTGAAGGCTATTTGGATTTGCTGAAACCCATCCGCAAAGACCTTGAGTTGCTTCATGAGCTGAAAGGGAAATTCGATTGGATTCAGGTCTTCGTAAAAAACAAGGCCGAGTTCGACAAGCTTTTGCCTAAGGCGCTAAGGGCCATGGCTCCCGAATCGCGCATTTGGATCAGTTTTCCAAAGGGCAGCTCGAAAATACAGACCGACCTGACCCGCGACAAAGGATGGGACAGCCTGAAAGGGATGGACCTCAAGTGGGTGAATCTAATCTCGGTGAATGACACCTGGTCCGCTTTTAACCTGCGCACCTATAAACCCGGCGAGGAAAGGCAAGCCATCCCGTGGACCGAACACATGTAGTTACTGTCCGCGCCCCGGCCAGCACCGCCAACCTGGGGCCGGCCTTCGATTGCCTGGCTCTTGCCCTCGACTTGTGGAATGAGACCCGCGTCGAACTGACAGGCGAGGTCCTCGTTCTCGATGTCAGTGGAGAGGGCGCCGAAACTCTACCGCGCGACCAGTCCAACCGCATCGTCCAAGCCATGGCACGCGTATATGCCGAGGTGGGCGAAAAGATGCCCAAGGGTTTGCATATCGACTGTAAGCAACGCATCCCCCCCGGAAGCGGAATCGGCTCCAGCGCCGCTGCAACCGCCACCGGCTTGCTGGCGGCCAACTGGCTGCTCGGCCAACCCCAAAAGGTGCCATATCTGCTGCAATTGGGCGCTGAACTGGAGGGGCATGCCGATAACCTGGCCGCGGCGCTGCTTGGCGGACTGGTACTCGTAACGCAGGAAGCCGGCGGGCCTGCAGCCCAAAAGCTGGAGTGTGAATCGCTGAGTGCGGTCGTCATCCGGCCCGAGCAGCGGCTGACAACCACAGAGTCGCGCAAGGCCTTACCCAAACAAGTTTCCCTTTCGGATGCGGTGTTCAATATTGGGCACAGCATCCAGGTTATTGAAGCCTTGCGCAACGGAGACATTCCTGCCTTGGCAAACGCTTTTCAAGATAGATTACATCAACCCTATCGCCTCTCTCTCATTCCCGGCGCGGCAGAAGCCCTGGCAGCCTCTCAACTAGCTGGCGCGGCAGCGGCCCTTTCGGGAGCAGGGCCCAGCCTGATCGCTTTTGTCGACGAGGGCAGGGAAAAATCTATCGCCGAAGCCTTACGCGCCCCCTTCGCAGGAAAAGGCATCAAAACGCAGCAGTATTTGCTGAAGAGCACTACCAAAGGTGCGGAAATCATCCCTGTTAATTGATACGCAATACGTAATACACAATACGTATTACGTATTGCGTATCAATTTAAAGTTTCGGCAACTCTATTGACTGCTGCTTTTGATATTTCCCCTTCTTATCTGCATATGAGATGCGGCATTCTTCGTCGGCTTCGAAAAACAGGACTTGCGCGATGCCTTCGTTGGCATAGATCTTCGCGGGCAGCGGGGTCGTGTTTGAGATTTCCAAGGTGACGAAACCCTCCCATTCCGGTTCGAACGGGGTCACGTTAACGATGATGCCACAGCGGGCATAGGTGCTCTTGCCCAGGCAGACAGTAAGCACTTTGCGCGGGATGCGGAAATATTCCACGGTGCGAGCGAGAGCAAAGGAATTCGGCGGAATGATGCAGACGTCTCCCTTGAAATCCACCATGGATTTGTGATCGAAATGCTTGGGGTCCACGACTGCAGAGTAAATATTGGTGAAGATCTTGAATTCGTCCGCCACGCGGATGTCATAACCATACGAGGAGACGCCAAAGGAAATCACCCCATCGCGCACCTGGCTGGACTCAAATGGTTCGATCATACGGTGCTCCCTGGCTTGTTTTTCGATCCAATGATCAGATTTAAGTCCCATATATTCCTCACTATTTCTCCATCTTTTGATTAGTCGAAAGCTTGCTTCTGATCGTCATTGCGAGGAGCATTGCGACGTGAGTGGGGCAAGCGGACGAAGCGAGCTCGAATCATAATGCCTTCAGTCCAATGAAACTTGACGTCCGGCTTGTTCAGTTTGCCGGCGTGATTATTCGAGATTGCCCTCCCTCGTCGCCGCCCATTTCCCCTTCACTTCGTTCAGGGTCAGGGCAGGCTCCGCGGCTCACTCGGGACAGGCTCTGGCTTTCGCGCCTTCGGCAACCTTCCGAAGGACTGCAGCGGCTCAAAAACGCCTCCTCGTAATGACGGAAAAGATCACCAGCGGCTGGCATCGTCGTTAACGTGACCCCGTT
>JAMCZK010000033.1 GCA_023485685.1 Chloroflexota bacterium | reverse complement strand
TGCTCCCCTAAAGACTGCCGGCGGGATCCGGTTGCGGTTTTATTTCGATGCGATCCCATTTACTTCGGCGGCGCGCAAATTTGCGGAGCAAGGAACATTTCCTGGCGGATCGCTGGATAACCGCAAATATTATTCGCCGCATGTGGAATTCTCGGCATCGCTGACGGAGTGGGAGCAGAACCTGCTCTTCGATGCGCAAACCAGCGGCGGGCTGCTGTTAGCCGTTGCTGAAGCCAAGGCGGCGGATTTTGCCGCCAGGGCAGCTGAACTCAAGCAGCCGGTCTGGGAAATCGGCGAAGTAGAGGAAGGAGAAGGGATCGAGGTTGTCATCTAACCTGTCATTCCGACGAAAGCCCCATTCGCTTCGCTCAGGGCAGGCTCCAGCCGAGGAGAAATCCCTTTGCATACGGAAGCAGGATGCAGCATCCAAAGGGATTTCTTCCCTCCTCGTTGCCAAGGCAACTCCTCGGGACAGGCTCTCACGGCTTCGCCGTTCAACGAAATGACAAGGCTAAATCATGAGAGAGGAGCGCTGCTATTACGTGTATATATTGGCCAGTACGACGGGTACGCTTTATGTAGACCAGCAATCTCGAAGGGCGAATGGCGCAGCACAAGTCTGGGGAGATCGCGGGTTTTACGAGAAATACAAGGTGAAGAAACTGCTCTATTATGAAGAATACGATGATGTGTACATGGCGATTACGCGTGAGAAGGAAATCAAGAAGTGGCGGAGGGATAAGAAGATTGCATTATTCAAGGAAATGAATCCGGGATGGGTAGATCTAAGCAAGAATTGGTTCGATGACTAATCTCATATTTTTTGTGATTCCGACGGGCGCCAGCCCGAGGAAGAATCCCTTTGGATCCAGCATCCCGAACTCAGGATCTGGATCCGTACTCAAAGGGATTTCTCCTCGCAGCTTCGCTGCTCGTCGAAATGACAGAACTTTGGAACGTCAAAGGAGGAACCATGTTAATCAGCAAAACTCTCGAAAAGGCGATCAACGAGCAGATCGGCCGGGAACTTGGCGCTCAGATGCAGTACGTGAATATCGCCTCGTACTTCACCGCTGAGAATATGCTTTTATTTGGCAGGATCTTTTTCGGCCAGGCCGCCGAAGAAAACGGACACGCCATGAAGTTGGTGCGCTACGTGCTGGATGCTGGCGGCCGCATCGCTGTGCCCGCCATCGCAGAGGCCCGCTCCGACTTCAAATCCGCTGCAGACGCTGTGGCAGCCGCTCTCAAATGGGAAGAAGAGGTCACCGTACAGATCAACGGCCTGATGGATATTGCCTTCAAAGAGAAGGATTACATCGCCCAGGAATTCCTCGGCTGGTTCGTCAACGAACAGCTCGAGGAAGTCTCTAAGATGAGCACTATCCTCAGCGTGGTCCAGCGCTCCGGCGACAATTTGCTTCTGGCAGAGCAATATGTGCAGCAGACGCCGGCGGACATCGAACGCGTGGAGGGCGGGGGGACGGCGGGGAAGTAGTAGTGATTGAACGGGCGGGTCTAATCGAGTCTTGGGATCAGTGGCGCCGACAAGGAACCAGACCCGCCCCTACGATTGAAAAGCAATATGTGCAGCAGACGCCGGCGGACATCGAAAATGTTGAAGGCGGCAGTTCGAAAGAATAGGTTTGTTCCCTTAGAAATAATACGCAATAGGCAACACGTAATATTACGTGTTGCCTATTGCGTGGTGTGCATAGGGGCTCAAGGTATAATAGCTCCACAACTGAATAGAAAATACTTCGGGGCAGGGTGCGTTACATTGAAGCATTAAAAAGCTTCAATGTTTAACAATTCCCGATCGGTGGTAAAGCCCACGAGCGTTGCGTGAATAACTTTGCGCCGCGCAGGATCCGGTGAAACTCCGGGGCCGACGGTATAGTCCGGATGATAAGAAGTATGACGTGAATTGATGCGGCAGCGCTGCCTTCAATTCGCGATGCTTTGTTTGCCCCGATTTCGAGTAAGGAACGGGGCATTTTTTTGCCCCTTAGGCGATGAAAAAAGAAAATAAAAGATCCCGACGTAGTCTGGCCTGGGCGCTGGTGCCGATCTCATTGGTCATCGGTATCCTGCTTTGGACTGCCTTGGTGAACCTGGGTGGCTTGCCGGCTTTCATCCTGCCGCCCCCCGCTTTGGTTTGGGGGCGCTTCCAGCAGGCGCTGGCCGATGGCAGCTTGGTTCGGCACGTTTGGGTGACACTGCAGGAAGTGGTGCTGGGCTTGTTCTTAGGCGTGCTTGCCGCCAGTGCCCTTGGCTACCTGTTGGCGAAATCCCGCCGCCTGGAGCGTGCCCTGGCCCCCTACGTCGTTGCCAGCCAGTCTGTGCCAATAGTGGCCATTGCCCCTTTGCTGGTCATTTGGTTCGGGCCGGGGCTCTTTTCCAAGGTGTTGATTTCTGCGTTAATCGTGTTTTTCCCTGTCCTCATCAACACAGTAGTGGGTTTGCACAGTGTCCCGCACGATTTGCGCGACCTCATGCGCTCACTGCGTGCCGGCCGCTGGCAAACCTTTCGACTTCTAGAATTACCCTCCTCGATGCCGGTCTTCCTGGGTGGATTGCGAATCGGCGCCACGCTTTCGGTGATCGGTGCAGTGGTGGGCGAGTTCGTTGGGGCAGATCGCGGCCTGGGCTTCCTCATCAATGTGGGTCGCGGCGAATATGACACCGCTTTGGTTTTTGTTGCGGTGTTCACGCTCATCGCCATGGCGTTGGCTTTGTACGGTTTGGTGGTTTGGCTGGAGACGCGCCTCCTTTGGTGGCAACACAAACCTCGTGAGACGAATCTGGTTGGAGACTAAATGACAAGAAAATTAGCCATACTTTTATTGCTTCTGTTGCTGGCAGCCTGCCAGCCTGCAACCCGGCAGCCAGGTGAAACCCAGCGCATCCGTTTGCCGATGGGCTACATCCCCAATGTGCAATTCGCGCCCTTCTACGTGGCGGTGGAACGCGGCTACTTTGCAGAAGCGGGCTTCGAGATCGAGTTCGATTACAGCTTTGAGACTGATGGGGTGGCGCTAGTGGGCGCGGGAGAGTTGCCGTTTGCTCTGGTCTCGGGCGAGCAAGTGTTGCTGGCCCGCGAGCAAGGCCTGCCAGTCGTCTACGTGGCGGCCTGGTGGCAGGACTATCCGGTGGCCGTGGTCGCCAAGGCGGAGAGTGGCATCCAGACGCCTGAAGACCTGGTGGGCAAGCGCATCGGCCTCCCCGGATTGTTCGGTGCCAATTACATCGGCTTGCGCGCTTTACTGGCCCAAGCCGACATTGCCGAAAGGGATGTGATCCTTGATTCGATTGGATTCAACCAGGTGCAGGCCCTAGCCGCCGATCAGGAAGAAGCTATCGTAGCTTATGTCAATAATGAGCCGGTGCAGCTCGAAGCCCAAGGTTACGACGTCAATGTGATCCGCGTTGCCGATTACGTGGATCTTTCTTCCAATGGAATCCTGACCAACGAAACTATGATTGCCGATCATCCTGAACGAGTACGCGCCTTTGTTGGTGCCTTCCTACGCGGCCTGGAGGATACTTTGACAGACCCGGATGCAGCTTACGAAATCTGCAAGAAATACATCGACACGTTGGCCGAAGCAGACTCGTATGTACAAAAAACAGTTCTAGCTCTCTCCATGGAATTCTGGCGGGCTGAACGGCCTGGCTACTCACAACCGGAAGCCTGGGAAAACATGCAGTCCATCTTACTGGATATGGGCTTGCTCGATGCACCCCTCAACCTGGATGATGCGTATACGAATGAATTTTTACCGTAACGAAATGAAACAAACTTTGCTGGAAGTTCAGAAATTAAGCGCCACCTTCACCGACCACGCGGGCAGCTTGCGAGTTTTGGACAAGCTGTCCTTTGAAGTAATGAAGGGCGATTTTCTTTGCGTTTTGGGCCCATCCGGTAGCGGCAAATCTACTTTGTTGCGCATTCTGGCAGGCCTGGTGCGCTCGAATTCCGGAACCGTGACCATAAAGCAAAGGGCGCTGCACGGACCACAACCCGGCATCGGTTTGGTCTTCCAAGATGCAAACTTAATGCCCTGGCGCACCGTTCTGGAGAATATCGCCCTTCCTCTTGAAGTCCGAAATCATACGAATGGCACCCTTACTCGGGCCAAACGTCTGGTAGAACTTGTCGGTCTGCAAGGATTTGAACATGCGCTCCCGCACGACCTATCAGGCGGCATGGCGCAGCGCGTGGCGATTGCCCGCGCCCTGGTGCAAGACCCCGATGTCCTGCTGATGGATGAACCCTTTGGTTCCCTGGACGCTATCACCCGGGAGCGCATGGGCGAAGAACTGCTGCGCATTTGGGAGATGGATCACAAGACGGTGATCTTAGTTACCCACGATATTAGCGAAGCCATCTATCTTGCGGATCGCGTCCTGGTTCTCAGCGCGCGACCTGCCAGCCTAAAACTGGATCTGAAGATCCAGTTGCCTCGCCCGCGGCGACCTTCCGTGCGCTATACGCGCGAGTTCGGCAAGCTGGCAGCCAGGTTGCGGGCGGCTATTGAAGCTGAGAACCACTTATGAAACCCTGCAAACCATAGATATCGGGATTCATATCTCTTTATCTATGGTTATAATCTTCGCCGAAAGTGATATTTCGCACATGAGTAAAGCTAAACTCCTTCACCCAACTACAAGTAGCATTGGCCGCAATAAGTTTCTTATTGGTGGCTTGGTTATTTTGGCAGCCCTTCTTTACCTAATCATTTCGGCTGCCGCGGCCGGCGCTCAATTCTTTTACACAGTCGATGAGCTGAAGGCGCGTGGCTCGGAGGCGGTAGGCAAACCCGTGCGCATTGCTGGTGCGGTGCTTGGCGACACGATCCAGTATGATGCCGACACTCTCACCCTCACATTCACGATCGCGCACATGCCCGCCGATACACAACTCATCAACGACGATGGTGGCCTGGTTGCAGCGTTGGACGCCGCAGTGGCCGATGGCAGCCGCAATCGTCTGGATATCGTCTATGTTGGTGTAAAGCCCGATTTGTTGAAGAACGCCGCCGAGGCTATCCTCACTGGTGAACTGGGTGAGAATGGCGTCTTCTACGCCAATGAGTTGTTGTTGCGCTGCCCGACCCGCTATGAAGAGGCGCTGCCCGGCCAGGCGAGATAGTTCGCCACCAAGCGCCGCCAAAAGAAGAATTTCCACATGGTTGCCGATCTTGGTTTTTTCGCCCTGCTGACAGTATTTTTGCTGGCGTTGTATGGATGCGCAGCAGCCGCCATCGGCATTTGGCGGCGGCAGCCTGCGTGGATTGGCAGCGCCCGCATGGCAACGCTGCTTAGTTTCCCGCTGCTTACCATTTCGGCTCTCGCTCTTATTTTTTCCCTCATCAATCTCGACTTCAACCTAGAATACGTCGCCTCGGTCACCAGCCGCAGCATGCCGCTGTACCTGCGTGCCACGGCGTTGTGGGGCGGGCAGGCCGGGTCGCTGTTGTTCTGGTCCTGGCTGCTGTCGGCTTTCGCTTCGGCGGTCATGTTGCGCGATTGGCGCCGCGACCGCGATTTGCAACCCTGGGTCATTATCGTTTGCATGGTCACTCTGGGCTTTTTCCTCTCGCTGATCCTCTTTTTTGAGAATCCTTTCCTGCGCCTCTGGCAAGGGGTGACGGGCACTGTTTGGACTGCGCTTTGGCAGCCCGCCGGAGCCCAGCCGTACGCCCCCATCGATGGCAACGGACTTAACCCGCTCTTGCGCCATCCCGGCATGGTTGTCCATCCACCACTGCTTTATCTGGGCTTTGTTTCATTTGTTATTCCGTTCGCTTTTGCCATCGCAGCGTTGGTAACCGGCCGCAGCGATGACCGCTGGATCCGGCTAACGCGGCGCTGGACACTGGTGGCTTGGCTCTTCCTCTCGCTCGGCAATCTGGTGGGCAGCCGCTGGGCATACGACGTACTGGGTTGGGGCGGTTATTGGGGCTGGGACCCGGTAGAGATCGCCGCCTTCATGCCCTGGCTTACCGGCACCGCGTTCCTGCATTCGGTGATGATCCAAGAGAAGCGCGGCCTGTTCAAGCATTGGAATATGCTGTTGATTATCCTTACCTATGACTTGGTCATTTTCGGCACCTTCCTTACCCGATCAGGCGTTCTCTCTTCGGTTCACGCTTTCGCGCAGTCTGCCATTGGGCCACTGTTTTTCCTTTTTATCGCGTCAACGCTAATCGTCTCCCTGTTCCTCTTAAGCCGCCGCTGGCAGCAACTGAAATCCGAAACACGAATGACATCTTTGCTTTCTCGCGAGGCACTATTTCTTTTAAATAACTTTCTCTTTGTAAGCATTCTGGTTATCTGCTTCCTGGGAGTCATTTTCCCGTTGGCCAGCGAGATACTGACTGGCCAAAAAGTGACCGTTGGCCCGGTCTATTACGAAACCGCTACCGGGCCGCTGTGGGCAGCTTTGCTGCTGCTAATGGGCGTGGCGCCGCTGTCTGCCTGGCGCGCCTCCACGGCGCGCACACTGGGCCGCGCGATATGGAAGCCGCTGCTCATCTCCCTAGCCGTTGTTCTTTTGTTGCTTGCAACTGGTATGCGGAATCCCGGTGCAATACTTGGGCTATGGTTGTCTGCGTTCGTATTTCTGGTCACTCTCTACGAATTCTGGCGCGGCGCCAAGGCACGCAGTTCGAACCGGGGCGAGAATATCGTTGCTGCTTTCTGGCTCTTGGTGGTGCGCAACCGCCGCCGCTATGGCGGTTACATCATTCATCTCGGTGTAGTTTTGATTGCCATCGGCGTCATCGGCATTGAGTTCTTCCAGCTGGAGACCCAGGGGAGCCTGGCGGTGGGGGAGCGGCTCGAATTGGGCGGTTACAGCATGGAGTATGTTTCGCTAGCCGAATTCCAAACTGCGGACGGCCGCCTGGTCGATCGGGCGGTAGTAAATCTTTACAAAGATGATCAATTCCTGCGCCAGCTCTACCCGCGCCGCGATTTCTATTTTGAATCCCAGCAGCCCATGAACATTCCGGGCCTGTACAGCACCATCGAATCGGATGTGTATTTGCGCCTGGTCGACTGGGAGCCCGTGTCGGCGCAATCGGCTACTTTCAAGGTTTATTTGAACCCGTTGGTGAACTGGGTGTGGATGGGCGGTATAGTATTCATGGTCGGAACACTAGTAGCCGCCTGGCCTGAGCGCGAAACTGTGGAGATGGCCGCGCCTGCTCGGTTCCGCGGGAGGCCTGCAGAGGCGCGCGGATGAAATCGTTGGCAGTTTCCCTCCTCCTCGTCTTGATGTTGGGAATCTTTGTGGCGAGCGCGGCCGCCCAAGAGGGGGGGCCAACGCCCCACCCTGATGAAGTGAACGCCATTGCCAGGAATCTGTACTGCCCGGTGTGCGCCAATGTCCCGCTGGATGTGTGTGGAACGGCAGCCTGCGCCCAATGGCGCCAGCAGATCGCTGACTTGTTGACCCAGGGATATACCGAACAGCAAATCTACGATTATTTTGTCCAGCAATATGGGCCCAGTGTGCTGGCGACGCCGCCAGCCAGTGGGTTCAACTGGTTGATCTATCTCCTGCCGCCGGCTGTCGTGTTACTGGGCGCTCTCTTTTTGTCGCGCGGGCTACTGAACTGGAAATGCAAGCCTGCCAAAAGGCAACTTGCGCATAAGAAATCAGCCAAAGATAAATATGCACAGCACTTGGAAGATGAACTGAGAGCCCGCCGCTGATGTTCGCGAAAAAATCGAAAACAATTTCTTCTTGGGGTGCTGTATTCGCCTGGGCTTTCCTTGCTGGTCTGCTGGCGCTGGTTGCCATTCAACTGAACTCAGCGCAGCGCGGTGTGCTTACCCGTGGCGAACCTGCGCCTGAGTTCACGCTCACCACTTTCGAAGGCGAAGTCATCGGACCTGAAAATCTGGTTGGTAAAGTGGTGCTGGTGAATTTCTGGGCGTCCTGGTGTAAGCCCTGCGAGCAGGAAGCCGCGGCGCTGCAGAGTGCCTGGGAATTGTATGAGCCCCGCGGCGATGTGCTTTTCGTGGGTGTCGACTATGCCGATACTCAAAACGAAGCGCTGGCCTATTTGAAGCGCTTCGCCATCACCTATCCGAACGGCCCTGACCTGGGCATCCGTATCTACTACGCCTTTCGGGCCCGCGGCGTGCCAGAGACTTTCATCATCAACAAGCTGGGGGAAGTTGCCTTTGTGAAGATCGGCCCTTTCGAAAGCCTGGACGAAATTACGATGGCCATCGACCGCCTGCTGGAACCCTGACATGGCGCTCGGCTCCCTTCTCCTCTTCCTGGCGCTACTACTGATCGTTGCGCTGATTATTGCTCGCCCGCTGATTGAAGGTCGAGTAGATGAATCCGCGTCAGCGGATGACGGTTTTCGCTGGCTGGCCGAACGCGAACGCGTGCTTGATGCCCTGGCTGAGTTGGATGCAGACTCGCAATTGGGCAAAGTTCCAGAGGAGATTTACGGGGCCCAACGCCAGCAGTTGCTCGCGAAGGGTGTTTTAGCTCTGGAGGAATTGGAAAAAGCAAACAGGGACAGAAGTAGACAAGGACACAAGCACACCAGTAAACAAAGTAGACACAGAAAGGAAAAGGGGGAAAAAGGGGATTATTTAGAGGAATTGATTGTTGCGTATAAAACTCAGCGCAAGGGTCGCAAGTGAAAAAAACGTTTCTAATATTGTCTGTGCTTCCCTTGCTGCTCACCGCCTGTGAGTTCTCGCTGGCGAGTGACATCACCCCGCCGCCTGACGCAGTGATCTTTGGCGAGACGACAATGGCGCCCATCGAAGCTCCGGCCTCCGCGCTTGATCTGACCGCCGGCGCCGCGATTTACACGAGCAGTTGTGCGCCCTGCCACGGCGCCGGCGGCCTGGGCAATGGCGAGCAGGCCGCGCAGTTGCCATTCTCCCCGTCAGCCATCGGCGACCCGGATCTGGCGCGGGCGGCTAGCCCGGAGGATTGGTACCGCGTGCTCAGCCAGGGCCGGCTGCAGCGCTACATGCCGCCCTTCGAGTCCGCGCTCTCTCCACAACAACGCTGGGACGTCTTGGCTTATGTGTACAGCCTGAGTTGGGATGCCGAGACCTTGAATCGCGGGGCCGAACTTTACGCATTGAACCAATCTGAAATTGACGGGCTGCTTGACGGAATATCTCCCATTGCCATGAAATTAAATCTTGTTGACGCCTTAGGCCTACCTGCGGAGGACGCGCAGGCGTTGGCTGCTTACTTGCAGGCCAAGGCGTTGGGCATTGCTAGGAGTGAGAGGGTTCCAGTTGAAGACGGAGAACTTTCCCCGGATGAGGAAGCGCTGGCTGCTTTTGGAGACTTCCGCGGGAACGTGATCTACGGAGATGGAGATCAGATTCCGAGTGGTCTCGAGGCAAGACTCTATGGCTTCGATCACACCGATCGGATCGTCTCTGAAGTGACGGCTATAGCAGCGGATGGCAGTTTCGTATTCAGAGATATACCTCTTGCGGCAGGACGTATCTTCTTTGTTCAAGTGGATTTTCAAGGTTTGAGTTTCTTTTCCGATTTTCTAACAGTAGATGGCAAAGCAGGCACTTATACGCTCGAAGCACATATCTATGACACTATTAGCGATGCCAGCCAACTGGCAGTGGAAAAAATCCAACTGGTATTCGATTTCTTTCAGGCCGGTATAGTTCGCGTCGTGGAATCTGTAACAATTTCAAATCTGGGCGACCGAGCTGTGGTCCCGGATGAATCCGGCCAACCCGTTTTGCATTTCAGTTTACCTCCGCAGGCCAGTAACCTGGCCTTCGAAGAGGGAGAGCTTGATAACCGCTATGTTCTCGATGAAACTGGTTTTGGAGATACACGTGCTGTCATCCCTGGTATCAACAGCTACTCATTGTTATTTGCCTACGAATTGCCATACGCCTCGAGCCTTAGTCTTCCAATCACGATCGATCTGCCTACCCGGGTTGTAGCAATCTTCCTGCCTGCAAACGAGATCGAAATGGAAAACATAGAATTCCAATTGCAGGGCAGCCAGGAAATCAATGGAATTGAATATTCGCTGTATGCCGCGGAGACCGGATATTTCCCTGGTGACGAAGTTTCCCTGAGTCTTAAAGGCGCCCATCCACGCGGCGGTTTTGCCCGGGATGATAATTTGCTAGCCGGCCTGGCGGCACTTACGGCTGCCGTCGGTTTTGCCTGGATCTGGTTATGGCGCCGGCCTGCGGCGCCCCCAAAGGGGATAGAGCATATCCTGGACGAAATTATTGACTTAGATGAGCGGTATGAACGCGGCGGGCTGGCGAAAACTACTTACACAAAACAGCGAACAGCCCTCAAAGCCCGGCTGCGCCGTGAGCTGGGCAGGAAAAACCAGCAATGATTTCCACTCAAGGTCTCAGCAAGCGCTTCGGTTACCGCTGGGTATTGAAAGACGTAGATCTAGACGCGCAGGCGGGCGAAATTGTCGCGCTACTGGGTCCCAATGGCGCAGGCAAAAGCACACTTCTGCGTATTCTCGCCACTTTATCTAAGCCAACGCTTGGCGAGTGTCAAATAGCCGGTTTCAGTTTACCGCAGCAAGCCGCCGCAGCCCGTGCGCGGATCGGCTTCCTGGCGCACCAGCCGCTACTTTATGAGGACCTCAGTGCTGAACAGAACCTGGCATTCTACGCCCGGCTGTATCGCATCAAACGCCCGGCTGCCCGCGTGACCGAATTGCTCAGGTTGTTTGATTTGCACCTGCGCCGCCAGGAGCCTGTGCGCATCTTCTCTCGCGGCATGCAACAGCGACTGGCCCTCGCTCGTGTCCTATTGCACAACCCGCGCGTTTTGCTATTGGATGAACCCCATAGCGGGTTGGATCGTGCGGCATTGGATGTTCTGGACAGCCTGCTGCGTAAACTTGCCAAAAAAGGAACGACAATTCTCTTTGCCACTCACGACCTTCATCGCGCACAAAGTTTGGCGCGCAAGGTGTACGTGTTAGCAGAGGGGAGGCTGGTGGCACCCTCCGATGGCAGGAGGCGGATCCCGGGCTCCTTCTCTGGCGTATACAGTCGAGCTTTGCGTGCGGCTCAAAAGGGGGCTTAGCTTGGCTCAGTATCTGGCAACCGTATTTGCAATCCTGCGCAAAGACCTGGCTGTGGAATGGCGCAGCCGCCAACTGTTGGCAGCTATGCTGATCTTCACACTTCTGGTGATCCTAATCTTCAATTTTGCTCTGGAGCTGGACGCTCGAGTCCGGAGCGAGGTAAGCGCCGGCGTCCTGTGGGCTACCTTTGCTTTCGCCGGCACGCTGGGCCTCAACCGGTCGATGGCTGTCGAAAAAGAAGGCAAAGCTCTGGACGGCCTGTTGCTGGCGCCCGTGGACCGCAGCGCCGTTTACTTTGGCAAGGCATTTGCCAATTTGTTCTTTATGTTGGTGGTAGCTGTCTTGATATTGCCAATGTATGCGATCCTGTACAACGTGAACTTGTGGCATAGCGGCTTTCTGCTTGTGGTGCTGCTGGGCTCCTGGGGATATTCAGCCATCGGCACTCTGCTGGCTACCATGGCCATCCAGGCGCGCAGCCGCGAGTTGCTGCTGCCTGTCTTACTTTTTCCTCTACTGATTCCGGTATTCGTGACGGCAGTGCGTGCCTCCTCTTTTTTTCTGCAGGGACTCGAGCTCACATACATTTGGCCCAGTCTCAATCTGCTAATCGCCTATGGTCTTATCATGCCCGCTTTGGGTTATATGTTCTTTGATTTCATCGTGGAGGAGTAAGATGGCTTCAGAAACTGTTTCCAAAAAGCCCAGCTTCCTGGCCGCACTCAACTACCTGTCACTGGCGCTCATGTTGGCGGCCACCTGGATGGTGTTTTTCTACGCGCCGCGCGAAGCGGTCATGGGAGAGGTGCAGCGCGTGTTTTATTTTCATGTATCCGCTGGTTGGGTAGGCATGGTCGCCTTTATCGCTGCTGCAGTAGCCGGCATCATTTACCTGGTGCGCCCCGACAAGAAGTGGGATGTCTTCAGCGTGGCGGCCGTCGAAATCGGATTAGTCTATTCGCTTGTAAATATCGTCACGGGTTCGATATGGGCGCGACCCACTTGGAATACCTGGTGGACTTGGGACCCGCGCCTGGTCACCGCCTCTGTGATGGAGTTGACCTTCCTCGCCTACTTGCTGCTCCGCCAGAGCATCGAAGACCCGGAACGGCGTGCCCGTTTCGGAGCCATCTATTCCATTCTGGGTTCACTTACCGTGCCGCTTACCTATATGTCCATCCGCATTTGGCGCACCATTCACCCTGTAGTCATTGGCAGCGGCGATCCGGGCGCAAAGGGCAACTTCGCTATGACGCAGCCCATGGTCTTTACGCTTTTGTTCAGCCTGCTGGCTTTTACTGTATTCGGCGTCACATTGCTTTGGCATCGCGTGCGCCTGGGCTGGTTGACTGAGAGGGTGGAGCAACTACGCCTCAAAGTCATGGGAATGTAAGGAGTAAAGATGGAAACCGCCAACTATTTGTTTTTAGGTTTTGCCGTAATTTTCGGCGTTCTGTTTTTACACCTCGCCAGTTTCTTTTTACGCGGCCGCAATCTGCGTCGCGACTTGCAGATGTTGGAACAACTAGAGAAACATTCAGCTAGGAAAACGGCAGCCAAGAAGAAAAAAACTTCTCGACGGTGAAACCAGGCACCGATAAATATCCCTGCCTGCTTCATATGCGTTAGAATGCAATAAGTCACCCATAAGGGGACCCATGCCTAAGCCTGCAACTTCTCCCCACTGGTCGAACACCACCAAGCTGATTGCCGGCTTCACGATGGTGGCTATTGTAGCCGCCATCTTGGTGCGCTTCAGCAGCTTTATCGGCCCGCTGTTGCTTGCCTTCATCCTCACTTATTTGCTAAACCCACTAGCCAGACGCCTCAGCGTTAGCATGCAGCTTTCTTGGCGAGCTGCCGTCAATCTCATCTTTATAGCGTTTCTCCTAATCATCGTGCTGTTGAGCACGGTAGCCGGCTTTGCTATCGTGGACCAGTTGGATAACCTGGTACGTGTTTTGCAAACCTTCCTTACGGGGTTACCAGAGTTGGCTCGCAGCCTGTCAACTCAGGCAGTCCAGATCGGTCCATTCGAGGTGGATTTTGCTGGCCTGGAGCGCTTGCTGTTAGACGAATTCGGCATGGACTTCACCGCTATCAGCCAGCAGCTTCTTTCTGCTATCCAACCAGCCTTAGGGCAAGCAGGCAGCTTGATTACAGCCCTGGCCACTTCCACGGTTACTACGATTGGCTGGGCACTATTTATCTTCATCATCTCCTATCTCACACTCACCGAGATGGGCAGCGCTCCTGATTTCTTCCGGAATGCCGAATTACCAGGCCACGACGCCGATATCCGCCGCATGGGCAGGGAGCTGGGGCGTACCTGGAACTCCTTTTTGCGTGGCCAACTTCTTTTGGTGACACTCATCACTATCACTTCCTTCATTTTGATGAGCCTGTTCGGTGTGCGTTACGCACTGGCGATAGCCTTCCTTACCGGCTTTGCGAAATTCGTCCCTTATGTTGGCTCGCTGGCCATGTATATTACAGTCTTCCTGGTCGCGCTCTTCCAAGATGCCAATTACCTGAACATACAACCTGAGATGACTTATGCCATCATTGTTGCGGTGGCCGCCATCCTGCTTGACCAGACCTTCGACAATATCGTCACCCCGCGTATCTATGGCCGCGCCCTGGGTGTTCACCCGGCGGCTGTTCTGGTGACGGCGCTGATTGCGGCCAATCTATTGGGTGTTGTCGGCTTGCTGTTGGCGGCGCCGGTGCTTGCAAGCTTGCAGCTCTTTGCAACCTATACTCTGCGCAAGATGCTGGATTTGGATCCCTGGCCGCAGGTCGAAAAAATGAAGGAACCTGAAATCGTCCCGTTGGCACGGCCTTTGCAGCGGTTGATTGACCGCGTTAAAAGGTTCTTGTCCAAGAGAAAGAAAAAAACTGCCAAGAAATGACCCTTTTGGGTGGCATCAACCCATGCTAACACGTTGTATACTTTCTTCTCCCAAATAGGGGAGACATGCTGAAAAAGGTTCTCATCCTTACCGCGAGCCCCGGTTTCGGAGAGCTGATCCGTCAACTACTCGAGGATACCGGAGGCTTTACTCCGCTGCTGGTCACCGACCCTGTTCAGGCCATGCAAATGGCCCAAAAGGAAGCGTTGGCGCTCACGATTCTGGACGCCGACTTAGGGCTGCAGGATTTCCCTGCATTTATTTCCGAGCTTCGCAACCACGCGCCGCAAACGCGCCTGATTGTCGTTCCGGCTGAGGAAAATCCCAACAATCCCCAATTGGCGCAGTTGGAAGCCAACGCGGTATTGCCTAGCCCGTTCTATCTGCCTGACCTGGTGGCGGCGATCGAACAACTTTTCGGTCCCTTGGTTCCTCAGGAGACGGCGAACCGCAAAGTTTACGGAAAGCCGACCAGCCCCCTTAGGCTACCCGTGACAGAACACGAATCCATTCCGGCTCCAGAATGGCTGCAGGACGTCTCGCAGGCTGCGCGTTATTTAACGCGCTTGTCGCTGGAATCCTCCTCCCAGGCCGCACTAATCACACGCGGTGAGCAGGTGTGGGCTTATGCCGGAGAGCTGCCCAAGCAAGCTGCCGACGAGTTAGCCGATACTGTGGCAGAGCAAGTCGCCAGCGGAGATGGAACCGACTTGGCACGCTTTATTCATCTTTCCGCCACCAGCGCGGACTATATGCTCTACGCCACCAATCTCGGCGGGGAATACAGGTTGGCGCTAGTTTTCGATGCGCAAATGCCATTCAGCCAGATGCGCGCTCACGTGGCGGAACTGGCCAGGGCGCTGGCCACCGCGCCCGAAGAGGTGTTGACCGATAGGGAAGGAATGCAAGAGGTACGGGCCCAACAAACGGGAATGACTCGCCTGCAGGAGGGGCCGCGGGTGGGGGAGCCAGCGTCTGAGATCCCGGAACGCGAGCCGGTTTCCGCGGGCGTTCCTGAAATTCCTGCTGGAGCAGAGCAAGCTTACAGCTCACCCAGCCGCCAGGCTGCATTTTCCGCAACTGGACCTCAACTTCGCTATTCTTTTGTCCTGATCCCGCGCCTCCCCAGGCATCAGCTGGCCGGCGATCTGGCCTCCAGGTTGGCCGAATGGCTACCTGAACTTTGCCTGGCTTTTGCCTGGAAGTTGGATGAACAATCAGTGCAGCCAGAATTCTTGCAATGGTCAGTTTTAGTTTCCTCCGAGGCGACGCCCGAGAGCATAGCGCGGACAATGGACAGACATCTTTCAACCCGCATCTTCGAAGAATTCCCGCGTCTAGGCCGAGAAAACCCCTCGGGCCAATTTTGGGCGCCCGGATACTTGGTTACTAGCGGTTCACCGCCAACTCCTGCGCAAGTAGCTGATTTCATTCATCAAACGCGCAAATCTCAAGGGGTAGCACTCTGACAAAGGTTGCATCGAATGCTTAAGGGCGAGGTATCCTCGCCTTTGCTTTTTAAGACCCAAGTTACAGAGTAAAATCGCTTCGATGCCTCCGACGCTTTATTTGATTGACGGCCATGCTCTCGCTTATCGCACCTATTTTGCGCTGACTGGTGCGGGCGCCGGTACCAGTCGTTGGGTAACCACCGCTGGAGAACCCACTGCAGGCATCTTTGGTTTCACCTCCGTTTTGTTGCGCCTGCTTGAACAGGAGCGGCCTGATTACATGGCGGTGGCTTTCGATCGCGGGCGCACTTTTCGCGATGATTTGTATCCCGCCTACAAAGGCACCCGCGAGAAGATGCCCGACGATCTGCGCGCCCAAATCGAACGCATCCGTGAACTGGTGGATGCCTTTGGCATCCCGCGGTTGGAAATAGATGGTTACGAAGCGGATGACGTGTTGGGCAGCGTAGCAAAAAAGATTTCCAAAGATGGGATGGGGGTCAAGATCATTACCGGCGATAAAGACCTCCTGCAATTAGTGGACAAGCGCATCATGGTCAGCCTGCCCGGCAAGCAACTCGCCGATTCCAAGGACTACCTGCCTAAGGACGTGCACGATTTTCTCGGCGTGTATCCGGAGCAAGTTGTGGATTACAAAGCCATGACTGGCGACAAATCCGATAACATCCCTGGGATTGCCGGCATCGGCGAAAAGACCGCGGCCACTCTGCTGGAAAAATATAAGACCCTGGAAGGTATTTATGAGCATCTGGACGAATTGAAGCCGGCACAAAAACAAAAATTCCAGGATGGCCGCGCCAAAGCCGAACTCAGCCAAAAATTGTCCCGCATTGTCACCGATCTCGAAATCGAATTTGACCTCCAAAAGGCCCTCACCAACGATTTCAAGCCCGGCGCCGTAGAAGAGCTGTTCCGTCAACTGGAATTTCGCTCTCTGATGAAACGGCTCCATACAGTTATAGAACTCCTTGGTGTTCCGCACGAGCCTGCCAGCGGCGCCCAACTGGGGTTGTTCCCCGCCGAAGCGGGAACCCAATTCCCTGCGCCAGGAATGGATGTCGAGCCGGTCATCGTCGATACTCCTCAAGCCTTGGCTGAGCTGGCTGAGGTACTGGCAGGCGCCAACGCTATCTCATTTGATGTCGAGACTACCGGCACCAACCCTATGCGGTCTGAAATCGTCGGTATTTCGATATCAGTCGAACCCGGCATGGGCTATTACATCCCCATCGGCCACGATCCAAAGCTGGGGCGTCAACTCGCGCTGGAAGACGTGACCAAGGCCTTGCGCGGGCCTTTCACCGATCCGAAGATCCCCAAGCTGGGCCACAATCTCAGCTTCGATTACGTGATGTTGGCGCGTCACGGATTGGAAACAGTACCGCTTGCCTTTGACAGCATGATCGCGGAATGGGTAGGGGATTCTTCCTCACGCAACCTGGGCCTCAAGAGCCTTGTTTGGGCACGGCTGAACCAGCAGATGATTGAGATCGAAGACTTGCTTGGCAGAGGCCGTAAGCAAATCACCATGGCCCAAGTGCCCATCGAAAAAGCCGGCGCCTACGCGGCTGCTGATGCCGAGGTGGTGCTGCGTCTAAAGCCCATCTTGTATAAGCGCATCCGCGAGGAAAATGCCGACAGGCTGTTCAATGAAATCGAAATGCCATTGGTCCCTGTGTTGGCCAAAATGGAAATGAAGGGCATTTCGCTGGACACCGACTTTCTGCATGAAATGTCTCAAGAACTGGACCAGGATTTGGCGCAGATTGCCCAACAGGTTTATCAGCAGGTGGGGGAGGAGTTCAATCTTAACTCTCCACAACAGCTCTCCCATGCCCTCTTCGACCGGCTCAAGATCCCACCGCCCGATGGCGTGCGCAAGACTGCCGGCGGTTCCTACTCTACAGCCGCCGATATCCTGGATTCCATGCGCGAAGCGCATCCGGTTGTCGCCTGGCTTCTGGATTACCGCGAATTGTCGAAGCTGAAATCGACTTATGTGGATGCGCTCCCCATCGAAGTGAACCCGCAAACCGGGCGAGTCCACACCTCGTACAACCAGGCTGGCACCGTGACCGGGCGCATCGCGTCCAGCGAGCCGAATTTGCAAAACATCCCAATCCGCACCGATCTGGGCCGCAAAGTGCGCAGGGCCTTTATCGCCTCGCCTGGAAATCTTCTGTTGGGCGTGGATTACTCCCAGGTTGAATTACGTATCGTGGCGCACATCGCCAATGATGAAGCCATGTTGAAAGCCTTTCGGGATGGACAAGACATCCATGCCACCACGGCCGCCAGTATCCTAGGCATCCAGCTCAGCCAGGTGACCGGTGAACAGCGTCGCAATGCCAAGGCCGTGAATTTCGGCCTCATCTACGGGATGAGCCCCTTTGGCCTCAGCCGCGGCACCGGTCTGACGCTGGCCGAGGCGGAAAATTTCGTCAAAGCTTATTTCGCTCAATTCCCTGGCGTGCGCGCTTATATCGAAAACACGAAACAACAAGCCAAAAAGATGGGATACGTTGAAACTCTGCTGGGGCGGCGACGTTACTTCCCCGGCCTCAAAGATGGCACGAACTATATCTTGCGCAACCGATTGGAACGAGAATGCATCAACAGCCCCATCCAAGGGAGCGCTGCCGATATTATGAAAGTAGCCATGCTGCGCGTGGCCGCCGCCTTGCCTAAGGCCAAATTAAAGGGTCAGATGTTGCTTCAAGTCCATGACGAACTGGTCCTCGAAGTTCCCGAAGACGAATTGGATGAGACCACCAAGATCGTCAGCCGGGAAATGGGTTCTGCTTATCAGCTTAAGGTTCCCTTGCAGACTGAGGTGAAAGTAGGCAAGAATTGGGGGCAGATGCAGGTGATTGAAGTCTAATTTCCTAGCGAAAGGAAACTATGTCCTACAAATTCGCCGACGTAAACGGGGTCCGAATGCATTATGACGTTCAGGGGGAAGGTTTTCCTTTGGTCCTTATCCATGCCGGGATCGCAAACTTGACTATGTGGGAAAAGCAAATGCCAGCTTTCACCAAACATTTTCGCGTGATCCGTAACGATGTGCGCGGATTTGGCGAAACCCCAGATCCCGCCGGCAAGTATACAGATTACGACGATCTTAAAACCCTGCTGGACTTTCTGGAAATAAAATGCGCCCATGTCCTCGGTATTTCAAATGGCGGCCGCATTGCAATGGAATTCGCGCTAACGTTTCCAGAAATGGTCGATAAATTGGTCCTTGTGGCTCCTGGCTTACCTGGCAACAGTGCTCCAGAGGATAAATTCGATGAAGAGATGTCGGCCAAATATGAGGCCGCGATCAAATCAGGGAACAATGAACTGGCCGCAGAAATCAATGCCCAGCTATGGGTGGATGGCCCTGGCAGGAGTCCGGAACAAGTCGATAAAGGATTCAGGGAATGGGCGTTGCAACTGATCCGCCACACCGTCGACGTTGGAATCGGAGAGGGCGAGGGTGCGTATGCTCAGCCGCTTGCCGCCAAAAGACTGAGGGGACTCGAGGCGCCGACATTGTTGATCCTGGGTGAAGAGGATCTACAAGCCATGCATGCTATTGCTGACGAGATTGAACATGGGATCAAGAATATCAAACGCGTCGATATGCCCGGCACGGCACACCTGCCGCCCATGGAAAAGCCCGAAGCCTTCAATAGGATTGTGCTAGACTTTCTTCTAGAACAATAATGGTAACTCTATCACCGCTTGGCAACGAGGATTTATTTCGCCGGTCGATGAACCAGGGTCACTCGGCTGCCTGGGAGGGCAGATGGCAGGAGGCTGTGGAGCATTACAGCCGTGCCCTGGCTGAATTTCCCGATAACGCGCCTACGCTGAATAGCCTGGCTCTAGCTCACTTGGAACTGGGCAACCTCGAGCAAGCCTTAGACCTGTATCGCCGGGCGGCTCGCCTTTCACCCGAAGATCCGTTACCTCCTGAGAAGACAGCGCAGATTTACAAGCAGACCGGCCGGATCGATGAAGCGGTCAAGTATTCCATGCAGGCTGCCGAACTCCATCTGAAACTCAGAGATGCCGATAAAGCCATCAACAATTGGACGCGTGTGATCCGCCTGGAACCGGATCATATCGATGCGCATGCCAAGCTTGCCCTTGTGTATGAGAAACTGGGAAGAACTCCACAAGCCATTACTGAATACATCGCTGTCGCCGCGTTGCAGCAACATGCCGGGATGCAGGATGAAGCTCTCAGGAGTGGAGAACATGCGCTGAACTTGAATCCGAAGAACAAAGAAGCCCAGGAAGCCGTGGCTATGCTTCAAGCCCACAAGCCTCTGCCGAAACCCGTGCGCCAAGGCGGGGTAAGCGGCTCCCTCCGTTTGCTAGCGGGCAAAGGTAAATTGACTCGTAAAGTCCCATTGCCTGAATTCGAAGCAGGGCCGGACCCCATTGAAGAAGCTACCCAGAGATCTCTCCAGATCTTGGCCAATATGCTTTTCGATCTTTCCCCAAGGGAGCCAGAACCCGCTCGTAAAACTGCCTCGCTGCGCTCAATCGCCCGGGCGGTCTCCGACGGGTTGCTGACCCGCGGCTTCGATGAAACCGCCATCCTCCGCCATTTGAGCCGGACGATCGCACTACAAACGGAGAACAAGCTGAAGGAATCCGCTGAGGAATTGAAGGCAGCCATTGACGCCGGCCTGGATCATCCCGCGGCTCATTTCAATCTCGGCGTACTGCTTTCCAACGAGGGGCGTAGCGAAAGCGCCCAACGCAGCTTTCAATATGCGGTAAAGCACGCAGATTTCGCGCTGGCGGCCAATCTGCTTTTGGGGGATCACCATCTCGAACAGGAACGCTACCCGGAAGCGGTCACTGAATATTTGCAGGCGTTGAAAATTGCGGATTCGTCCGTACTGCCCGAGGACAAGGCAGAGGCCTTGCGGGCCGCTTATGAACCCTTGATAGCCGCAACCGCGCAATCCACGAACGAGAACGAAATTAAACTTCTCTGCGAGAATATACGTCATCTGCTGATGCGACCCAATTGGCGCACTGGCGTTAATGAAGCCCGCGGCCAGTTGCCAGGCACGCCCAATGGAGCGGTTCCCATTCCCATTGCGGATATCCTGACCAACGCAAACAGCGGTCGCCTGGTGGATGCCCTGGCGCGCATTAACCAAATTTCCCATGAAGGCTATTTGCGCACCGCCATGGAAGAGGCGTACGCCGCCTTGGAATTCTCGCCGAGTTACCTACCTTTGCACATTCATATGGGCGAGCTGCTCCTGATGAATGATCGCCCTCAGCAAGCCATCGAAAAACTTTCTACTGTGGCGCGTGTCTACTCCGCCCGCGGCGAGAGCGACCGGGCTACTCAGACGTACGAGCGCATCGTTTCAATCTCTCCACTGGATGTTGATGCGCGCATCCACCTCATCGATCAATTGACTGCTGCCGGCCACCTTGAGGAAGCCGCACGCCAGAATTTAGAACTCGCTGATGTCTATTACCGGCTGGCACAATTGGACGAGGCGCGCGACACCTACGAGAAGGCCTTGCATCTCGCGCAGGGGGCGGATGTGGATGCCAGTTGGAACGTGCAGATCCTGCATCAGATGGCCGACATCGATTTACAACGCCTCGATTGGCGTAAAGCGTTGCGCGTTTACGAACAATTGCGCACCATGGCTCCAAACGACGAGATGGCGCGGCTGAAACTGATCCAGCTGAATTTGCGCCTGGGGCAGGCGGCCAAGGCAAATGTCGAGCTCGATAACTACTTATCTTCATTGAACAGTCGTGGCCGCGAGCAGGACGCGGGGAACTTCCTGCGCAACCTTGTAGACGAGAATCAGGATTATCCACTCGGGCATCGCCGTTTAGCAGAGCATTACCAGCAAAACGGCCAGCGCGAAGACGCCATCCGGGAATGGAACAAGGTGGGAGAACTATTCGTTGAATCCGGCGATCGTGAAGGGGCGAAGGCGGCAGTGCGCGCCATTCTGGCGCTGAACCCACCCAATGCCCAGCGGTATCAACAATTCCTGAATCGACTGATCAAATAGCCTAGGTCAACCCCAAAGCCGCGGGCAGGTCGCTGACGCTCGGCAGGATGAGGTCAGCGCCGCGTGCCTGCAATTCGCCCTGCCTGCCAAATCCTGACAAAACGCCTACTGTTTGCGCCCCAGCCGCCTTGCCGGCTTTGATATCTATGGTCGTATCCCCGATTATCAGACATTCCGCTGGAGAGATATGCAGTTGTTCAGCTACCCAGAAAATCTGGTCTGGGAAGGGCTTGGTGCGTTTGGCGGTTTGCCCGGAAACCACATAGGGAAAATACTTTTCCAAACCTGTCACTTTCAAGAAATTTTGCGTACCTTCGCGGCCGCGCACGCTGATGACAGCCAGGGGGTAATGGGCGGCCAGCAGCTTCAAAGCCTCGAGCAGCCCCGGAATCAATTGGTAATAATCTGGCTTGGCTTTTCGCTTCTTCCAGGGATTGGCGATCTCGACTAGTTTGTGCAAGGGGGCGTCGATCCGGAAGCGGTCAGCCAACATGAATAAGATGTTCACCGGATCCTCAAAGCGGGCAACAATGGATCGTGCCAATGCAGCGGTGTCTCGCCTAGTAATCCAACGCAAAGGAGCGAGGAGGATATTGACGCGGCCGATGTATTGCTCGTCGGTTTTTCTCAACGTGCCATCTACGTCAAAGCAGATCGCTTTTATCCGCGTAAGATCAAGGCCGCCTGCACCGTTTGTTTTCTTGTTCAAGGGAGGCTAGTTATACCAAGACCCGAAAGTTGCGGCAATTTTCTTCCCAAAGAAGAACCACTGGTGGTCCGCCTTTGTGGTAAAACCTGCAAGATGAAACTTCCCCAATTCTTCCTGCTGGTGGATGATGCCATCGTTATCTTTCTCGTTACCTTGCTTGGCATCCGTTTCCATCAAACAGATCCCTCGCTGTTCGCAAGATTGCCCTACACGCTATTCCCGTTTTTAGCTGCCTGGATCATTGCCGCTGCCGTATTGAGGCTCTATAGTCCAACAACTGCCTCGGCCTGGAACCAGCTTTGGCGGGTTCCGGTTGCGGCCGCGTTGGCTGCGCTTATCGGCGCTTCAGTTCGCGCCTGGTTGCTTGGGACTCCGTTGGTTCCCATATTCATCGCCGTGATGGGAGCCGCAATTTCAGTCGGAATCCTTATTTCGCGCAGCCTATTCATCCTGGCTTTCGGGAGCCATTGGTCAAATCGAGAAAATGGATGAAGAGCAACTGATCCAAGCTGCACAGCAAGGCGATCTGGAAGCATTCAATCGCTTGGTGACCAGTTACCAGGGCCTGGCGTTCAACGTTGCTTACCGGCTGCTTGGCGACGATTTTGCTGCCGAAGATATCACCCAAGAGGCTTTCGTCTCCGCCTATAAAAACCTGCGTGATTACCGCGGCGGATCCTTCAAGGCCTGGCTGCTTCGTATTATCACCAACGGCTCCTACGATGAACTACGCCGCCGGCAGCGCCGCCCACAATCCCCGCTGGAACCCGAAAATCGAGATGGTGAGGAGGCTCCCGACCCGGCTTGGCTGGCCGATCCTGGTGAAAGCCCGCAGGAGCTGGCCGAACGCGTGGAATTGAGCAAAGCCATCCAGCGCTGCCTGAATCAACTCGAGACTGAATTCCGCGCTGCAGTTGTGCTGGTCGATGTGCAAGGCATGGATTACGCCGAAGCAGCCCGGGTTCTGGGCCGCCCGCTGGGAACCGTGAAGAGCAGACTCGCCCGGGCGCGCAGCCGATTACAGCTTTGCCTCCAGGGATACATGGAACTCTTGCCAGATCGTTTCCGTCTACATGGGGAGAGAAGTTAATGAGTAATGGAATTTCCGCCCGTGATCTGGAGCGGATTTCGGCCTTTCTTGATAACGCCTTGCCTCCGCGAGAGCAGGCCTCCTTCGAGCAGAGAATGAAGACCGAGCCGGCGCTGGCGCGCGCCCTGGCTGACCTAGATCGCACACGTGCCTTGTTGCGCCAGGCACCACACCGCCGCGTCCCGCGGACTTTTGCTCTTCGATCTGACATGGTGCCGCCAGTACGCAAAGCCGTTTTTGGCGGCTGGATGTCGCTGAACCTTGTTTCAGCCGCGGCCACCCTGGTGCTTGTATTGGTCTTCGCCGGTGATATCTGGGCGAACGGTTGGCCCCTTGCCGGTGCTTATGCGCCCGCCGCGGAAGCTCCTCAGGCGCTGATGGCGGAAGAGCCAACAGCAGGTGATGAAGCTCTTGCCCCTACGCCGGCGGAGCCAGCGCCCGAAGGGGAAGGCGAGATTGAGCTATACGCAGCGCCCGAGGACGCGAATCAACAAGTGAGAGAGGTCGGAGCGCCATTCGATCTGCGGGTTTTTTTATTTGACTATGCCAGACCGCTGGAAATTGCCTTGGGTGTTGTGGCTATCGCGGCTGGCCTCGCGGCTTGGTGGCTAAGGCACAATTCGTAGTTCTGCATCCAATTCCCTGTTATACTGCGCCATTCCGTAAAACCGCGAAATATCTTGAGGAGAAGATAATATGCGCATACACCTATTTACTCGTATGGCAGCGATCATTGTTTTTTCGCTGGTACTGGCTGCCTGTGGTGGTACTGCCGGCGGACCTAGCGCGGCAGAGCTGGCTGCCACCCAACAATCTTTGGAAGCAACCCAACAAGCGCTGAATGCCCAGCCCAAGCCCACCTCTCAGCCCGCACCTACTAGCGAACCGACCGCTGAGCCGCCCACTGCTGAACCGCCAGCCGACACCGAGGTGCCCGTCGTCGAAGCGCAGCCATATTTCACCGAAGAGTTCGATGAAGCTCCAGCGAATTGGACCTATGAGTTGATAAATGGGGACGACGTGGATTTTGACTTGTATGCCGAAGGTGGCAAGCTCATCTTCGATATCCAGGGAGAAAATATTTGGTCGTATCTCACCTATGATAGTTACACTTATACCGATGTCCGTGTTGATGCTCGCGCCGAGAATCTGGGGAATAACAATAACAACGTCAGTCTCATCTGTCGCTACAACGATCGCGGTTGGTATGAATTCAATGTAGCCAACAACGGCTTATATACAATCCTTCGTTATGAACGTTCGACAGGTAATTTTGCCACGCTATATAGCGGCGGTGTAGCCAATCTCAAGACAGGCAAGGCTACCAATGATTACACAATCGTTTGCCAGGGAGAACGCCTGACTCTCGGTGTCAACGGCACTGAGATCCGCACGATAAAGGATAGCCTGTATGATGAGGGACTGATCGGTGTTTCTGTCTCCTCGTTTGACGGTATACCAGTTTTGGTGGAGTTTGATTACGTCAGCATCAGCACCCCCTAGATTAAATCCTTTGACACGAAAAGGACGAGTGGAAGCTCGTCCTTTTTAGTTTGCGGTCTCGATGGTAACAATCGTATACGCGCGTGTGATGCCGCCCTCAACATCCCAGGTTTGTAATTGCATCGCCCAGACCCCGCTTAGTCCGTCTGAATTCCACTCCGCCAATTCGCCAGATGAGGGCGCGGTTTCGCCCTCGGCAATCAGCAACCATTCACCTGGACGAAGCCCCTGTCCGACTTGGACATCATAGGCGGCGGTGTCGGGCCCCAGGCTGCCGATGATTTCGACGATCCCCTCGACAGAAGTAAAAGGAGCTGGCTCGGTTATTGCGGGCCCTGACTCTTCGTCAACGAATATCGAGACGGGATCGTAGTCCCGTGGCGGAAGGGGGATCCCTGCGATCTTCGCCCATACTTCCGCCTCAGGTGGAACCATCAAATACACGCGATCCTCGACAAATTCTTCGGGCGTAAACACGGTGGCCAGCTTTCCATTTAACCTGTTGATCGCTATGCGCTGGTAAAGGCTATCGGTCTCAGTTGGCTCGGCGCCATGCAGGAACCATTCGCGCCGTGTTTCAGGACAATCATCATCTGGTAACTGACCCGACGGCACACAGACGATTGTCGAAGTCAAACCTGCGGGGATTTCCCAATCTTTCACAGGCAGCCCGCGGTGGGCAGCTTCGAATAAAGAGAGCCACAATGTCGAATCGAATTTAGATTCCTTTTCGGTCCATGATACGACGACTCGTTTCGGAGAATAGGCTACCAGCCATTGCTGACTTGGATCAGAAAAAAAGGCTGCCGGTTGTCTGGTTGTATTGATTGTTTTGAAAAAAGTCTTGTCACTCAGAATGTCATTCACCAAAAAGACCAAATCCGGGCTGATGATCGATTGCCACATCACATGAGTGAAATCGAACTCGACGCTTCCGTTTGGTCCTGCGGCGAATAAAAGTGTGTTTGGGGTTGAGGGCGGGCCATTAACACCTAGACCATTTTGGCTGAACACGCTGTAAGCTTTTGATGCTTCCAAAACACTAAGGTCCAATTCTTGCAGAGCGGCAGAAGACTGGAATACCATTCCCCTGGCAGAAAAAATATCCAGGCCAAGAGCCTGCATAAGATCGATGGTGTATCGGGAGATGCCGGCGTCTTCCAATAAGGACATTTCAATGTTCACGTATTGGTTTGCCAGCGCCCGGCGCAGAGTCACCGGGCCATGAAATGCCGACAACACGGTACCTGGTGAATGATTGTCATTCATTTCGCCCACATCCCAGACCAGACTTGACGGCGATAAGCCCTGGGCAAAGGCGCTCAGATAGCTAAAGGGACTCAATAAATTTTCCGACTTATGGTCGCTGCTCACGTCGCCTAAAGAAGCCAATAAGCGGCCATTGGCTGAATCTACGATTACTAAGCTTGTTTTGCCTGGGTTTGGGATCAGATCCGCGACTTCTTGTTGCAACGCGTAATCCAATGTGGTGATTACATCCAGACCACCGCGGGCCACACGTTCGTGCCCGAGTTCTGTTTCCAATTGTTGAATGGCCAGGTCGGTGAAATCGGGCACTCTGCTTACCGGTTCTCTGACGGGCGAAAATACCAATTGCTCGGAGACAGCTGCAGTGAACTCGGCTTCTGAGATCAGCCCTTGCTCTCGCATAGCGGTCAGCACCAGTCGTTGGAAGCGAATCGCCAATTCAGGGGCGTCGATGGGATTCAGCGCCGGCGCTTGAGCCACAGCCGCCAACAATGCCGATTCGGCCAGCGTAAGCTCTGAGGCTGGCTTGCCAAAATACAGCTGTGCAGCGCTTTCTGCACCGAAGGTCCAATGCCCGAAATCCGTGCTGTTCAAAGCCCAAGTGAGGATTTGCTCCGGGCCGTATCTGTCCAAAGCTTGGGCAGCCATCAGGCTTGTTCGCAAATTCTTGACCCAGCCTTCAGGCTGGGAGGACAGCAGCAATCTGGTCACCAGGTATTCAGCAATCGTGTTTGGCGGGGAAGTTAATTCGTCCCAGTTGAGCGGATTCTCCTGCCAGAAATTGGGCTGATGGCTGACCACATATGCCTTGGCCAGCCAGGGCATATTGGCTGCAGCCTCAAAATGCCTCTCGATGCCTTCAGGTGCCAGAGTAAGGATTAGGTTTTCCCCATTTCGATCATAAATCCGAGTGGATTGGAGCAATTCGCCATTTGTCGGATCCAACAATTCTGCCAATTGTTCGACAGCTGGCAGGCCCGCGATAAGAGAAAAATAGAGCGGGAGGGCGGCCACCGCAAATACCGCAGCTACTACACCTAGAATGCCAAGAGCTATCACCCTGAATTGCATGGATCGTTGGCTGGCAATCCTTTTGCGCGCGGTTGGCCCGGCATGTCGGCGCTTTACAAGTTGGATGGCACGTATCAATCGGCATGAACGCATGATTCGTTCTTTCGGAACAAAGCCAATGGTACACTTAATTTACCCAGCCCAGGAGTCTTCCCAATGGAACCCAAACCCTTTAAGGCCTTCAAAGCCCCAGAACGTATTCTGCTCGGACCCGGCCCCAGTAACATGCCGGCCAGCGTCTCTCAGGCCCTGGCAATGCCGGTCATCGGCCACCTCGACCCTGCTTTCCTGATGATCATGGATGAAGTCCAGGAAATGCTGCGCGCCACCTTCCAGACCAAGAATAAGTTGACCATCCCCGTGTCCGGCACAGGTAGCGCTGGCATGGAAGCCGCCCTGGCCAATTTCATCGAGCCGGGCGATCGTGTACTCATCGGTGTGATTGGCTATTTCGGCGAGCGCATGGTTACTATGGCCGGTCGTTATGGCGCAACTGTAGATCGAATTGAAGTTCCCTGGGGGCAGGTGCTTGACCTTGGTGAGGTAGAAAAAGCTCTCGCCAAGAACAAATACAAGTTGCTCGCGGTTGTTCACGGCGAAACCTCTTCTGGGGCGCAGCAACCAAGTATTAAGGAAATGGCCGTAATGGCCCACAAGCACGGCGCGCTGTTTGTATTGGACACCGTCGCAACCCTGGGAGGCATCCCTGTTGAAGTAGACGCACGGGATGTGGACGTAGCCTTCAGCGGTTCGCAGAAAGCCATCTCAGCTGCGCCCGGCTTAGCGCCTATTACAGTCGGCGCCCGTGGCGAGGAAATTTTGAATAAGCGCAAGACGCCAGTAGGGAGTTGGTATCTTTCACTTAGTGAAGTGCAGAAATATTGGGGCAAGGAACGCACATACCATCACACAGCTCCAATCCAACTTAATTACGCTTTACACGAAGCCTTGCGACTGGTGGCCGAGGAAGGGCTGGAAGCCCGATTTGCCCGCCACCAACGCAACGCAGAGCAGCTATGGAAAGGCCTCGAAGAACTGGACATGGAATTGCTGGTCAGGCGCGAACACCGCATGGCTACGGTCACCTCGGTCAAAGTGCCGCCTTCAGCCAGCCACGACTTGGTCAAGAAGCGCCTGCTAGAGGATTACGGCATCGAAATAGGCGCAGGATTAGGCCAGCTTAAAGGCCAGATTTGGCGAATCGGCTTGATGGGCCATAGTAGCCAGCGCAAATACGTCAGCCTGGTCTTGGCGGCGTTGCGGGAGATCCTGGCCTCAGGTTAGGTTATTGGCGTCAATCTTGCACCTGTACATTTTGTGAACTTGATTTTCTCCAATCGTTACGCCCTGTTTGGGCTCGCTATCCTGCTGGGGTTCGTTGCCGCGGTTTACTACGGTTGGGCAGCACGCCCGGTGACCGTGAGGGACGCGGAACCCACGCTGCTGCGCGAAGATTTTCGCGCAGACTATGTACTCATGGTGGCTGAAGCTTATGAAGCGGACCACCAGGTCGAGCGTGCCATTGGTGCACTAGGCTTCTTGAGCCAAGACCAAGAGTCCTACAACCCCTTGGTCTTCGTTAGCGACGCCATGGCTTTCGGCGTCGATGCCGGTTACTCGGTTGCTGATCTCGAACGTCTTCAAATCCTGGCAGCAGCCCTAAAGACATTCGATCCCGGCTTCGCCGCTACCCCTACGCCATGATTAAAGAACCGCAGCAACGCCCGCCACTCTATCTCCTCACAGGCTTGGCCGTGGGCCTCTTGGCCGGATTAATCCTCGCTTGGATTCTATGGCCTGCGCGGGTCATCGGGGTGAGTCCTGCCAGCCTTGATGAGCCGTATAAAGAACAGTATCGCCTGATGGCCTCGCTTGCTTTTGCTGCCTCAGGAGACCTGGGCCGCGCCCAGGCGCGAATCGCTTTGTTACAAGATAGCGACCCGGTGAGGGCGCTCACCACTCAGGCGCAGGTGGCGCTGGCAAATAGCGCCACACAACGCGAAGCGCGAGCTCTGGCCGGACTGGCTTCAGCGTTGCAAGGCTTTGTTACTGACCAAGCGGCAACGGCGCAAGCGATCAATACTCCTGATTTGACTCGGCAAGACCAGGTTTCCACGCCGTTCGAATCGGGCGCGGAATCGGCGAGTTACAAGCTGCAGGATCAGGAACTTGTTTGCGATTCCGTGGATACGCCCCCTTATCTGAAAATCTTCGTGTTCGATGCTAATGCTAATCCCCAAGCAGGCGTGCAACTGGTGCTCAAGTCTGAGGAAGATACGGCAGACCTTTCCACAGGTTTACACCCCGAAATGAGCCCCGGTTACGCCGAATTCATTCTGACGCCGCGGGTGGTGTATTCGCTGTCCATCAATGGCGACGAGATGATGGGCGGCATCCAGGCGGCAGCCTGCGAGACGGAATCCGGCGAACCGGCCTGGGGATCTTGGCTGCTGTTGTTTAATGCAGAACCATAGCTGGGCTGGAGCTTCCATCTAAGTTCGCAAAAACGCCAACAATTCTAGTGCCATTGCATAGATGCGGGGAAAAGAGTTTGTTCCATGGATTTTGATGGGAAGCAAGCAAAAAAAGCCCAGCTAACTAGCTGGGCTTTTACATTCCAGCATCGTTATTGGGCGGGGACGACCCATTCGGGGCCGATGATAATTTCTACATCGATAGTGCTATTGGGATCGTAACTGCTAAAAATATGGCTGGCGTTCACGCCCATCAACTGAGCCAGGAACTGTAATGTATAAGGATTGCCGGTGTAATCAACGAGGGTTGTGCCGTTGACTACATCCGCGTTACCTGTGCTGACGGCGATCATCCCCTGGCCTTCTAGGTAAGTACGGGTTGCATCGGCAATACCTGAATTCCCTGACCCATTGTTTACCACGACGCTTGCGGCCTCCATTTTCATCAGATCCACCGCCTGGCTGGTAAGTGCTAACGGGCTGCGGGCGCTGCCGCTGGCAAACACCTGGTCGCGAATGACGCGGATGTTTTCGGTAATCGGCTTTAGGATGTCCAGGCCATCCGGTGATTTGGCTTCATCAACAAAATCGTCGCCAATGCAGCCTTCATATACACAGGCATTCGGTGCGATCACTGCTTGTTCAATATTCTCCAAATCAATATCCTTCGCCGCCCAACCCAGACTGAAGGCGTCCTGAATAGACATATTGGTATTAATGCCGCTGGCAATCGAGTCGTAAATCTGTAATGCATTATTGAGCACCAACGCGCGCACGTCGTCTCGGGCCAATTGCTGGCGGATGGCTAGAATCACCTCCTGTTGCCTGCGGGAGCGGTCATAGTCGCCGCCTTCAGTGTGGCGGGCGCGGGCATAAGCCAGGGCATAGGCGCCGTTCAGCAACTGGCGGCCAGGTTCTATGACTCGTTCTCGTTGGTGGGTAATACCTTGTTTATCTACGTAAGTTTCTCCAATGATCTGAACCTTGACACGTTGTTGGACGTCGATCTTTACCCCTCCGATTATGTCGATAAAACGCTCGAATGCACGGAAGTCGATTTGGGCGTAATAATTGATAGTGATGCCTAAGAATTGCTCGACGGTCTGCACAGCTAACCCCGCGCCGCCTCCCGGCAGACGGTTGCCTTCCCCAATGGCATAGGCATTGTTGATTTTGTCGTGCCCATAACCAGGAATCTCGACCCACATGTCCCGTGGAATTGAAAGCATGCCGGCTGTTTTAGTCACTGGGTCGTACGTCAGCACTATCATGGTGTCGGTGCGTGGGGCGCCCTGACCGGCTTCCCAATCGCGTGCATCCAGACCCATCACCAAGACGTTTACCCGGCTGGCACCGTCCCAGGGAGATGGTTTCTGGTAGTTGTATACATTTTCTGCGACAGGTGCGACAACCTCTCCACTTGGTGAGGTGCTCTCTGCGTGGATAGCCAAACCTGGCAGGCTGAATGAGGGCGAGCTTTCAACGAATTGGCGCACATAACCGAAGGCCAGGATGCCGGTGACGGTGCCCGCCACCACAAAGGCGATGAGGAAGAACTTGGTCAGCCGGTCTAGGCGACTGAAGCTAGCCGCCAACCGGCGAAAGGACTGAGATGCGTTGGTTAGGGTGGTCATAGGACGGGCGAGATTATAGCAATTATGGTCTTGAACGGCATTAATTGCCCTTGAGTTATTCAATTAGGATGCAAATTCGATGCCAAAAATTGGCTAAAGAATCTTAAGTTCCCCAATCGCGCAGATACAAGAAATCGTAGCCAACCGTACGGTTGCTGACTTTGGCGACCAGCGGGGTCATACGTTTGAATTGGTTGCGGCGCACGCGCTCGAGCACGGTTTCTACGAAGTCGCGTTTGAAGCCGGAGGCGACGCATTCCTCGGGGCTGTAGCGGCGATCCACCAGCAAGTAAAGCAGGCTGTCGACTTCTTCGTAGGTAAAACCCAGCTCGCCTTCGGTGGTTTGACCCGGCCATAGGTCGGCTGAGGGTGCCTTGTCCTGAATGACCTGAGGAACCCCTAGCGCTTTGGCGAGTTGGCGTAATTGAGTTTTGTACAGGTCGCCGTTTGGATTTATCGCTGAGGCGTTGTCCCCGTAAATAGTGGTGTAGCCCAGGAGGATTTCGGTTTTGTTGCTGGTGCCTAACACCAGGGCATTAAACGCGGCCGACTGGTCGTACCACGCGATCATGCGGGCGCGAGCCATCACGTTGCCGCGGCGGATTTTGTCCATATCTGGAGTGTCTTTGAAGAACGCGTCCACCATGGGCGTGATATCGATTGTCTTGCTCTGCACGCCGGTGGCATCAATAACCAGTTGGGCGAGGGGCAGCGAATCCGGGGACGAGGTCTTATACGGAAGGCGCAGTGCCAGGACGTTCTCCGGGCCCAGGGCTTCGGCAGCCAGATAGCAGGCGACGGCAGAATCGATGCCTCCTGATAGGCCCAGTACAACTCGTTTGAAGCCGGCGCGCGCTACTTCGCTGCGGATGAAGCCGGTGAGCACGCGGCGGGCCACATCGGGGTTGATCCGCAGGTCGACCTGTGGGATCAGAATGCCCTCCCGCGTTCCTGCAAGATGCGGTTCAGTTCGCGCTGCACTAACGCAGTGCGCTCATCCCGCAACAGAGGCAACCGCTTGCGGGTGCGCCGTAATTCGTCCAGGTCCAATTCGGCGATGGTAAGCGATTCCTCATGATAGGGACCTTTTGCGATCAGATTGCCATTGGGGTCATAGGCAGTGGCGCCGCCCCAGAAATTAATCCCGTCTTCGTAGCCCACGCGATTCGTCTGCGCCACAAAGCTGGTGAATAGGCTGGCGTAAGCCTGACCGACGTGCTCGACCCAAGCGGCTGATTCGAAATTCTCGCGCGCGGTTAATCCGCGGCTGGGTGAAACGGATATGAAATAAAACAAGTCGGCGCCGTCCATCCAAAGGAGGTAAGGATTCGATGCGTGCCAGAAGTCTTCGCAAATCAAGACCCCCGCCCGGCCAAAGCGTGTATCAAACGCGCGCACGGAGTCTCCCCAGGCCCAGAAGCGGCCTTCATCAAACATGCCATAGGTGGGCAAGTAAACCTTGCGATGGACGTGGACAACTTCGCCTTTGGAGAGGTACGCGGCGGAATTGAAGTAGCGATGGCGGCCGTCTCCTTCCACGAATCCAACTAGCAAGTCCGTGTTCTTGCTGGCTTGCAGCAGTGGCTTGAAGGTCGGGTCGTCTGCTGTGGGGCGTGCAACCACAGTAGGGACGAGATCCTGCAGAATGTAGCCAGTGAGCGAAAGTTCAGGAAAGATGATCAAGTCCGCCCCCCTGGCTTGCTTGATGAAATCGAGATGCTTCTCGAGATTAGCGTTCATCACGCCAAGGCGGGTATCCATTTGCACCAGCGCTAACTTTAGTTTCATGGTTTCCCTGCTTTTTATCGACGGACTGGCGAATAATACCATGTGGACGGTATATAATCTTTCGCCATCCTGGTCCGCCATGCCCAAGCGCCGCGCTTCCATCGAAATCCTGCCTGCAAACCTCTGGGACTTAAATGCAGCGCGCGAGTTGGAGCGCCTGAGCTTCCCCCTAGATGCCTGGCCGCTGATCGAGATGATCGGAGTGCTCAGCCTGCCCAGTATTGAGCGCTGGAAGGCTGTATTGGAGGACAAGCTAGTAGGTTTTATTGCAGTGGACATTCGCCGCAGGCAGCAGGTCGCCTGGATCGCCACCATTGCGGTGCATCCTGATTACCGCGGCCTGGGGATCGGCGGTCGGCTGATGCAGACCGCCGAGCAGCGCGCCGGAATGCCTTGCATGCGTTTGAGCGTGCGCGCCAGCAATAAATCCGCACAAAGCCTGTACCAGGGACGCGGCTATGAACAGATCGATGTTTGGCCCAAGTATTACTCGGGAGACGAAGACGCGATTGTGATGGAGAAGAAGCTGAAATGAGGGTAGGGAATGTGAAACCGGAATATGGCGACCGTCGGGATTTATTCAAAACAAAAGACTAGTTCGAGGCGTTTTTTCTTGTAATCGCATCCGTCATTTTCGCCACGCGCACGATCTGTTCCACATCATGTACGCGCACAATGTCGGCGCCGCGCACGACAGCCACCGCTACCGCCGCGGCCGTGCCTTCGACGCGCTGATCGGGCGGCAGGTCCAGCGTGTAACCGATAAATGACTTGCGTGAGGGGCCAACCAGTAGCGGGTAGCCGAGTTCCCGAATTTCGCCGCAGCGATTGAGCAGTTCCAGATTTTGTTCCACCGTTTTGCCAAAACCGATACCGGGATCCAGGATGATGTGTTCGTCTGGGACGCCAGCCCCGCTTGCAATAGCGACGCTTTCCGCTAGTTCCCGTTTGACGTCTTCGATTAAGTTCTTGTATTCCACACCGATATAACGGCCACCGAGTCGTTCGCGCAGGTCGGCATTGGCGGGGTTACTGCGGTTGTGCATCAGGATGATAGGCACCCCGCGCTGGGCAACCAGGGTTGCTAAACCCGGGTCGGCGCGTAAACCCCAGACGTCATTCACCAAGCAGGTGCCAGCGTCTAATGCTGCGGCGACCACGTCGGTCTTGTAACTGTCGATAGAGATAGGGATATCCACTTCGGAAACCAGAGCTTCGATCACGGGGATAACGCGAGTTCTTTCTTCTGCTGCAGTTACCGGTTTGGCGCCCGGCCGCGTGCTCTCGCCACCGATGTCGAGCATATCCACACCGGCATCAGTGAAACGTAGAGCCTGCGCTAAGGCGCGGTAGACGGAATCGGCACTAGCGGCCAGGCCATCGCCCGAGAAACTGTCAGGCGTGATGTTGAGGACACCCATCACATAGGTGCGGGAACCCCAAATAAAATCCGTTTTATTGATTTTTAGGGGCTTCATCTTTTCCATAAAAACGGACTCCGCTTTTGTCTAAACCGGCAAGGCATTCACTCACTGTTTTGCTCAAAGTCGGCAGTTGTATGCCAGGTGCCAGGTCGGCCAATGGAGCCAATATGAACGCCCGCTCGTGAAATCTGGGGTGGGGGATGCGCAGGCCGGGTTCATCAAGAATGAGGTCGTCATAAAGCAGGATGTCGATATCAATTTCCCGCGGCCCGTTGCGGAAGCGCGGCTTTCGCCCGAGTTTAACCTCAATACCTTTTAGCAACACAAGCAATTGTTTTGGACCCAGTTCTGTTTCTGCCTCCACGACCATGTTGAGGAAATCATCCTGATCCGTGAAGCCCCAAGGTGCCGTCTCATATATGGGCGAGCGCCGCAAGATGCGGATACCGGGCGCCATGGCGGCGATGGCTGCGTCCAGGTAGCCTTTTCGGTCGCCGAGGTTGCTGCCGAGGCCGAGGTAGATTTTGTGAGTCATGGTGTCGAGATTGTAACGGTTTCTGCCCAATCACCCCATGCTATAATTTTTCCGCTCAACTCGGAGAGGTCGCATAGTCTGGCCTAGTGCGCGCGCTTGGAAAGCGCGTATACCGCAAGGTATCGAGGGTTCGAATCCCTCCCTCTCCGCTAGATTAGTTCGATAGTCAGAGAGTTAAAAACAAAATAGGGGTTTCCTTCCAAAAAAAATTCACCCATATACCTATTTCGATGGATACCCGGCCAAAGGTGACTAAATTGAAAGTCCATCTTGATACTGATCTGGGCGGAGACATTGACGACCTTTGTGCGCTAGCTCTTCTATTGCATTGGCCGGATATTGAAATTACTGGGATCACAGTAGTTGGTGATAATAATGGCAAGAGAACTGGCAACGTACGCTACGTGCTAAGAATTTCCGATAGAAGTGAGATTCCAGTTGCGGCTGGCGCTGATGTTTCAGGTGGTTTTTACCGCCACGAACTTGGGCTTCCTCAAGAAAGCAAATACTGGCCAGAACTGATCCCGCTATCGCCAAATCCGCCAGAGGAAGCACTTGAATTACTGAAAAACAGCATAGATGAGGGTGCAATCGTAATTGGAATTGGGCCACTCACGAATTTATACTTACTGGATAACCAGTATCCGGGAATACTAAGGCAAACAACCATTACCCTCATGGGTGGCTATATTTACCCACCTCGAATCGGTTATCCACAATGGGGGAGGAATTTTGATTTCAATGTTGAAGTTGACATTAGATCATCTAAACATGTTTTGGAAAATTCAGAGCCTTTACTTGTGCCGCTGTCTGTCACCGTGGAAACATCTTTAAGAAGAGCGCACCTAGAAAAATTAGAAAAATCAGGTGCACTGGGATTGCTAATTACCCAACAAGCAGAATCATTTGCCGAAGACGAAAAAATGGAAGAAAGATTCGGAAAAACTTGCGAGCGATTGCCCGACGACCACATCAATTTTCAACATGACCCATTAGCTTGTGCCATTGCTCTTGGCTATGAAATAAAGGAAATCCCTTTGATTTTAGAAGAAAAAGACGGGTGGCTTCATGAACGAATTGATGATGGCGGAAAAATATTTAAAGTAGTAACCAAAATTGATGGATACCCG
>JAMCZK010000053.1 GCA_023485685.1 Chloroflexota bacterium | reverse complement strand
TCCTGGAGGCCAAGCCGAACGCCTATGCGCACCGTTTCAAATGGAGTGCCCGCGGGGACCTGAAAGCAGAAGAAGCGAGCGGCAGACGAAGGGGTTTGAAAGTAAGAAGTTAGTTTCCAGGGGTGACCATTAGATCGATATTGCGCTTATTGAGTTCTACCACCACGATATGGGCAACGTATGGCCGGGGAGAACTGCTGGTCTGCTGCTTGTAAAAGATGCCGGGGAACAGCCGCTCGTAATCTTCGAGCGAGACCGGTGGGCCTTCTGGGGTCGGCGTGGGTATTGGAGTCAGCGTTAGTGTTGGGGTGAGCGTAACCACAGTCTCGGAAGGCGTTCGGGTAGCGAGGCTTTCCGCTGCGTCGTGGTCGTCGGGCGGCGGGCTGCCAAGGCTTAGCGACCCGTTGGCAAATCCGATGGCAACGAAATAGATCGCGCTCAGCAATGCCGCGCCGAGCGGCAGCAAGACCAGCAGTCGGATCGGCCTGCTATGCTTTTTCTGGCTTTCGAAATCCTCACGCACCTGAATCGCCTAGCATCCTGAGCCAATATTATCCAAAGAAAATAGTTGATCTGTCAAATCTTCTTCAAGCTGGTGGACTCGCGGCAAGCTGAAGACGGAAGAAGCACGCGCTGTCAAAGAAGGCGTTCGAAAATAAGTCACATCCCAGAAAGTCATCGCCTACACTTTACTCAATTCAACTTGCCAACTGGGATGCTGCATCCTGTATCCGTTGGCAAGGGATTTCTCCTCGCGGCTTTGCCGTTCGTCGAAATGACATGAAGAGTTCTGATTATTGTTTTTGAACTTCCTTAACTTCCAGTTTTCCCTCTCTCAATTGATGGAAAGGCCGCGGCTTTCGCGGCGGCCAAAGGTCGAAAAATACTACTTGATCATTGATTCAGCAACCTTGATTAAATCCCCCTCGGACAATTTAGGCAGCCTCTCACATTGGACAAAGGCGAAAGCGCATCCCGATGAAGGCGTCACCAATTCGTAATAAACGTCTTGATAGGTCCAAAATAGGCGCAAACCATAATTCTCATCCCAAAAGGCGGGACGCCAGGTTCCACCATTATTGAAATATTGCAGGTAATCTTCCAGGGAATTAAACGGAAACCGGAAATTCCCTCGCACCAACACTGCCTCAACTTCTCCGAGATTTACTTTCTTCCAGGTGTGAGGTGCGGCGTCAACTTTTTCCTCCATCGGCGCCCCAATTTGGTGAACCATGAGGCTCATGGAAGGCCCGTCCTCACTCGAGAACCATTCAAGGTGGAAGAAGGCACTCCATAATCCTGGATCATCCTGATTAAGTTCATACAATTCCATTCCTTCAGGGATCCACGAAGGTAAACTGATTCTGTAAGGTAGCTCCGCCATGATATCGAAAACATTACGGGGCTCCTGGGTTGGCCCAGGACGCGACAAAGCATCTGGGTTTTCCTTGATTGGCTCGTAATAGTGGCTGTCAATAATCTTGTAATCCATTTCGTTGATCGTGATGCCGTTGATTTCGGTTTCGAAATGGGCATTCGTGGTCATGAACTGCCAGGCAGCCGCAGCCACCAACAAGATTGCCAGCGTACCAAGCAGCACATAGGCGAACTTTAGTCGCGGCGTTGATTTCGCTGATTGACTAAGCCGAGTATAGAGTTCATCTGCAAATGCCTTCCGCATCTCGGGACGAATGTCATACAAGAATTGGTCGTTCATGTCTTCTCCCATTCACTTCTCAGTTTAGTGACCAAACGATGGAGTTTGGTGCCCACATTGGATTCGCTTAATCCAGTTATCTGCGCAATATCTCGATTCGTAATTCCGGCTCCGTACTTAAGCGATAAAAGATGGCGATCCTTCTGATCCATATCTGTTAGCAACTTTTGCAATTGATCAAAGTCTGTTTGTTCGTCAAATGCTTTACCAACATCATGGCCATCAGGGATATTTGGAACTTGATGTGCTTGAGGTTCTCTTTTTGATTTACGGAAGTACTCGCCGGCCACTTTACGAGCGATACCAAAAACCCAAGACTCGAACTTCCCTAGGTCTTTCCTGTAACGGTTGCGTTTCCGCCAGGCCCGCTCAAACGCTGTGCCGGCCAGGTCTTCAGCAATCTGGACGTCCCCTACCCTATATGCAAAGTAATGAAATATCTTGGGTAGCAAGTCGAGATACAGACCATGCCAATCGACTTCCTGGTCATCGGCGACTCTGGCTTTCTTTCCCACAAATTCCATCATCTCTTAATTGACCTTTTGAATAAAAGTATCACACCCCACTCAAAGCAAAAGGCCGCGGCTTTCGCCGCGGCCTTTATTGCTCTTACTCGCCTGACAAGTATTTCTCCAGGTTCGCTTTAGTGACCCGATATTCGTCGCCCACCTTCTTGGCTTTCAATTCCTTGGCCTCAATCGCAGCCAGGATGTTTTTCTCCGGAACTTTGAGCACCCCAGCCGCCTCAGCGGTGGTCATGATCTCCGGCATCTCTTGAACCGCCTTTACGGCGGTAGCGCCTTTGAGAGCCTCGCCCATCACCTGGCCGATGCCCAAGCCAGCCCCGATGCCTGCGGTAAGCCCTGCGCCACCCGAGGGGTTGGCGGCGGCTTCTCGCATCGCGTCGGCAGCCTGGAGCTGCGTGTAGGCAGCTGTATCCAACAAGCCCATCTCGCGCAGCGCGTCGGCCGTGGTGCGAGACGGCGTAAGGTTGGCGATCACAAAGCCTTTGAGCACCAGGCCGCGGGCTTCGAAGTCATCATTGGCTTTGGCGCGCACTGCTGCGCCGATCTCCTCCTGGTTGGAGATGATGTCTTGGACCGTAGTGTATTTGCCCTTCATCTCTCCAAGGAAATCGGAGAAGCTTCGCAGCAAACGAGAACGCAAGTCGTTCTCGATATCCGCTGTGTCGTATACACCTTGCTGGCCGACGATCTGGGTGACGAATTGCTGGGGATCTTCGACCTTATAGGCATAGGTGCCGAAGCCCTGCAAGAGCAGCCAGCCCAAACCAATGCCGGGGGTCTGCATGACGATGGGTTGCGGTGTGCCCCATTTGCGATCCAGGAATTCACGCCGAGAGACAAAATACACCTCAGCGGTGAAGGGGCTGCGGCCATTGAAGGCAACGCCGAGCAAGTTCACCAGCAATGGGATGTTGGCTGTCGAAATGGTGTGGCGGCCAGCCTTGAAGACGTCCAAGGCCTTGCCGTCGCGGAAGAAGACCGCGGATTGCGACTCGCGCACGATCACCTGGGAGCCGATGCGGAAATCTCCCGCGCCGCTCTCTGGGAAGCGATGCACTATCTCTTCCTTCATCTCATCTGGATATTCGATTACGTCAAAAATTCGAGCCATGTTCTCCTCCTAAGGAGTAATGGATAGTATCGGGTTATGCTGCCGGAGCAGCCTGGTCCAATTCCATGATGACTTCGCTGCGTTTTTCGTAGGTGGAAACCAGCTCGCGGCTTAGAGTCACCACGTTGCTGATTGCGGCTGGCATACCGTCGGTATCCTTGGATGCGACAACGTTATCCACGCCGCGGGCAAGCTCATCGGCCTTGTCCACCAGGGCCAGGTCGAATTCGTAGAGCTTGACCAGTTCTTCTTTGTTGACCTTGACCGCATCGAAGAAGCCGGCATAGCCATAGCTGGCCGTGGTTACTTTATCGATGAAGGTGCGGATCTTGGTGGCAACGCCTTCCAGATCGTCCAGGTATTTCATTTCGCCCGCAGAGGCCATGTCTTTCTGGACGTTGGTGACCTGCGTCCAAACCTGGTCAAACTTGGCGGCGATGGATTCGCGCAGCAACTTATCGGCGGCGCGGCGGTTTTCCCGATCCACGTAGCCGCTGAAACCGGGGATCTTGCCTGCCAGCTTGCTGAGCAGATCGGATTCGCTTTGAACTTTTCCTAGGAAATCAGACATGCCTACTCCTCACTAAGGTCGTGCAAGGCGCACTTGAAAACGATTATACATGGAAAGACGTATGAGAAATGTAATAACCGTGGAAGGCGGCAAGAAGCGGCTTGGAGGGCTGGGTTGAAAGACGACGAGGTATGCGAACTAGAAAAGTTGCATATTCGAGATTGCTTCGTCCGCTGCTCATTGCTGCGCATGAGCGTGCTCCTCGCAATGACGGGGAACCATGGGCAGGGAGACCCCGACCCTATGCAATGTTGATCTGTTTCCGGTGTCGGTGACTCTTGAATAGGGATTTCTCGTCGCGCTGCCTCGCTAAAGGCGAGGCAAAACGCGCTCGCTCGAAATGACAAAGAAGGTGTGAACACTAGGGTTAGGCTCTTGCAATGGCGAGGGCGGCTTGCAAGCCGCCCCTACCGAAGTCAGGTGGAAAGCCAATGTTACAATCCAACGCGTCTACCCGTTATTTATTCCAAAAGGATCTGCCATGGCCAACGAAAAAGCCCTAAAACAGGTCATCTCCCAACTTGGAAACAGCATTGAATACGATGACCATGGTTTGATGGTCTTAGATGAGGAAAAAGCCCGCGAGAAGATCGGGGAATGGGCGCGGGTTTCCGCCCTCGGCTCTGGCGAGGAGCAGGCCTGGGCGCGGTACCTGACCCGGCTGCTGGCGCTGGACCTGGGAGCCGTGCCTGCTAGTATCCACGATCTGTATATGGCTCGCGGCCGCGGCGAGGTGCCACCCATATTTACAGTGCCCGCCATGAACCTGCGCGCCCTGCCATACGACGCGGCGCGGGCTGTTTTCAGAGATGTGATGAAGATCGACGCGGGAGCATTTATTTTCGAGATCGCCCGCTCGGAAATCGGCTACACCGAGCAGCGCCCCGCCGAGTATGCAACCAATATCCTGTGCGCGGCAATCGCCGAGGGTTATCAGGGGCCAGTATTCATCCAGGGGGACCATTTCCAAATCTCGGCGAAAAAATACAAGGACGATCCGAAGGGAGAAATCAAAGCTGTCGAAGCGCTAACCGCTGAGGCGCTTGAGGCCGGCTTTTTCAATATCGATATCGACGCTTCTACGCTGGTGGATTTAAGTCTTGTCGGGGAACGAGAGCAGCAGCGGCAGAACGCGGTGGTCACGGCGCACTTCACTGAATTCATCCGCCAGCGAAGCCCGGAGGCGGTTACCGTTTCCGTCGGTGGCGAGATCGGCGAGGTAGGCGGGCGCAACTCCAACGAAGCGGAGATGCGCGCCTACATCGAGGAGTACGGCGAAGCGCTCACCAGCCGCGCGCCGGGGATGGCAGGGCTGAGCAAGATCAGCATCCAGACCGGCACCTCACATGGCGGTGTGGTGTTGCCCGATGGGACCCTGGCAAAGGTGAAAGTAGATTTCGACACGCTGTTTGCCCTGAGCCGCGTGGCTCGCGACAGCTTTGGCTTTGCCGGCGCCGTGCAGCATGGTGCATCAACGCTTCCCGAAACGGCTTTCGGAAAGTTCGTGGAATCCGAAGCCTGCGAAGTGCATTTGGCCACAAATTTCCAGAACATGTGCTACGACTGCCTTCCGGAGCCTTTCATGAGCGCGGTTTATTTGTACCTAAACAATAGATTCGGCAAAGACCGGAAGCCGGATCAAACCGTTGAGCAATTCCATTATTCCTTCCGCAAACAGGCGCTGGGACCATTCAAGGCAGACCTGTGGAACTTAGATAAAAAGACCAAGGCACAGATTGTGAAGAAGTGGGAAGACCAGTTCGCCTTCTTGTTCGAAAAGCTGGCCATCGCCGGGACGCGAAAATATGTGGGCCAGTTTGTGAAGGCGCCCATGGTGATGCCCAGCAAAGAATATTACTTTGGAGGGGTGGCCGAGCAGGAAGAAGTGAAAGACCTGGCGGATTAACCTCACCCCCTGTGGTGAAGATTATTCAACCATCATCAATCGCCCCCTTCTCCATCTTTGATGGAGAAGGGGATGGGGGGGTGAGCTCTGACCATGAAAACACCAAATCCACTTTTTGAGCACAGACGAAAATTGCGCCGGGAGCAAACGCCTGCGGAAAAATTACTTTGGTCTGAACTGCGCAACAGAAAACCAGGTGGTTTCAAATTTAGACGGCAACATCAAATAGACAGATACATAGTCGACTTTTACTGTGCAGAAGCAAAATTGGTAGTGGAAATTGATGGAGGAATACACTTGCGACAAGTACTAGAGGACTCGAAACGCACGAAAGATCTTATTAATTCGGGATATCGCGTTGTTCGGTTTACCAACGCTGAAGTTGAGAGCGACCTTGGTGGTGTTTGTGAAAAAATCGTGCGATTTTGCAAAAACGAGAACATTTAATTCCATTGTCAGTTGATCCGATGAGCAACCCACAATCCCCAAACAAATCGCGCTACCAGTTCATCCCGCGCGTACTGGTGTTCCTTACCCGCGGCGATGAGGTGTTGCTGATCAAGCGGAGAGCCGACAGGCCTGTTTTTCCCAACCAGTACAACGGAGTTGGCGGGCATGTGGAGAAAGGCGAGAGCGTGCTGGCCGCTGCTCGCCGCGAGGTCGAAGAAGAAAGCGGCATTACACCAACAGACCTGTGGCTATGCGCAGTAGTAGTAATCGACACCGGTGATGCGGATCTCGGTATCGTCATGTGGGTATTCCGCGGGGAAGCAGAAGGCGAACCGCGGCATTCCTCGGAAGGCGAGATCAGCTGGATGCCAGTGGGCAGAATCGGCCAACTGGATTTGGTAGAAGATATTCCCACGCTGTTACCTAAGGTGTTGGCGATGAAGAAAGGGGATGCGCCGTTGTGGGGATTTTATGAATATGATGATGCTGGAATTTTAAAGATTAAGTTCGATTAGTTCGTTAAAAAAGACTTCTTCCTTTCCGTCTAGCGGATTGCCACGTCGGCAGCTTCGCTAAAGGCGAAGCAAAACGCTTCCTCGCAATGACGAGGTTAAGAGGGTTTGCGCTCGTAAAAAACTAACAGCACGTTGCCATATTTGCGATGATCGAACTCATCCAGGTTTTGCAGATCGAGTTTCTCATATTCCGTCGGATCGATTTGGACGATGGCCCAGCCGTCCTCGACCAACCAGGCGGGTTGCGCATCCAGGGCGGTCAGAGCCCGCTTCCAGAGCTCGTGGTATTGCGGCGGGGCGATGAAGATGTAATCGAAGGCGCGGTCGGGGCGGCCAGCTAAATGCGCGAAGGAGTCACCCTGCAGGACCTGGGCACCCTTCCCCAGTTTGGTCGTCGCCAGGTTGGCGTGGATGGTTTCTATAGCGGCGCGCTGCTTGTCGAGAAAGCGCACGAAGCCAGCCCCCTGGCTAAGCGCTTCAATGCCGACGGCGCCGGTGCCCGCGAAAAGGTCCAGGAGCGCGGCACTCTGGAGCGTGGGGCGCAGGATGTTGAAGAGAGATTCCTTTGCACGGTCAGTGATCGGGCGGGTCTTGTCGCCGGGAACGGATTTTAGACGATGCCCCCGAGCTAGGCCTGCAACGACTCTCAAGGGTTTTAGAGGCATTTATGATTTCAGATTTATGATCCCTCGTCGCTGCCAAAGGCAGCTCGGATGCCTATGAACGTTCGCTGAAATATCTGACAGGTGCCAATTGTTACTTGCCAATGATTTCGAAGCCTTGCCGTTCCCACTCGATCATGCCGCCATCTAAGTTCCAAATGTTGGTGTAACCCAGTGCTACTAATGCATTGGCCGCAATTTCGCTCATCCGCCCCGAGCGGCAATACAGCACAATTTTGGCATTTTTATCAGCGGGCAGTTGCGCAAGATTATCCGGATCCGTAATCTCATCGAATGGAATAGACAAGTCCGTTGCGGCGATATCACCTTCAAAAGGGATATGGACATTAACGAACACGAAATCTTTCTCCGCCAGCATGTTGTTTAATTCAACCGCGCCTATATTTGTATAGGTGTTGACAACACCCGCACCCGCTTGACTCTGGCAGGCCACAAGGAAAAGAACGAACAATAAGATGGATAATCGTTTCATGATCTAGTCCTTCAAATGATAGTCAGATGTGCCCGCGCCTTTTCATTTCTTGGCACTGCGCTGGAGTTCAGTTTGCTCGTCTTGAGTGAGGCGGTAGGCCTGGCGTGCAGCGCCCTGCTCCATGCGTTGGCGCTCGAAGTCGTTCTCCGGCAGTAGCGGCGGGACGGGCACAGGTTTGCCTTTTTCATCCAGCGCTACGTACACCAGGTAGGCGGTGTTGGTGTGCCAGCGTTGCCGGGAAGTGGGATTCTCGGCCTCCACGGAAACCTCAACCTCCATGGAGGTGTGGCCCACGTAACTCACCTCGGCAGTGATGGTGACCAGGTCGCCGATCTTGATAGGATGCTTAAAGGTCATGCGGTCGACCACCACGGTGACCACCCGCTGGCGGGAGTGCTTCATGCAGGCCAGCGCGCCGGCCTCGTCGACCAGCTTCATGATATGGCCGCCATGCACGTTGCCCAGCAGGTTGGCGTGCGCCGGCTCCATGAGCTGCGAGATGGAGACGCGGGAGGCGGAAACGGGTTGAGGACCAAGTTTGGTTGGCACAGGAAGATTATAAGAGGCAAAACCATTTTTGATTGCTGATTTCTGATTGCTGATTTTTGATTTTTCTCGATCTTGAATTTGGCTATGGAAGTAAATCATGCCCTGCACCATCTGGTGTAATATTTGCTTCATTCGCTCCTTATCAGGAGATTGGCATGGATTCTCTATTACACGATGCCTATGAACGTTCGCTGAAATATCTGAAGGGTCGCGATTCGAGACCAGTCTTCCCTGCGGAATCGGCAGTGAAGGCCATGGAAAAACTGAATATCGAACTGCCGGATGGCGGAATGGATCCGGCTGAAGTTTTGCGTCTGCTGGATGAGTACGGTTCCCCGGCCACGACGGCGTCAGCCGGAGGTCGTTATTTTGGCTTCGTGATCGGCGGGGTGCAGCCAGCGGCGCTGGCTGCCAACTGGCTGGCCGGCGCTTGGGATCAGAACGCGGGGCTGTACACCGCCTCCCCTGTGGCTGCGCGCCTTGAGGAGATCTGCGAAGCCTGGCTGGTGGATCTGCTGGGTCTGGTGCCCGAAACGGCGGTGGGTTTCGTCAGCGGGGCGACCATGGCGAATTTTAGCGGCCTGGCGGCCGCGCGGCATGCGCTGCTGGAACGCGCCGGTTGGAACGTGGAAGATCAAGGGTTTTACGGCGCTCCGGAA
>JAMCZK010000035.1 GCA_023485685.1 Chloroflexota bacterium | reverse complement strand
CTGCGCGAATACATCACCAAGAACCTGCAGGTCGAGGGCGATCGCCGCCGCGACGTGCAGATGAACATCAAGCGCCTGATGGAAATCGGCAGCTACCGCGGGACGCGCCACCGCCGCGGCTTGCCCGTGCGCGGCCAGCGCACTCGCACCAACTCGCGCACCCGCAAAGGCCCGGCCAAGACCGTGGCCGGACGCGGACGCCGCCGCGGCGCCACCAAGAAGTAAGCCGTTGAGGAGCAGAGAGAATGGCGAAAGAGAAACAAGCAAAAGACGAAGAGAAAGAAGCCAAGGTGGCTGCACCAGCGGAGAACGTTGAGGGCGCACAAGCTGAAAAGCCGGCGCGTGCCGCCCGTGGCGCTAAGAAGACGGCCAAGCGAACGCTAGCTTTTGGCCAAATCCATATTTTCGCGACATTTAACAATACGATCGTAACGATCACCGATGGCCAGGGCAATACACTGTCTTGGGCTTCGGCCGGGTTGGTCGGGTTCAAAGGTTCGCGCAAGAGCACGCCATTCGCCTCCCGCCTGGCTACTGAGCGCGCCGTAAAAGCTGCCCAGGATATGGGCATCCAGGAAGTAGACATGTACGTCAAAGGCCCTGGCCCCGGCCGCGAGTCCGCAGTGCGCGCCGTCCAGGCGATGGGTATTCGTGTGCGTTCGATTTCCGACGTAACCCCAGTGCCGCATAACGGCTGCCGCCCACCCAAGCGGCGCAGAATGTAAGGGACAGAAAAAATTTATGGCAAGACACACCGACCCAGTTTGCAAGTTGTGCCGCCGCGAGGGCGAAAAACTTTTCCTCAAAGGCGAGCGCTGCTTTTCTCCCAAGTGCGCCATCGAGCGCCGCAATTATCCTCCCGGCTTGCACGGTAAGGGCGCCGAATGGCGCCGCTCGCGCGAATCGGATTTTGGCAAGCAGTTGCGCGCCAAGCAAAAGGCTCGCCGCGTTTATGGCATTTACGAGCGCCAGTTCCGCCGTTACTTCCGCGAGGCATTGAAATCCCGCAGCCTCACCGGTCTCACCATGCTGCAGATGCTCGAATCGCGGTTGGACAACGTCATCTATCGCATGGGCTTTGCCAGCAGCCGCGCCCAGGCACGGCAATTGGTGAACCACGGACATTTCACCGTGAATGGCCGCCGCACGGATGTGCCCTCCATGCTGGTCAAGGAAGGGGACATCATTGAAATCCGCGAAGGTTCCCGCGCAAGGTCTTTCTTCAAGGAATTGCCCGATTTCGCCAAAGGGCGCAATGCCCCCGACTGGATCGAAAGGGATGTGAACAAGCTGACGGGCACCGTGAAGCGTTTGCCCGAACGTGCAGAGATTGACGCCAACTTGAACGAACAGTTGGTGGTGGAATTCTATTCTAGATAAGAGCGTTGGATATTGGCTCTAGAACGGCAATATCTTGCGCGTATCCAAACCGAGGGCGCTGAGGCGCCTTGGTTGGGGAAGAAGGAAATGCTGTGATTGTATTAAGCAATATGGTAACCCCGCAGATCGAAAGAGAAGCGGAAGCACGAAATTATGGAAAGTTTGCCATCAGTCCTTTGGAACGCGGCTATGGCAACACGCTCGGCAACGCGCTGCGCCGCGTGCTGCTCTCTTCGCTTGAGGGGGCGGCCATCACCTCCATGCGCGTGACGGATGTACAGCACGAGTACAGCCAGATCCCGGTTGTCTTCAGGATCAACTGTGAAGTATGCAGCCCGATCCCATAGATGTATCGCAGCCCATACTCGACGCGCTTGTCACGCGGTAAATCTACGCCTTCAATGCGAGCCATGCTTCTCCTAGCCTTGCCGCTGCTTGTGCTTGGGATTGCTGCATATCACATACAGCTTGCCTTTGCGCTTTACCACTTTGCAGCGGGCGCAGCGTTTCTTGATTGATGCGGTTACTTTCATCCAAACCACTCCAATAGTTGTCGTTCAGCACGACAAACGGGTAAGTATATCTTCGATTATTAATTCCGTCCAGACTCTTGGTTTAGCCTTGCGAAGGGTGTGAGATTGCTTCCCATTCGCTGCGCTCAGGGCAGGCTCTGGCCGTCGGCCTTCCCTCGTCGCCGCCAAGGGCGGCTCGCTCGGGACGGGCTCTCGCAACTGCGGAAAGCAAGCTTTCCTTGACCTTCGCAAGGCTGGGTTTACCGGGTCAAAATTAGCGGCTCGCCTTCGGTTACAGCCACACTATGTTCGAAGTGCGCTACGGTCAGCGGTTGCGGCCAGAAAGCATCCACCGGTGAGGGCCGCTGACCGTTTAAGGAGAACGAGGACGTGAGGTTTTGCATAATTGTCAACCTTTCCTCGTTCTCCATTACACAGTCAAAATTAGCGGCTCGCCTTCGTTTACAGCCACACTATGTTCGAAGTGGGCAGTAAGCGAACCGTCAGCCGAGGCGACTGTCCACTTGTCTGCCAGCACCCGAGTGCGGTGCGTCCCTGCGAGCACCATCGGCTCCAGGGCAATGGTGATACCCGGTCGCAGCACCAAGCCTTGGCCGGGGAGCCCGTAATTGGGCACCTGCGGCCCCTCATGCATCTGCCGCCCCACCCCATGCCCGGAATACTCGCGGGGCACGTGGAAGCCATTGGCTTCCACATATTGCTGGATGGCCGCGGAAACATCGCCAACGTGATTGCCTGGTCTCATCTTGTCGATGCCGAGCCGCAGGGCCTCCGCAGTGACTGCGATCAACTTCTGCGCTTCCTTGCTCACTTCGCCGATCGCTACCGTAAAAGCAGAGTCGCCTACGAACCCCTGGAACACGGTGCCGCAGTCAACCGAAAAAATATCGCCCTCACGCAACTCGCGTTTCTTGCTGGGCAATCCGTGCACCAACTCGTCGTTGATGCTGGCATTGATCGTTGCAGGGTAAGGATACGGCCCCGGATAGTTCAAGAAGGCCGGTGTGCCGCCATGATCCCTGATCAACGTTTCGGCGATTTCGTCCAGTTCGCCTGTACTGACACCGGGACGAATATTCTTGCGCACTTCCTCGAGAGCCAGGGCGTTGATGTGGCCGGCTTGTTTCATCATCTCGATTTCAGCCGGGCTCTTAAGCACGATATTACGTTCCCAACTCATGCCTTGGCGCCACCGGCAACCGCTGGCATAGCTGCCAACAAATCCTGGGTCACCGCTTCAATGTTCTGAGCGCCATCCACCTCGACCAGGCTGCCCTCTTTTCGATAATAATCGATCAAGGGAGCCGTCTGATCAAGATAGACATGAATGCGACGCTGAACAGTCTCGCGCTTGTCATCCTCGCGTTGGTAAAGTTCTGAACCATCCACGTCGCAGACGCCAGTTTGCTTGGGCGGGTTAAACACCTCATGATAGATGTGCCCCTCTGCACGGCAGGTCCACCGGCCGCTGAGCCGGCGCACCAGTTCCTCTTCGTCCACCCGAATGTATGGCACCACGTCCACTTTGCCCCCCAGGTTATTCAGCATCTGGCTCAATGCTGCTGCCTGCGCGGGAGTTCGCGGGTACCCATCCAGCAGGGCGCCTTTGGCGCAATCCGGGCGGCTAAGGCGTTCGCGCACCATGGCGATGGTCACATCGTCCGGTACCAGATCACCGCGGTCCATAAAGCCCTTGGCAAGCTTCCCAAGTTCGGTTTGGTTTTTAATGTTCTCTCGAAACAGATCCCCTGAAGAAACATGAGCCAGGCCCAGTTTCTCGGAGAGGATCTCGGCCTGGGTTCCCTTGCCTGCCCCAGGGGGCCCTAACAGCACAACGTAAACAGCCATGGCCACTGGCCCTAACGCACCAGCAGCGATTCCTCGTAGCCGTGCAGCTTCAGCTCGGCATCGATATTGAAGAAAGTTTCGCGTACGGTGCCGACAACAATGAGCAAGCCGGAAGAACTGACCAGGAAGAGGCCTGCCTGGCTTCCACTTGAAGAAAGGAAGGGAAGCATGCGCGTGATCAGAAACGGGAGGACCGCAATGGCGCCCAGGAACAGCGCGCCCGGCAGGGTGATGCGCCGAAGCACCGTAGTTAAGTACTTCTGTGTGGGTACGCCGCGACTGACGCCGGGAATCTGCGCGCCGACCCGTTTCAGATTTTCACCATAGTTCTGCTGCGCAAACAACACATCCGTATAGAAGAATGAGAAGGCCACCACCATCAGGAAATAGAGCAGCCAGTACCAACCTGCCTGAGGGTTAAAGAAATTCTGCATGCTGGCCGAGAGACCCGCCACCCACGCCGTTTCCGAATTCGCAAAGGACGCGGAAAGGATCGAGGGCAACTGCAAAATGGCCTGCGCGAAGATCAACGGGATCATGCCTGACATGTTCACCATCAAAGGCAGCGTGCCTTTGACCGGCATAGACATGCGGTTGCCCATGCGACGTCCGGGGTACATCACTGGCACGTTTCGCCGGCCTTGCTGGACATAAACGATTACAAATATCGTCAAGATCATAATGATGGCGATAGCAATGATCGAAATGACGCCGCTTAGCTGACCGGTTAGCAATTGAGCAAAGTTGGCGGGAATACGCGAGATGATGCCGGCAAAGATGATGAGCGAGAGGCCCTGGTTGCGGATGCCATATTCGGAGATCAGTTCACCCAGCCAGATAGCAAACATGGTGCCGGCCGTCATGCTAAAGATAATAGCTGTCGACCCAAGAACATTTGCGTCGGGACCAAAGAAACCGAAACCTTCCACCACCTGCCCACCGGCAAATGTGGAGAATATATTGATCTGGCCAATGGCGGTAAGCGCTGCCATGGGAACTGCGAGGTAATAGGTCCAACGCTCCATCCACTTGCGGCCCTCACGCGGGTCTTCTTCCATGCGCTTCTGCAAGGATGGGATGAGTGGTAACAGAAGCTGCAGAATGATCTGCGCAGTGATGTATGGGTATACGCCCATAGCCAGCACAGAAAAATTCAACAAAGTACCCCCAGAGATAAGGTCGATCAAACCGACCAGCGTGCTGGCTGCTGAACCCTGGTTGACGAGAGCGGCAATCACATCCCGATTGACCCCCGGTACGGGAATGTGCGCGACGAAACGATAGATCACCAGAATGGCAAACGTGATCAGGAGCTTACGCCTGATATCGGGAGCGGTCCACAGGTAACGCCAGGCACCGGAAATTCGCTTCATTCCATCTCCTCAGGGTTTTGCAAGGCTATCCAATGATCTCAACGCTGCCGCCGGCGGCCTCGACCTTGGCTTTGGCCCCTTTAGACGCGCGATGGACGCGCACCTTGAGGGCAGCCTTCAGCTCACCGCGGGCCAGCAGTACCACAGGATTCCGTGGGTCGCGTAGCAGGCGCGCCTTTTCCAGCGTCTCAGGATTCACCTCGCTATTGGCCTTGAAGCTGGCTAACTGGTCGAGGTTAATTTCGTTGCACGAACCGCGGAAGGGCGGATTAAAGCCTCGTTTGAATGGCAGCCGACGGAAGAATGGCAAGTTACCACCCTGGTGATAGAGATGGCCGCCGCCACCGGCGCGCGCACCTTCGCCTTTTGTACCACGGCCGGACGTCTTGCCTCGCCCCGAGCCGGTGCCGCGCCCCACCCTGCGATGAGGCTTTTTCTTGCCTTGGTTCGGTTTCAATTCATGCAACTTCATAACACTATGCCTCTTCAACTTTTACCAGGTGACTCACTTTATCGATCATGCCGCGCAAGGCCGGCGTATCCTGATGCACTACGCTGAAACGCAAGCGCTTCAAGCCCAGGGCGCGCACGGTCTTCTTGGTGCGCTCGGTGTAACCAATGGGGCTGTGCACCAATGTCAACTTGATTTGCTTGCCGGATGCTTTTTTAGCTGCCATTTTTCTTGCCCCGGCGATCCCAGAATGGTTTCAATTCGGTGACGTCCTTGCCGCGCATGCTGGCCTGGCCGTCTACAGATTTAAGCTTGTCCAGCGCGTCCATGGTGGCCATTACCACATTGTGAATATTGGGGCTGCCCATGGATTTCGTCAGGATGTCTTGCACGCCCACCGCCTGCAACACTGCCCGCACCCCGCCGCCGGCGATCACGCCAGTGCCCGGAGAAGCAGGCTTCAACAGCACTTCAGAGCCCCCCATGCGGCCAACAACGGCATGTGGGATCGTGGTCTCATATAAATGCATCCGGCGCATCTTTTTGCGCGCCCGGCCGCTAGCCTTGCGGATGGCTTCCGGCACAGTGTTAGCTTTGCCTACACCTGCGCCCACCTGTCCACCGCGGTCGCCAACCACCACGGTCACGCGGAAGGCAAAACGTCGTCCGCCCTTGACCACTTTGGCTACACGGCGGATTTCAATCGTCTTTTCTTCGAATTCAGGCCCAAAGCCCTCGCCTTGGAACTCTCTCTTTTTTTCAGTCTTTTCGGCCATTCGTCGCTCCTAGAATTCCAGGCCTTCTTTGCGAGCGCCCTCGGCTAACGCCTTGACGCGCCCCGCATAGCGAAAGCCGCCGCGGTCCATTACGACCTGCTTGATGCCTTTGGCTTGGGCTCGTTTAGCCACCGCCTCCCCCACTAGGCGAGCTTGTTCTGTCTTGTTCTTGCCCTTCATCTCTTTGCGCAGTTCGGCGTCAATGCTGGAAGCAGACACCAGGGTGTGTCCCTGGCCATCGTCGATCAACTGGGCGTAGATGCCGCCCAAACTGCGGAACACATTGAGCCGCGGGCGTTGGGCGGAACCCGCCATATTGGCGCGGACCCGCAAATGTCTTTTTTGTCGTGCTGAGGTACGTGTTTTCTTGGCCATATAAACCTAACCTTAGGCTGCGGCCGCCTTTCCGGCTTTGCCCGCTTTATGGCGGACATATTCGCCCGAATAGCGGATGCCTTTGCCCTTGAATGGCTCGGGCGGGCGTACTTTCCGTATGCGAGCGGCAGTTTCTCCGACCAATTCCCTGTCGTAGCCGCTTACGATAATTTCACCCTTTTCCCCTAAGGCAAAACTGATACCGGCGGATGGTTCCACCTCGATGGGGTGCGAGTAACCCACATGCAAAACCAGGGTCTTGCCTTTCATCTCGGCCCGGTAACCGACGCCTTGCACTTCCAGTTTTTTTGAAAATCCCTGGCTGGTGCCGTGCACCATATTCATCACCAGTGCCCGAGCGGTGCCATGAAGCGTTCGACCGAACTTCTCCTCGGAGGAACGTTCGACATGCAGCACGTTGCCTTCGCGCTTGAAACTAATAATGCCAGGGAAGGTATGCGAAAGTTCGCCCTTGGGACCCTTCACCCTCACACTTGAGCCGTTGATTTCCACTTCCACACCGGAAGGGATTTCAATCGGCATCCGTCCAACTCGTGACACTCAAACCTCCAAAGCAGGCGCGCTGGCCTACCACACCTTGCAAAGAATTTCGCCGCCGACGCCCAATTGGCGTGCCCGGCGTCCGCTCATTACGCCCTTGGGCGTAGAGAGAATGGCGACACCCAGACCCGAAAGCACCCAGGGGATTTCACTGCGCTTGGCATAAATACGGCGCCCGGGAGTGCTGACGCGCTCCAGGCCTGAAATCACGGGCTGGCGCTCGCGGCGATTGCCAATGTATTTCAAATGGATGCGCAACACCTTGAACCCGGAAAGGTCATCCTCCACCACTTCGTGGCTCTCGATGAAGCCTTCTTCCTTCAAGATGTCCGCGATAGCCGCCTTCAGCTTGGAACTCGGCATGGCGACCAAAGTGTGCCCCGCCAGAATTCCATTGCGTATGCGGGTGAGCATATCGGAGATAGGATCGTTTACAGACATTCTCGCTCCTCTACGCCTACCAGGAGGCTTTCACCACGCCGGGGATTTTGCCTTCCAAGGCATATTGGCGGAAACAAATGCGGCACAGTCCGAAGCGGCGCATATAGCCGCGCGGCCGCCCGCAGATTTTGCAGCGGTTGCGCACGCGGATCGTGTACTTGCGTCGCGATTCTCGCGTGATGATTGACTTTTTTGCCATAAGCTTCCTCTTTTGAAGGTATTAACCTTCTCTCCTGAAAGGCATCCCCAGAGCTTGCAACAGGGCGCGCCCTTGTTCGTCATTTTTCGCCGTGGTGCCGAGACTGATTTCCATACCACGCACCGACTCGATACTGTCGTACTGGATCTCAGGGAACACCAACTGCTCGGTGAGCCCCAGCGTGTAGTTGCCGCGGCCGTCGAACGAATTGGGCGAAATCCCGCGGAAGTCACGCACGCGCGGCAGGGCTAGATTCACCAGGCGGTCGAAGAACGACCACATGCGGTCTCCGCGCAGCGTCACCTTGACGCCGATCGCCACGCCTTCGCGCAGCTTGAAGTTGGCGATGCTCTTGCGCGCCTTAGTGACCACAGGTTTTTGCCCGCTGATCACGGTCAAATCCTGCACCGCGCCGTCCAAGGCCTTGGCTTCGACCATGGCCTTGCCGATGCCGATATTCAGAGTGATTTTCTTCAAACGCGGCACTTCCATAACGTTGTCCAGGCTCAGACTCTTTTGCAAAGCCGGGACAATCTCTTTTTGGTACCGCTCTTTCAAATAATGCGCCATCTATGACTCCAAAAATTGCATAGCTATCTACGAATCGCCTTTGCGATCCTCAATCAATCTGCTTTCCGCAGTTTTTACATACGCGGTGCGCGTTGCCGTCTTCACCACGCTCATGGCCGACGCGGGCAGGCTTGCCGCACTTCGGGCAAACCAACATCACGTTCGAAATGTGCAGCGGGCCCTCGAACTCGATCACACCCGGATTCAACTGGCGGCCCTGGGTTTGCACCGCACGCTGGTGCTTTTTGCGGATGTTAAGCTTCTGCACCACCACGCGTGCGTCCTTCGGCAATACTTTGATCACTTCGCCGCGCTTGCCTTTATCTTGCTCTTTGCCGGTGACGATTTCGACCGTGTCACCTTTGCGGATTTTCATCTTCACAATACGCTCCAAACCTACAATACTTCCGGCGCCAGTGACACGATGCGCATGAAGCCCCGATCGCGCAGTTCGCGGGCCACTGGCCCAAAGATGCGGGTGCCTTTCGGGTTCGTCGTCGTCCCGTCCAGGATCACGGCCGCGTTGTCATCAAAGCGGATGTACGAGCCGTCCTCGCGCCGCCATTCCTTGGCTACTCGAACAATCACCGCGTGCACGATTTCGCTCTTCTTGACTGCGCCCTGGGGATTTGCGCTCTTCACCGTGCCCACCACGATGTCTCCCACCCCGCCGTAGCGGCGGTCAGTGCCCCCGGAAACCTGTATCACCAGGAGTTCCCTGGCGCCGGTGTTATCAGCTACTTTGAGGCGCGTTTCCTGCTGGATCATTACACGACCTCTTCTTTTTCTTCGCTGTGCAGGATCTCCGCCACCACC
>JAMCZK010000052.1 GCA_023485685.1 Chloroflexota bacterium | reverse complement strand
GAACCAACGATTGCCTCCGTGTTGGATTCCTGGTGAGCCACGATAGCTTTGCCACAACTTAGCGCATGGCGCAGGGCATTGCCCCAGGGCGCCGGTGACCCAAGATGTACCAGTGCGGTGCAAGCTCGATAGACGTTAGGCAAGTCTTGCGCGTGGATGGCCTTGGGTAGGTGCACACTATCCTGTACGTGGAATTCTGGCAGGCGGGCGCGGAGGAATTCGTTGGTTGGTTCATCCAGACCCAGGACCACCAGAGGATAGAGCTCGCCAATAGAGGCTGCCGCCCTCGTTGTAAATTCCGAATGCACAACCGGCGGCAGATGACGCAATTGGCCGGGGATTTTTGCTTCAGGCAAATCTTCCGGCCAAAGGATTGTGGCGCGCGCCAGGCCGCCGCGGCCCAGGGCTTCGCCCAACCGCCCCCGGCCTTTGGTTTTTTCCATTACAGTTTCTGTGGGACTGACGAGTGTAGGCGTTTTGCCAAACAATGAAGCGGCTGGGCTGGTGGTGTGAATTAAGTTGGCGTGGTGATGTTCGGCGAGCCGGGGCAGGATGCGTTGTTCCCATGCGCCGCGATCGTGAGTGTGATGGTGGACCGTTTTGAGGTTCTTTCCCAATATCGCCGCGCCAGGTTCCGTGGGCAGCGCTACGATGGGTTGACCATCGCGGGGATTGTGCTCCAACAATGTGCGCAGATGCCAGGCGGCCGCACTTAGCGGATTATGTACAAGTGGCCAGCCGTCATAGAGTATCCGAATTGGCATGTCAGGGATTATATGCGCATGCACTTTCCCCTTTGTTACTCCGAGCGGGTACGTAAAACAGTATCCAAGGAAACTCGGATACTAGCGAGGAAACCCTATGGCGAAGTCTTCCGTAGAATCAAGTTCCGTACATTAAGTCTCAAAGGGCACTTATCCATATTAACATGATTGGTTGAACGATCCCTCGCGTATAATGAACACCAATGGCTAAGAAAAACACATCGAAATCCAAATCGATAAAAAAGAAATCCACTGCCCCTCCGCAGCCCAAAGACTTCCAATCCATCATTACCGCGCTCCAGCAATTCTGGTCCGATTGGGGCTGTGTGATCTGGCAGCCCTACAACGAAAAAGTCGGCGCAGGCACCATGAACCCCGCCACCTTTCTGCGCGTGCTGGGTCCAGAACCTTGGAATGTCGCTTACGTCGAACCCTCCATTCGCCCTGATGATGGGCGCTACGGGGAGAACCCGAACCGTATGCAGCAGCATTACCAGTATCAGGTCATCCTCAAGCCCGACCCCGGCAATCCTCAGGAAATCTATTTGCAGTCGCTGGCCGCCATCGGTGTCGACCTCCATAAGCACGACATCCGCTTCGTGGAAGACAACTGGGCTTCCCCGGCGCTAGGCGCCTGGGGCTTGGGCTGGGAAGTATGGCTGGATGGGCTGGAGATCACCCAGTTCACCTATTTCCAGCAGGCCGGCGGTATTACGCTTGACCCGGTTTCCGTTGAGCTTACCTACGGCTTGGATCGCATTGCCATGGCCTTGCAGGGAGTCCCATTTGTGGGCGACCTGCGCTGGAGCATGCAGCGCTCTTGGGGCGATCTGAACATGCAGGGGGAGCGCGAACACAGCAAATATTACTTCGAGGTTGCTGACGTAGCCCGCCTGCACCAGATGGTGGAGCTTTACGAGGCCGAGGCCAAAGCTGCACTGGAGGCTGGACTCCTGCTGCCTGCCTACGACTATTTGTTGAAGACCTCTCACGGCTTCAACGTGCTGGACGCCCGCGGGTCCATCGGTGTCACCGAGCGACAGGCTTATTTCCGCCGTATGCGTGCCCTCTCCGGCAAGGTAGCCGAAGCCTATGTGGCTGACCGCCAGCGCCAGGAATATCCTTGGCTGCCCGAGGGCAGCCCAATGGCTAATGTAGGGGCGGGTCTGAGACCCGCCCGCCAGAAAGCCGCAAGGCTTTCTGGCTCCACCAAATCCGCGGATTTCTTATTGGAAATCGGTACCGAAGAGCTACCGCCCAGCGACCTAGAATCTGCCATTGAGCAACTGCACCTGGCATTTGCCAAATTGCTCGAAGGCGAGCATCTCGACCGCCAGCAACTCAAGGTGATGGGCACTCCCCGCCGGCTGGTCGTGCTGGTGACCGGGCTGGGGCCCCGTCAATTGGACCGTGAGCAGGTAGTTAAGGGCCCTCCTGCGGCGCGCGCCTTTGGCGCCGACGGTACCCCGACGCTCGCTGCCGAGGGCTTCGCCCGCGGACAGGGCGTCGATGTCTCTGCGCTCAAGGTCGAAGACTTGGATGGCGGCAAATACGTAGTCGCCCGTAAGCAGCAAAAAGGCCGCAGCGCCGGCGAAGTGTTGGCCGCCGAGTTGCCAAGCCTCATCTCCTCCTTGCGCTTCGAGGAATCCATGCGATGGAATGCCAGCGGCGCTAACTTCTCCCGCCCGGTGCGCTGGCTGCTGGCCCTGCATGGGGAACATGTCGTTCCCTTTGAGTATGCGGGATTGCAGAGCGGCGCGACCAGTCGCGGCTTGCGCTTGAGCAAGTATGAATCATTCAAGGTCGAATCCCCCAAAGACTATTTTGTGCAGCTCAAGAAGCAGGGCATTTTGCTGGACGAGACTGCACGCCGGGAGAACATCAAGGAACAGGTTAAGGCGCTGGCAACGAAAGCCGGCGGCCGCGTGCCCGAAGATGGCGAATTGCTCAACGAGGTCACCAACCTCGTCGAGTCACCTGCCGCGCTGTTAGGTGAATTCGAGTCTAATTTCCTTGAATTGCCGCGTGAAGTATTGATCGCGGTGATGAAAAAACACCAGCGCTATTTCCCAATCCAATCCGTCACTGCGAGCGGCGCGAAGCAGTCTCCCTCATTAAAAGCAAGTAATGCTGGAAAATTGCTCAACAAATTCATCGTGGTCGGCAATGGCAGCTTCGATGCCAAAGCCGTGATCGCCGGCAACGCCGATGTGATCCGGGCGCGCTTTGCGGACGCGGCTTACTTCGTGCGCCGCGATCGCGAGCACCCGTTGGAAAATTATCTGGAAAAACTCAAGCACCTGACGTTCCAAAAAGACCTCGGCTCCATGTGGGACAAAACCCAACGCATCGTCGCCCTCACCAAAGAGCTAAGCGGCAAGCTGGGCTTGAGCCCCGAAGAATCGCACACCGCCGAGCGCGCTGCGTTGTTGTGCAAAGCCGACCTGGTTACCAAGATGGTCATAGAGATGACTTCGTTACAGGGCGTGATGGGCAAATATTACGCCCTCGATTCCGGCGAACCGCCCGCGGCGGCCGAGGCCATCCTCGAGCATTATCTGCCACGCTTCGCTGGCGATGAAACGCCGAAGGGCAAACCCGGGTTGGCCGTTGGTCTCGCCGACCGCCTCGATAGCCTGAGCGGCCTGTTCGCTATGGGCCTCGAGCCCACGGGCGCCAAGGATCCGTTTGCGCAGCGACGCGCCGCTATTGGCCTTGTACAAAATTTGATCGCCTGGGATATCGACTTTGATTTGCGCGAAGGAATTGCGCAGGCAGCCGCGGTGCAACCTGTCGTTGTCAGCGATGAATCCAAGGCAAAGACGCAAAACTTCATTACACAGCGGTTCCGCGCCCTTCTGCTGGAAGCCGGTCACCGCTACGATGTGGTGGACGCGGTGCTCACGGCCCAGGACCACAACCCAGCCGCGGCCCAACGCTCCCTGGTTGCATTGGGCAAGCAAGTGAAAGCTAAAGACTGGCAGCAGACCCTGGATGCTTTCGGGCGCTGCGTGCGCATTACACGCGATTTGAAAGAAACGTATACGGTGGATGAAAGCGCCGTTACTGAGGACGCCGAGCGCGACCTGCTTAACACAGTGGTTCGTGCCGAGGCCACCAAGCGGACATCGGGTTCTGTGGATGATTTCCTCAATGTGTTTACCCCCATGATCCTCGTTATCAATCGTTTCTTCGACGAAGTGTTGGTCATGTCTGAGGACGAAAAGCTAAAGCGAAACCGGCTTGGTTTGCTGCAACGCGTCGTGAAGCTGGCTGATGGAGTAGCAGATTTCTCTAAGCTCGAAGGCTTCTAGTTTTCCGTAGGGGCGGGTCTTAGACCCGCCCTTGTTTTTCTCTTTTTCGAACGCGTTGCAAAAACTTCGGGCTGTTCAAACTTCGCTCCAGCAAATAGGTTACATACGCGTTCATCAAAGTTTCCAACTCCACTTGCACACCAGTGCTCGGCTTCGCCCGCCGCGCCTCCTCATAACTGCTGCGCTGTAGGTGCCGCAGCACTTTGAGCGCCGCGAGCGAAATGGGTTGGGCGGCCCGGTCGCGGCGTCCGCAATCGGGACACAATACCCCGCCTAGCTCGAAGGAAAAGTACTGGTCTTCGGGCTTGATATCTTTGCGGCAATTCAGACAAGCTAGCAATTCCGGGCGAAAGCCAACTTGGTCCAGTAACCTCACTTCATAGTAGCGTACCGCCAGTTGCATATCTTCCCCGGCGGAAAGTCTCTGCAATGTGTCGCGCAGCAGCCGGTACAAAGCCGCGTTTTCGTCGTGGTCGCCGCTGAACCGATCCAACAGCTCGACCACGTACGACGCGTATCCCAGCGCCTCCAAGTTTTCAGTCAACTCCGAATGGGTCTCCACCGCTTCGGCTTGGCTCACCACCGCCAGCTCGCGCCCTTTACCTAGCAGCAGGCGCACCCGGCTGAACGGCTCCAGGTGCCCGCCTTTACGGGATCCGGGCTTGCGGGCGCCCTTGGCCAAGGCGCGCAGCTTGCCCTGCTCCCGGCTGTACAGCGTCAGCAGGCGGTCGGCTTCTCCGAAATCGCTGTGTTTGAGCACGATGGCTTCAACGCGCTGGCTGCGCGCTTCGCGGGGCATGGGTGGAAGTATAGCTGGGTAGATGAACGGATTATCTGATTGATCGATTAATCGGTTAATCTGTTAATCAACCGATCCTGGTGCTTGACGCCTTTGCCAATTTGTAATATTCTAGTACTAGAATATTATGACCAACGCCGAACTGGCCATCCTAGGCTTAGTTACCGAGGCGCCCCGCCACGGCTACGAGATCGAACAACTCATCGAAGAACGGGGCATGCGCGACTGGACCATTGTCGGCTTTTCCTCGATCTACTACATCCTTAGCAAACTGGAGCGACGCGGCCTGATTAGCAGCCACCAGGAGCCGGCCGCCGGGCGCGGGCCCTCTCGCAAGGTGTACACCATCCAGCCTCAAGGCCGGGATGCCTGGCATCAGGCCACCCTGAAAGCCCTTTCCCGCCCCGGCCATCCCGATTCTTCTTTCCTGCTTGGCCTCGCCGGGCTGCCGGGCGTCAGTCCCCAGGAAGCCGCGGCGGCCCTTCGCCAATATCGCCGCAACCTCATCCAGAACCGCGACTATGTACAGCAAACCTGGCAGCAGCGCGGCGAGGACCTTCCCGTCTTCCTTGAAGGCATGTTCGAGTACAGCTACAACCTCCTTCAGACCGAACTCGAATGGCTCGATCGCTACATCCCGCGCATCGAAAGCCAAATTCCTCCTTGATCGTCATTGCGAGCGCAGCGAAGCAATCTCCACCATTGAAAGGAGTTCGAATGAAAAAGCTTGACCTCAAAAAACAATACAAAGATCTCTACAACCCCAGCGCCAAGAGAGTCGTGGTAGTCAAAGTGCCGCGCTTCAACTTCATCATGGTGAAAGGCACCATTCCCGCTAATACCCCGGTTGCCGAAGCGCCAGATTATTTGGGCGCGCTGGAAACTTTGTACGGCTTGTCTTACACGATCAAGTTCGCCTGCAGGCTGCGCAAAAAGAACCCCGTGGACTTCCCGGTCATGTCGCTGGAAAGCTTGTGGTGGACCAAAGACAGCCATCAGAAATTCACCGTCGGCCATAAAGACGATTGGTTTTTCACCGCCCTGATCATGCAGCCGGAGCCGGTGACCAAAGATTTGTTTGAGCAAGCCTGCGAACAATTACGCGAAAAGAAAAATCCTGCGATGTTGGATCAAGCCCGCTTCGAATCCTTCGAAGAAGGACTTTCCATGCAGATCATGCACATCGGGCCGTATTCCGCGGAACCGGCCACGATTGAAAAGATGGTGGCCTTTGCCGCCGAGAACAGTTACCGCACGCACGGCAAGCACCACGAGATTTATCTCGGCGACCCGCGCCGCGCCAAGCCGGAGAAACTGAAGACAGTGCTCCGGCATCCGATTGGAGAATCGTAGGGGCGAGGCATGCCTCGATGGAATCAAAGCGTAATATAGCCTATGAGATATCAATTCATTTTTGACAAGTATTTCATACTTCAGGAAAAACCATCTACACCAGTCTTGTTTTAGTAGCAGGTCTACTCTTCTAAAAGACTAGACAGTCCATCTGCCGTGAGAAATGGCCCGAAAAGGTAACCGGCTCCGTTTTGGGTATTGATTAAGTCGTCACTGCCTTTAGCCGGGGTTAAATATTCGTCTAAACCGCCAGGCCATTAAAAATTCTTGCCATGTCTTCTTCATTGAAAGACCGGATTGGACTGTTGTCGCCACGGTGTAAATTCTCCACCAGCTTCCAATTTCTGTCCATCCATCCCGATAGGCTTGACTCAGGCACGGGATAAAATCTTGGCCCTTCCCAAACACCAGTATGATTGAACACCGTGGGGTAAATATTCACCGTTTTATTCAAAACATGTTCTAACAATTCGATGTCGTAATTAAGATGCGTACGCGGCTGATTATCACTGATTAATCCGACAGCCGGAATTATCGTATTTGTTGCTGGTTCAGTCACCCCAACAAGATAAAGTATCGGCTCCGGAACGTTTTTATTTGTTGTCACCAAGAGTAAGCTGTCGCCCAATTCATCAAGTTGGGCAGCCATCAATTTCTCTGACCTGGCTTGAACATCTATCCATATCAAATCTATCTGTCCATAACTAATTGACGTCTCTGAAGGATACTAGCGTCAGAACTAAGATAAGGTTCCCAGTCAGGGTAACCGCGCTTCGGCGATTTGCTGGCCGGCCCAGCAGCACGGCGCCTTCTGGCGGCGTGAGGCCGAGTTTAATGCCGCCGCCTTGGATACACGCTACGGCCGGCTGGTACGGCTGGCGCGATTTTGTTTGAACGCCATCGCAAAAACCATTGGACTATAAAAGCAATGGCCACGATGAAACAAAGAATCGCCACAATTTGAAGTGTCGCCCATGCAATGGCCATTGCCAAGGCTCTACTACATAAAATCCGATTATTCTTTAGTGAGATCCTTTACCACGGCGAATGTCGCCCCTGCCCTGCCTATCACCCGGATCACCTCACCTTCCGGAAACAGTTCATCGGCAGCATGTCTTGTGGAAAGGATCGTGTAATCATATACAGATAAGTCGCCGATCGGCGAATAGACCTCATACTGAGCCACAAGGTCGGGGCGGCCAAATCGTCGGAATGTATGATCCGGCCCGTATAAGTAAACCTTAGCGTCTAACGGGGCAATTCCATTCACATACTCAATAGCTTCACGATATGCAGTTGCCCAATAATCGGTCTCGTAGCGCCGATTCGCTCCGTTTGCCCACCCCACAAACATATTGTAGTAACTGTATTCATATGGGTGTAACTGGATGATGCCGATGATTCCTGGCAGAATCGCCAAAATCACCAAGCCCCCATAGAGGTAGGTCTGCAAGTGTTCGCTGAGAGCCTCAAGAGCCAATCCGGCAAGCACGAACAGCGGTGGCAGCAGAAAAAGAAATTGTCTGAAATTGTCATATTGCGTGGGCCGGAACAGGCTAATGGCAATAACCGGCACAAAAAACCATGCAGCAATGAGCAGCATCAAGAACGGCAACCGTAACCGGCGGCTTCGGTAATCCTTTATGGCAGAGAGTATTCCGCCGAGGCTCAGCAATAGCACGGGAAGCGTCAATTGGATTCCAATTAAAACGGTTAGATAACTTGCCGGCAGATCGATAGAACGATAATTCATTCCTGCGAAAAGTACGTTTATGTCCTTGGGAAAGTCCACCATTTCGGTTGCGATTGCCCAAAGGTTCGCAACCGGCGCTTCCCACAAGAATGGCCACAGCAGCCAAACTGTCAGAAAAGCAATCCCGAAGTAACCGATCGCTTCCGGCAAAGCATCCCACTTCTTCTTGGAAAACAAATAGGCCACCACGATGATCCCTGCTAAGGGGGCAACGACACGAATCGCCCACGTGAGCCCTAACACGATACCAGCCAAAAGCAGCGAGCTTGGAATGAATTGCCTAATGCTTTGCTTAGCGCGTCTAAATAATGGCGCCAGCCCGCCTGTCGCTTGAGCCTTAGCCACCACAGTAAAGCACCCCATAACCCGGCAACGAAGCATATTTTCAAATAGGGCAACCACAGAAGGAGTTTGGCCACATATGCAGTAAGGCGAATCTCTCCTAGATTCGGGGCAAAAAAGCTTATCAGCCAAGAAAAAAGGCCAGCCTTATCAAGCCCATTATTTATCCAAGCCGGCAACCAGGTCTCAAGGGGGGGAAAGAAAGACAAATAGACTGAGCGACAAGGCAACCCACGCGGCGAGAATGAACCATCGCTTCTCACTTGAAGCAAACGTTCTTCTAAATGAATTGGATGTTTTTGGAATACTTGGATTTTCACCTGACGTGATCTTATCTACCGCCCAAAGACCACAAACCACGCTGATAAGGAAGAAGGCAAGAAACGGAATGTCTTTAGGATTGATGAAGGCATGCCCCCAAAGCAAGGGTTGAGTATTGAAAAGCAGGGTCGCACCTAGTGCCGCCCAACGTGAAACCCATCGAACGCACAGAGCATATAGACCAGTCAAAGCCAATTGGAATGATAGAAAGTAAGCCAAGTGCCAGAAATCTAACTCGTTAATCCTAGGAAAGATGTCGTGCCCGACGGTGGCAATTCCCCTCGCTAATACAAAGAAAAAAGGTCCATAAAAACGCAAATTAAACGGGCCGTATAGCGAGGGATGCATCTCCCCTTCGCCAAAAAGGGTGCCGTAGGCCTTCGCCGTATTTGCGGCATAAATGAATATAGAGTTTTCGTCCCAACTTTCACCATAATCGGTAAAAACAAAAAGGCCCACCAATAGATTGATAGCGATCAACCCAACTAGCGGAGCCCATTTGCTTCTGAGGAAAGATGCCATTATCTAAGGCAAAGATAAGTAGGTGTATCGTGTCATCATGGCCGGCCAGTTATGTATCCCCACAAGAATAATTGAAACAACAACAAAGGCAAATAGCCCGGGAATCGACTTTGCAGCCAGGTCAGGAAATCCGCTCTCAGCAGGGCGCCCAAAACGAGTTGCACAAGTTCCTTGATTATACATGGCTACGTATCAAGTGGAAATCTCAATGACCAGGTTGAAATCAATTTGACGTTTTGTATTTTGCGAAGCATGCCTCGCCCCTTTTGTCATTCTGAGTCAGCAAAGACGGGCGAGACCTGCCTCGCGCCCGCGAATAATTAACGTCGAGTGGCTCGTGGTTGATGGATTGAGTCTAACTGTGTCCAATCCCTGAAATGTACACTTAAATATGTCACACCTCCATGAGAGACTATGGAGATGCGACAAGACACGAAAATGGCTTTGGCCTGGGAGCTACTCGAAGCTGGGGTTCCCAAAGGGCACGTTGCCAAACGG
>JAMCZK010000019.1 GCA_023485685.1 Chloroflexota bacterium | reverse complement strand
CTGGCGGAAGAAGCTACCGCAGCCTACGAGTCCGCGCGGGTCAAAGTCGCCAGATTCATCAATGCAACCAAGCCGCGCGAGATCATCTTCACCAAGAACGCCACTGAGGCGATCAACCTGGTCGCGTACAGTTGGGGCCGCGCTAACCTGAAAGCAGGCGATGTAGTGCTGCTCACTGAAATGGAACACCACGCCAACCTGGTACCCTGGCAGATGCTGGCCGCGGAAAAAGGCATTCGCCTCGAATTCATTCCGGTCAAAGAAGATTTCACACTGGACGCAGACGCGCTTCCCGATTTGCTTGAGAAACACAAGCCCAAGCTGGTGGCGTTCACTGCGATGTCCAATGTATTAGGCACGATTACCCCGGCCGCGGAAATTATCAAGCAGGCTCACGCGGCTGGGGCGTTGACCCTGATCGACGGCGCGCAATCGGTGCCGCATTTGGCCACCGACGTTCGCGCGTTGGATGTTGACTTCCTTGCCTTCTCTGCACATAAAATGCTGGGGCCTTCCGGCCTCGGCGTGCTGTATGGCAAGGAAGCTCTGCTGAATGCCATGCCGCCCTTCCTCGGCGGCGGCGACATGATCAAACGCGTCCAACTGCGCTCCTTCACGCCAAACGAGCTACCGCAAAAATTCGAAGCGGGCACACCACCCATCGCCGAGGTAGTCGGCCTGGGCGCGGCGATAGACTATTTGAATGACGTAGGCATGCAGGCGCTCGCCGCCAACGATCGTGAACTGACCGCTTACGCGCTCGAGCGCCTGGAAGAGGTTCCAGGTATCTGGCTCTTCAGCCCCTCAGCGGAACATAAGAGTTCGAACGCGTCGTTCACTCTCAAAGGCGTGCATCCCCACGACGTAGCCGAGATCCTCAACCGTCACGGCGTGGCCACCCGCGCCGGACATCATTGCGCTATGCCAGTGCACGAGAAATTCGGTATCCCGGCAACCACCAGAGCCAGTTTCTACTTGTACAATACCAAAGAAGAAATCGATCAGTTGATCGAAGCGTTGTATAAAGTAAAGGAAATTTTCGGATAATGGACGACCTTTATCGCGAACCAAGGAAATCGTGAGATTTCCGCAGTTGCGAGGAGGCGCTACCCAGCGCCGACGAAGCAATCTCCACGCAATGAAGTATGGAAAGAGCACGTAAGGAATAACTAATGGATGATTTATATCGTGAACTGATCATCGACCGCTACCAGAACCCGCGCTTCCGCGGCGCGCTGGATCCGCACACCCATAGCTACGAGGACGACAACCCCGTATGCGGGGACCATATTCGCATCGACCTGCGCGTGAGTGATAGAGACGTAGTGACCGAAGCCCTCTTCAGCGGGGAAGGATGTTCCATCTCCCAGGCTTCAGCCGACTTGTTGATGGAGAAGATCACCGGGATGCCACTCACCGAAGTACGCAAACTGGGCAAGCAGGATGTCCTGGATATGCTTGGAATCGAACTTGGTCCTGTGCGCTTAAAATGCGCATTGTTGTCGTTGAAGGTATTGAAGGGCGGAGTTTACGGCTTGGATGAAGTGATGTCATTAGACGAGTTGGCGGCATCGTAGTAACTTCTTGTTCATTCCGAGGGCTTTTCTTTTTGCCCGAGGGATTCCTCGCTTCGCTCGGAATGACATGCAAACACAATGACTTTCACCTACACGTCCCTCGGCCCCAAAGAAGTTGACTTCGTGCCCGTGGCTGCTGAAAGCGAGCTGCCAAACGGGGAACGAATTTTTGTAGAAATCGACAACGAAACCATTGTAGTCTTCAATATAGCAGGGCAATATTTCGCCATCAGCGATGTCTGCTCACACGATAACGGTCCAGTGGGCGAAGGCGAGTTGGAGGGATACGAGGTCATCTGCCCGCGGCACGGCGCCCGTTTTGACGTCCGCAATGGCGAGGTGAAGGCGTTACCCGCGGTAATTGACATCCCGGCCTACCCCGTGCGCGTGGTGGATGGCCAGATCGAAGTTGGAGTGCCGGTCTAAGACTGAAGTTTCCGTAGAAACATGGACTGAAAATGAATATCGGGGTTGTTTTCGAACTCGACAACATGAAATCTGATTACTCCGAATAGCGACTTAACCTGTTGCTTTAGTGCTTCATCGCTCCAACGCGAAAAGAAACGCTTCGGCTCGCAGACATCGTCCTGAAAAATTCCCTCACTATCAATACCGCCGTACAAACCTAAATAGAAAAGGCCCCGTGGTTTTAACACCTTGTGGATATTCTCCAGGGCTGTCTGGAATTCGGCCCTCGGAATATGTAACAAGCAGTTTAATGAAAAAGCCGCATCAAAACTCAGGGGCGCCAACTTCAAATCACATACATCCATCACCTCGGCGCGCAAACCTTTTTCGCGGCAATGGGTAATATTCTCCTTGGTGAGGTCGGTTGCCAGCACATCCAGACCTTGCGCGGCAAAGAATTGTGCGTCGCGGCCGATGCCTGCGCCAATTTCGAGCAGGTTTTTTGCGCCGCTTTTCCTGAGCTTAGCGAGGAAAAGCCCGCGTTCTTCGATTTTCCAAAGTTCGGCTTCTTTTGCCTCTCTGGCCTGCACCTGGGCAGCGTATGCGCGCTTTAACGCAAGACGTAATTCATTGTCCATTTCAGCTAGTCCACAACGCGCCAGCCACGGGTAACAGCTATCGGTCGCAAATCCTCATCGGGGTGGAATGCAATGGGAGATCCCACCATTTCCAGCAAATAGATGTCCGTAGTCGAATCAGCGTAGGCAGAGCTCGCAGTTAAATCTACCTCTATACCCTGTTCCTTCAATACTTTCTGCGCAAGTTCCGCTTTCTGCTCGTCTATGCATATGGGGCCTGCCAGCCCGCCTGTATAGCGGGCCGCGTGCAGCCTGGGCAGCGTGCCCACCGCTAAATCAGCGCCAACCTCTTTGGCTATAGCCTCCCCAAGCGGCGTTAAACCAGCGGTGACCAGCACTACTAAGTCACCGGCGGCCTTGTGCTGTTTGATGAGGTCCAGAGCGTCCGACCGCCAAAATGGTTTTAGGTACTCCTTGGCCACCCAATCCCAAACCTCCTGCGCCTGCTCAATGGAATAGCCGCGAATGAACCACGGCAAGTGCGCGGCCCAGGGCCGGCGAAACGCGGATTGGGAAACAATTCCAATTTTGTAAAGCATATAAACCGGCATGTGAACCAGCCAGAAGAAGCGCCGGGTCCAGAGGCGCAGCCCCCGGCTCTTGAAATATTCCAGCATGCCGCGCCACACCCGCTCCGTGGTCAGCGTTCCGTCAACATCGAAGAAAGCGGCTTTAGTGGCCATGATTTGCCGAGTATACAGTGAGAAATCGGTCTGGAAGTCTTGAGGTCTAGAAGTCATGAAGTCGACATCCAAACCAAGACCTCACGACAATCCCGGTGGTACACTGGCCGCGCTCAGCTTAGAGCTTACGGCTTATAGCTTAAAGCTGACTTCTCCCCATGTTCACTTTATTTCTAATTCTTGCTTTTTTCTTCGTCTTCCTGAATGGGTTGAACGATTCTGCCAACATCGTCGCCACAGTGATCTCATCTCGCGCCCTGAAGCCGCGGGCTGCCCTGCTGCTCACTGCCCTCGGTGAATTCGTGGGCCCCTTCCTGTTCGGTGTGGCTGTGGCGCGCAGTCTGGGCGCCGATTTATTCGATGCAGCCAGCGTGAGTATCGAAATGCTGATCGCGGCTCTGTTGGGAGCGCTGCTGTGGCGCCTGTTTACTTGGTATCTGGGTATCCCGGCTTCCTCTTCCCACGCATTGATGGGCGGTCTTATCGGTGCAGCGCTGGCGGCGACAGGGCTGGCTGCCATTCAGTTGCCAGGACTTGGAAAGATCGTTCTGGCTTTATTGATTTCACCGCCCCTCGGCCTGGTCGCAGGGTACCTGGTGACCCGGCTGGTTTTCCTACTGGCGCGCGGCGCCACACCCCGCATCAATCGCTCGTTTCAACGTCTGCAGCTAATTACATCCTTTGGCTTGGCTTTAGGCCACGGCTCCAACGATGCGCAGAAAACCATGGGTATCCTGGTCCTTGGTCTGCTGGCGGCAGGCCAATTGAATGAATTCAATGTGCCAACCTGGGTGCTGGTTTCTTCGGCGGCAGGGATGGCGCTGGGTACTGCCTTCGGCGGCTGGCGCGTGATCCGCACACTGGGCGGGCGCATCATGAAAGTGCGCCCGGTGCATGGCTTCGCCGCCCAACTCGGCGGTCTGGGAGTGATGTGGGGCGCGGCCTTCCTCGGCGGCCCGGTGAGCCTCACGCAGGTCATGAGCTCCAGCATCATGGGGGCAGGAGCCGCACAGCGCCTCAAGGGCGTTCGCTGGCAGGTTGGCCAGGAAATGCTGGCGGCCTGGCTCCTTACCATCCCGGTATCGGGATTAATCGCTGCCGGATGTTATTGGATTATTATGGCGCTTTAGGGCCCGTCGAAAGAAATTCTCGAACCATCTCTTCAATTTCCAAAATCACCTTTTTATCTCCGGCTTCAAACCAATGGATCTCTGGATCGTCTCGCTTGAACCAGTTTGCCTGCCGACGCACAAACATTCGCGTGGCATGCTTAATTTGAGCAATGGCTTCATCCAACGTGATTTTGCCCTCTAAGTGTGCAACCAGTTGTCCGTAGCCGATTGCAGACATGCTTGGTAAGCCAGCAGAATACCCCTTGGCCATCAGCGCCCCGATTTCGTCTAACCATCCGGCGTTCAGCATGGTTTCGATACGGCGATCAATGCGTTGATATAGCTCCACGCGCGGGCGGGTGAGCCCAATTTGCAAAACCCGGTAAAGAGACTCGGCTTTCCCGCGCGCATTGGAGAATTTCCGGCCCGTCGAAAGGATCACCTCAAGCGCACGGATCGTACGCCGCACGTTGCGCGGGTCGATGCCCTCGGCTGCCTTGGCATCCAGGCGCATCAAACGGGCATGGAGTCCGTCCTTGCCGATTTGCTCAGTCCAGGCATCCAGCGCGGCTCGCAGTCTGGGCTGCGCTGCCAGCTTCGGCGGCGCCCAGCCTTCCAGGATAGCGCGCAGATATTGACCGGTACCGCCAACTAGAACAGGCAGCTGTCCACGCGCATGGATGTCTGCAATGGCCGCCTGGGCGGCCTGCTGGAACAGCGCCAGGCTCCAGATTTCGTCAGGGTTGGCCACATCGATAAGATGGTGCGGTACCCGGGCACGCTCCGCGGCAGTGGGCTTAGCGGTGCCGATGTCCATGCCGCGGTAGAGCAGCCGCGAGTCAGCCGAAACGATCTCTGCCTCCAGGCGCTCAACGACCTGTATGGCGATCTCGGTCTTCCCCACCGCGGTGGGACCGACAATAGCGACCAGCGGCGGCTTATTCTGACAGGGCATTTTCGAAATGCAAGATTTCCGGCGCTTGGTTCTTGCGCCGGCGCACAGCGATCACATCCACACGCCAGTCGCCATGCAGCTCTGGGTGAATCTGCAAGTAGCTTTCAGCCGTGTCCGCCATATGTTGTTGCTTTGTCAGGGAAACAGATTCTTCAGGATGTCCATAAGCCAGCGAGTTACGCGCCTTCACTTCTACGAAAACCAGAATCGCTCCCTGGCGCGCCAACAAGTCGATCTCCCCATATCCCGTGCGTATATTTTTCCCCAAGATTTCGTAACCTTTAGTTTCCAGATATTCAGCGGCGCGTTCTTCTCCCCAGCGGCCCAGGCTTTGCTTTTGCCCTGTCATGAGCTGCCTTAAATGACGAAGCCAGGCGAGGGCACTTTGCCAAGTGGTAACGGGTTCTCAAGCAACATCACACACCCTGGCATTATTGGCCATAAATTGGAACATTTTGCAGGACATGCTCTTTTTAGTATAACTGCCCTCCAGTGAGTATTACTAATTGCCGATCTCTGGTCCCTAAACTCCATTTTATTTCGCTGGTCGTGTACAATCGCCGCGTGGATATTTCCCGCCATCTGCCTGACCGCGAGCGCCTGAGCGCCGTGATGGCATTGATCCTGCTAGCTTACGCGGCCGCTCGTTTTGTCCGTCTGCCTGGTCAAACCCTGGCAATCGAATTGGCAGGCATTTATCTCCCTCTTTTGATTAATGTAGATACCGTTGTGGCCCTGCTCGTCTCCGGGCTTACCGCGGCCGGCGCCGACTGGCTGCTGCGCGGCGAAAACGTGTTAGCCGGCAAATCTACTGCACGTCATTGGCTGCTGCCCGCCATGACAGCCTGGATTCTCAGTCTCACCTTAGCCAACACGCAATTTGGCATCCAGTGGTGGTTGGCTTTCGCGGGCAGTGCACTACTGTTGCTCGCCATCCTGATCGCCGAATACAGCAGCGCCTTCAAAGAGAACCGCTTCAATTCCGTTGCCACAGTTGCGCTGAGCGTTTTAACTTACGGGCTGTTCCTTATTTTGGCCATCACAGTGCGCGGTGCAGCCCTGCGGCTATATTTGGCCTTTCCCGCCATTGCACTGGGCAGCTTTCTTGCGGCCACCCGCGTACAATTGCTCCAAGGGGATGCCGAGTGGCGTCCTATGGAAATGGTTGGCATCACATTCACCCTTTCGCAGGTTGCCGCTGCCCTTCACTATCTGCCGGTGTCCGCACTGGGCTACGGTTTATTTCTTCTCGGTTTGCTCTATGCCCTCAATCTTTACATCAACGCTCTGAATCAAGGCCAGGAACCGCGTCGGGCTGCCCGCGAACCACTGATTACACTGGCCATCTTCTGGCTGCTGGCGCTCCTCTTTCGATAAACCTTGCGAAGGTTTTTTGAAACTCGTGCGTAAAGCAAGTCCAACCTTCATAAGGTTGACCATCACCCAATCCCACTGGGAGCAGATGCGCGCTCAGGTGGCGGCCGCCGCCCCGCTGGAGGCCTGTGGCCTGATCGGCGGGCGACAAGGAATTAGCATGAGCATATTTCCGATCGATAACGAAGAAGCCAGCAGCGTCTACTTCCGCATGAATCCACACCAGCAGGTGCAGGCTATGATGGCCATTGCAGAAGCCGGTTTGGACTTGTTGGCTGTTTACCACTCGCACCCCGCAGGTCCGACCACCCCATCCAAGACTGATCTGGATGAGTTGAGCTACCTGGAAATTCCTCAATTGATTTGGTCACTGGACAATCATGAATGGATTTGCATGCCATTTCTTCTTGAGGGTAGCAAGTTCAAACCACTGAAATTCCGGCTGAGCAACTCGCCCTAAGTCCCTGTGTTTCTCTCACTGTTCCACAATCCTTCCTTTTAGGAGTCTCGTCGCATGCAAATTTTTCCTCTATTAGGCGTCATCTTGGTTGGCTATATCCTGGGGTCTATCCCTTTTGGCTACATGCTCGTGCGTCTGACCACGGGTCAAGACATTCGCGAGATCCATAGCGGCCGCTCTGGCGGCACGAACGCAATGCGAGCCGCCGGCGCCTGGGTCGGCATCCTAACCGGCATTTTGGATGGCCTCAAGGCTTATTTCGCAGTGCAAATTGCCATGAGCTTATTGCCCGGCGATGCACTGGGCGCGGCCCTGGCGCCTGCCGCCGCGGTGCTGGGACACAACTATTCGATGTTTCTGGTGCAGCGAAACAAACAAGGCAAGCTGGTTCTTGGCGGCGGCGCCGGCGGTGCACCTGTTGTCGGCGGCGCCACCGGAATCTGGTTGCCCAGCCTCTACCTCATGCTGCCTATCGGACTTTTTATCTATTACTTCGTTGGCTACGCCTCGGTCACCACGCTTAGCGCCGGAGTGATGGGGGTTCTGATCTTTGGTGTGGGTGCGTTGTTGGGTTATTTTCCCATCGAATACATTATTTTTGGAATCATCGCCCTTTTGCTTCTGATCTGGGCACTCCGCCCTAATCTCAAGCGCCTCCGTGAAGGAACAGAAAGACTGCATGGGTTTAGGGCGAGAAAGAATAACCAATGACTAATAACAAGCTTTGCCTAATGGCTTTTTGTTATTAGTCATTTATTTCCCCTCGAAATACATCTCCGATCCCTCGGGCACTTTCCCATATTCCTGCCTATACAAGGCGGTCAAATTGCGATGATGCAATTGTTCCGCCAATCCGGCGATGAGCACGCGGCTCTTACCGCAATCTTCGACATGAATATTCTCGAGGATGTCCAGGGGATATCGGCGCCGGGAGGCGCCGCGAACAACCTTGCGGATCTCGTTCAGGTAGTTCAAGTCGGCGCGCAGGGCGGCCTCGATTTCGCCGCGCAGCACGATCTCGCCGTGGCCGGGCACCAGATTCTCCAGGCCCATCTTGCCGATTTTTTTCAGCGACGAGATCATGTCGTCGATGTCGCCGTCCACGATGGTGGGCAGCGCCATGAAAGTGTCTCCGCTGAACAAGATGCGGTCCTCTTCCACGAGTACCGCGATGGAATCCGCGCTGTGCCCCGGAAGGGGGAATACACTCAGCGTCTTTTTCCCCACCTGGATATTCAATTCGCCTCTTTCAAAGGTGAGACTGGGCAGGACGATCTCAACGTTACGTAATTGCTGGTTTTCACTCTTTTCAGCTTCCAGCGCCGCGACCCCCCGCGTCCTTAGCATTTCGTAGCATTCCGTGTGGGCGATTACAGTAGCACCCGGGAAGAAACTGTTGCCCCAACTATGATCGGCGTGGTAATGAGTATTGATGATATAGCGAACTGGGGCGCGCAAATCCCGCTCGATGAACGCACTTAGCTGCCGGGTTTCCTCAGGCAGTGCCAGCGTGTCGATGAGCACGGCCCCATCGGGCCCTGTGATCACCCCCGCGGTCACTTGGGCATACAGGCTGCTCTGGAAGACGTATACGTTTTCAGCGATGCGCTCGTGATGCATTTACTCCTCGGTGAGAACTGGCGAAGAATAGCATAGGCACCAGGCGCAGTCAAGAATTGTGATTTATTTCACTAGCTGCGTAGTTTGACAGCTCTCCCTCGCTTCTGTATAATGCTCTCAACAAAAAATATAGATTGCCAGGAAGAGTATGCGGCTGGCGCTCCCAGAGAGGGAGTGGCCATGGGTTGAAAGCCCCCCGAGTTGCCGCCGCTGAAGGTCGCCTGGTCTTCCACCGAAGAATAGCGAAAGAAAGAAACGCAAAGCGTTCTTTCTTTCGCCTACTAGACCGGTGCGGGTTTGCCCGATATAGCTCTCAAGCGTAGCAGGGTTGTAGCGTAGCCTGCTGAAGCGAGGTGGTACCGCGGAGCGCCTTCCGTCCTCACGACGAGGGCGTTTTTGTTTTTAACTGGAGGGCAGCTTGACTGAACACACCTTACCGAAAACCTACGACTTTAAAGCCACTGAGGAACGCATCTACACCTGGTGGGAGCAGCAGGGCTTTTTCAGACCCAATAACGATCCGCGCAACAAGGGCTTCGATCCTTCGAAAAAACCTTTCGTGATCTCTATCCCACCGCCCAATGTGACCGGCGAGTTGCACCTGGGCCACGCTATGTTCGTGGCGATGGAAGATCTGATGATCCGCTATCACCGTATGAAAGGCATTCCTACACTTTGGGTGCCAGGCACCGACCACGCCGGCATCGCCACCCAACTCAAAGTGGAAGAGGACATTTTGCGCACCGAGGAAGTGACCCGCGACGAGCTGGGGCGCGAAGAATTCCTTAAGCGCACTTGGAGCTGGAAAGAAAAATATCATGGGATTATTTCCCGGCAAATCCGCCGCCTGGGCGCCTCCTGCGATTGGTCGCGTGAACGCTTCACCCTGGATGAAGGCCTCTCGGTGGCTGTGCGCGAAGCTTTCGTGCGCCTCTACAAAAAGGGGTTGATTTACCGCGGCCCGCGGCTGATCAACTGGTCGCCGCGCCTGCGCACCGCGGTCTCAGACCTCGAAGTGGAGTACAGCGAGGAGGAAGGGCAGCTTTACTTCTTCAAATACCGCATCCAAGGTTCATCGGACTTTATTCCTGTGGCAACAACTCGCCCGGAAACCATCCTCGGTGACACGGCAGTGGCCGTGCATCCTGACGATGAACGGTACAAAAAATTCATCGGCGCCACCGCGTTGGTGCCCATGCTCGATCGTGAAATTCCCGTGATCGGCGACGAATACGTGGACCGTGAATTCGGCACCGGCGCGCTGAAGATCACGCCAGGGCATGACGCCAATGACTACCAGATCGGCGCGCGCCATAAACTGCCGATCATTTCGGTGCTGGACCAGGCCGCTCACATCACCGCGGCAGGCGGACCCTACGCGGGGATGGATCGCTTCGATGCGCGCAAGAAACTGTGGTCGGACATGCAAGCTGCTGGCCTCACCATTAAGACTGAGCGCTATATTCAGCGCGTGCCACGCTCGCAACGCGGCGGCGAGATTATCGAGCCGATGATTTCCACACAATGGTTCGTGACCATCAAACCATTGGCTGAACCCGCGCTGGCCGCCGTGGACACGGGACGCATCAAGATCGTTCCCGAACATTTCACCAGGGTCTACCGGAACTGGATGGAAAACATCCAGGATTGGTGCATCAGTCGCCAGCTTTGGTGGGGTCATCGCATCCCCGTGTGGTACGCGCCCGACGGCAGCATGTTCTGCGCTTACAACGAAGACGAGGCGCGGGCGAATGCTAAGCAAAAGTTTGGCAAAGACGTGGAATTAATCCAGGACCCGGACGTGCTGGACACCTGGTTCTCCTCTGGGCTCTGGCCTTTCTCTACCTTGGGCTGGCCGGAGCAAACCGCCGATTTGGCCTACTTCTATCCCACCTCGGTGTTGGAGACCGGCTATGACATCTTGTTCTTCTGGGTGGCGCGCATGATCATGATGGGGCTCGAATTCACTAGCCAGCCTCCTTTCCACACCGTATACCTCCATGGCTTGGTACGCGACGATCAGGGCCGCAAGATGAGCAAGACCATCGGCAACGTGATCGACCCGCTCGAAGTCATGGATAAGTACGGCACTGATGCCTTACGTTTTACCCTATTGGTAGGCTCGACTCCCGGCCAGGATGTGAACCTCAGCCTGGAGAAGGTGGCTGCCAACCGTAACTTTGCCAACAAGCTCTGGAACGCCGGGCGCTTCGTGTTCGGCGCCTTAGCCGCCGCGCCCAGAGAGCAGAAAGCCAACCTGGAATGGACCCTGGCGGACGCCTGGATCTGGGCGCGGGCCAAGCAGTTGCTAACGGTTACTAACCGCCTCTTCGAAAACAACCAATATGGCGAAGCGGGCCGCCAGATTTACGAATTTTTCTGGAACGAATTCGCTGACTGGTACATCGAGATCGCTAAGCTTCAGTTGGCCGAAGGCGGCGATCGCGCCTTCAAGACCGCTGATCTGCTGGTGCGTGTACTCGACGTCAGCCTGCGACTGCTGCACCCCTTCACACCCTTCGTCACAGAAGAGCTTTGGACTCGGCTAAAAGATGCCGCCGTCAGTCATTCAGCTAAAATCAACCCGGAAAAGAAAGGGATCTGGCCCGAAGCGCTTATTGTCGCCGATTGGCCAGAGCTGATTGCAGACGAGGGTTGGGAAGAATCTACTTTACGCAATTTCGCCATCTTCCAGGACCTGGTGCGCGCCGTCCGTAATCTGCGCGCGGAAAAGGGAATCAAGCCCGGTCAAAAGATCGCTGCCCACCTAGCCTCGCAAGAATGTTACGACCTGCTCCAGCAGGAAAAGGCCGCGCTGACCGCGCTGGCCCAATTGGATCCGGCGCAACTGACTATTACTAAATCACTCAAGGAGCGCCCGGAAAACATGATTTCGCTGGTGTCTGGCCCCGTGGAGGTGTACTTTCCCTTATCCGGGCTAACCAACCCCGCCGAAGAGCGGGCGCGCCTGGAACGTGAGTTGCATGACACCCGCTCGCAAATCCAGCGTCTGGAATCTCTGCTGGCTGGCGACTTCGCCAAAAGGGCGCCTGCAGCCGTGGTGGAAAAAGAGAAAGCCCGCTTGCAGGGGTATAAAACAATGGTTAATAGCCTCGAGGAGCAATTGAAAAAATAGTTCCCTTTCGAATATACTGAATCAAAAAGACCGTCATGTCGACGGTCTTTTGGTGTCGGGGCGAGAGGATTTGAACCTCCGACCCCTTGCACCCCATGCAAGTGCGCTACCGGACTGCGCCACGCCCCGATGCGAATTGAGATTATATCAGCAATAAATCCTCTCAGAACACACTTATAGGCGGCGAGCTCGGGACTAGCGTAACCGAAAACTAGCGGGAACTGGAACAATCCTTGCAACGTTAAGAACACAAATCAGCACTGCTATTGCGACTCCTATCACGCGTAGCAGTGCTACAATTTACTTGATAGACGTTCCCGCGGGAGAGTGACTATGCACCTCAACAAACACAATATCCACAAGATCCTGGGTTTGGCCTTCACTGCCCTTATCGTGCTAAGCGCTTGTCGCGCCCCAACACAAGAGACTTCCCCCACCCAGGATATCAACGCACTTTACACCCAGGTGGCGGGCACCCTGATTGCCCAGGGCCAGGTGGCTACAGAAGCCCCGGCAGCCACGAACACCCCACTGGTCACGACGGCTACCCCTTCGCCGTCTCAGCCGACTGCGACTGCCAGCAACACCCCAGTTCCAGTCACGAACACCCCGGCCGCGGTGTGCAACCAGGCCGCCTTCATCTCTGACGTCACGGTCAAGGACGGCACAAAGATGAGCAAGGGCGAAGACTTCACCAAGACCTGGCGCATCAAGAACACGGGTACTTGTACTTGGGACGAGGATTACACCGTCGTGTTCAGCTCCGGCACCAACCTGGCCAACAAAGCCAGCTACGACCTGTCTGAGGACGTGAGCCCCGGTGAAACGGTGAACATTTCCATTCCCATGGAGGCCCCCGACAAGAACGGCACCTACACCAGCAACTGGGTCATTCGCAGCGACAGCGGTGCGACCTTTGGCGTTGGCGGGTCTGGCGGCTCGGCGGGAGTGCCCTTCTTCGCACTCATCAAAGTGGGTACTGGCGGCACCACGAGCTCCGGAAAAATCAAGTATGACTTTGCAGACAATTTCTGCGATGCCGATTGGGACAGTCATTCCAAGAATAACCTACCCTGCCCAGGCGCGAACCAAGGTGACAACGGTTTCGTTCTTGTACTGCAGGATCCTGAACTGGAAACAGGCGTCAAAGAGAATGAACCTGCCATTTGGATGCGTCCTTCCCACGAAGGCAACGGCTGGATACGTGGCGTCTTCCCGGACTATGAGGTAAAGGATGACGATCACTTCGTGGCTACCATCGGCTGCCTGGATAACAATCCCAATTGCCGCGTGACCTTCACGCTTAGCTACATCAAACCAAATGGCGACGAAGTCGTGCTGGGCACCTGGGACGAAAAATTCGATGAACTGGTGCGCGATATCGACATCGACTTGTCTTCGCTGGCCGGCAAAGAACTGAACTTCGTTCTTACGGTGGACACCGGCAACAACAACTTCGCGCAGGCTAATGCTTTCTGGTTTGTGCCTATGATCGAGAATCAATAACCAATCATAGCTCCGATAAAAGAGGCGCTTATCAAAGCGCCTCTTTTATTTTGACACCGACCGCCTATGCTAAAATTAACCCATTGTTTGACTAGTGAGGAGGTGTTTGTGGCCGCTTTCGAAATCTACAAAGACTCGAAAAATGAATTTCGTTTCAACCTGAAAGCCGACAATGGCGAAAAAATCCTGCATAGTGAAGGCTATAAAGACAAGGGTGGCGCCCACAATGGCATCAATTCTGTAAAGGAAAATGCGCCCAATGACGCGCGTTATACCAGGGAAACAGCCACCAACGGCCAGTTCTTCTTCACCCTGCGCGCCGCCAATCACGAAGTTATCGGCACCAGTGAAATGTATAAGGACGCCGACAATCGCGATGCGGGTATCGAAGATGTAAAGCGCCTGGCGCCTGGGGCGCAAGTGAAAGACTCGTTTTAAACGAAAAGACCGCTCGAATTCGAGCGGTCCAAGGAAAGCTTTGCTTTCCGCTGTTGCGAGGAGGCCAACGGCCGACGAAGCAATCAACTAGTGGGGTTGTTCAGCCCTCACTGGATTACGCAGCTCGCCAATGCCCTCAATGCTAGTGACCAATTCATCGCCATCTGCCAGCAATCCTACTCCCGCCGGCGTACCGGTGAGCAACAAGTCGCCGGGCTCCAGGGTCATGACCGAGGAGGCGTAAGCCACTAATTGCCGCACGGGGAACACCATGTCCCGGGTGGAGCCCATCTGGCGTAACTCACCATTGACTGTGCACGTAATCACCGCGTCCGCGGGATCCAATTCGGTCTCGATCCACGGGCCCAGCGGACAGAAGGTGTCGAAGCCTTTGCCGCGCGTCCACTGCCCGTCACGGCGTTGCAAGTCCCTGGCGGTAACGTCGTTGGCAATCGTATAACCCAGAATGGCATCTTTGGCGCCTTCGAGATCCAGCCAGCGAGAGCGCTTTCCGATGACAACAGCCAGTTCCGCTTCGTGTTCGACTCGCTGAGACTGTGGCGGTAAAAGGATCGTCTCGCCGGGGCCGATCACTGAAGATGGAGGCTTTAGGAACAATAGAGGGACCTCGGGGACTTCGGCGTCATGCTCCTGCGCGTGGGCGACATAATTGCGCCCCACGCAGATGATCTTGGTTGGAGCAACAGGCGGCAGTAATCGCAAACCATCCAGCGGTAGATCCGCAGAGTTTCTGCGGAATGACGCGAAGAGTGACCCTTCGATCAGGCCAGCCTTATCTTCCAAAACCCAGCCAAATTGGGGTTGATCGTTTTTGTCGATGTATCGAATTATGCGCATGGGCGCCTAGTTGGATCTCCCTGTTCTGGGGGCGGATAATTTTCGCAACAGCTTTTCCGTCTTGGCTTGGTTTTCCTTGAAGCGCTCCGGGTATCGCCACCGCAGAGCCGAACCCAGTGCATGCACCAACGCGCCCAGTACAACCGTCCCAGCATCGCTCTGTTCTTGCGGCTGCACCTCAAGGATAATATCAGCCCTTCTGGCTGAATCAAACGATGCGCCGCCAACAATAGCGGCTCGACCAAGTCCCAGGGTCTGCGCCTGAGCCAGCGCTGAAGAAATGAGCGGAGTTTTCCCGAAGAGATCCAATACCAGTAACAAATCTCCATCCGTTGCACTCGCCAGGCTTCGCGCTAAGGTCCCCTCTTCAGTTGCCAGCCGGTGCCCGGTGATGCCCACCGATTGCATGTGTCGCATCAGCTCTTCCGCTCCGGATTGAGCAAAAGCATCGGCAAGCACAAGAACTCTCTTTGCCTGGCCTAACGCTTTTAATAATGCCTGCAGAGGTGTTGGGTCCATTAAGCGGCGGGCGCGCTCGACAGCATCGCCCAACTCCTTGAAGGTCCGATCCGTAACTCCAGCCAATGTATCGGCTTCTGCTGCCTCCTTCTGGTGGATGAGCATATCTTGCAGAACCCGGGCTTTGATCTCGTCTTGTAGATCGGGAAAGCCCGAATAATCCAGCGCCTGGGCAAAACGCACCACGGTGGCGGCATCCACATCGACTTCGTGCGCTAATTCTGATGCCGTCATTAACGCGGCCTGCACGTAGGAATCCAGTATATAATCAGCCAAACGCTGAAAGCTTTTGGAGAGATTGGGACGAGCCGAGCGGATGCGCTCCGCGTACGAGCCCGAAGGCATGCGGCGAACTATAGCACAGAAAATTGCACAGGGCAAAGATTTTGCAATTCAGATTGCAAGCCGTAGCGCCGGCCAACATGTATAATTCTTTTGCCGGGCGAGTAGCTCAGTTGGTTAGAGCGCTTCCCTTACAAGGAAGAAGTCGTAGGTTCGAGTCCTATCTCGCCCACTAATGGCAAAGGTCAGGCATGACTAACCTCCCCAAATGGGAATTCCTGGAACTAAAGATCACCCACGGAGAGGTGCAGGTCGTGGATGGCGAATTCCAGCCACCGGAACAGCCCGCAAAATCCGATCCCTATGAGTATGTAAAGGGCATGATCGCCGATGGTTGGCAACTAGTCACCCGCTCGGGTTCGCTATCCGGTGAATTTTCTGTGGTGCTGAAGCGGCCTCTGGCAGAATAAAAGTTCCCGCATTTTTTTCCCGCATAACTTTACATAAGGACGCTGGATGAATCCTGTCAATGCTTGGACTGTATTTTGGGTTGCCTTAGGGACGGCTATTGCCACCGGCTTGGGCGCTCTGCCTTTTTTCCTGATCCGCCAATTTTCACGCAAGTGGCTTGGAATTTTCAACGCGGCCGCTGCCGGTCTTATGCTCGGCGCGTCGGTGGGGCTTATTAATGAGGGGGTAACGATAAATCTTGGATTATTAACATTGGGTACGTTTAGCGGTTTACTCTTGATTATGTTTCTAAGCAATCGCCTGGAACATAATCACGGTGAAAACCTGAATATCCTGAATACTGCCGGCGGTGTCCGTGGATTCTTGATCATCGGCATAATGACCATCCACTCCTTCGCCGAAGGAATAGGCATAGGGGTGGCTTACGGAGGTGGAGAAACCCTGGGGACCTTCATAGCTGCCGCTATAGCTATCCACAACATCCCCGAAGGCTTGGCCATTAGTCTTGTCCTAGTCCCCAGGGGAAGCACGCCCTTGCGGGCAAGTCTATGGAGCGTGTTTTCCAGCCTTCCGCAGCCCTTAATAGCGGTGCCAGCCTTCCTCCTTGTTCTTTACTTCCGCCCCTTCCTTCCGTTTGGCCTGGGACTAGCAGCGGGGGCCATGCTATGGATGGTGTTTTCTGACCTGATTCCCGAAGCTCTGGAGGAAACCAGCCATAACACTGTAGGGACAGTGGTCACCATTGCCCTGGCAGGCATGATTGCCGTGCAAGCCGTCCTTTAGCGGTCGAAAAACCGTTGGTGACATATGTCACCTGGGAGCGGGGACAATAGACAACGGGTAAAAAGCCGCTTAACAGCTATAGTGACCGTAGAAAGAAACGCCGGAGCATGGCTTTTGGTTGCTGCCGCGGCGGGAACGGCTTGCGGGAACAGTCTCAAGACTGAAGCTACAAGGCATCGCGAATGCGATGAGCGGCAGAGTCAAAGCGGCGAAGTTGCGCCCCGCCGGCCAGAGGCGAACTGGTCGGAGCGAAAGTGCGACTGAAGCTGAAAAGTTCCGGCGTTTTCTCTCTTTTTATTTAACAACCCTATGCATCGTCTCGCAGCAGGAATTTTGATGCTTAAACGATATTCTACGCGACCTTTGCCCAGTAAGACCGGGCTTAGATTGCTGCTAGTTAAATCTGAGTCTAAACAACCTCTCTTGACCACCTAATCCTCGAAGGACTAGAATCATTCTATGGCTACGAAAAAGCGACCATCAGATTATCTCTTCCGTGGCAGCCTGGCTGCCCTCGACCCCAACGTTTACGAGCTCACCCAACTAGAAACCGAGCGGCAATACCGCCGGATCATTCTTATCCCCAGCGAAAGCAGTGCACCGCTGGCGGTGCGCGAGGCGCTCTCTTCCGCCTTCCAGAATATTTACGCGGAAGGTTATCCGGATGAGGATTCGCGCTGGTTGAAAGAACCTGAAATCCTGGATTACGAAACACGGCTGGGTCACTATCGCCGTGAAGCCGATCCGCGTTATTACAAAGGCGTCGAATATGCCGACGCAGTCGAGGCGCTGGCTCGCCGGCGCGTAGCCGAGACCTTTGCCACCAATGGTATCAGCGCCAACCAACTCTACGTCAACGTGCAGGCACTCTCTGGAGCGCCTGCCAACAACGCCGTCTACCACGCCCTGGTGAACCCAGGCGACACTGTGATGGGCATGAACCTGTTGCACGGCGGCCACCTCTCGCACGGGTCGCCAGTCAACCGTTCGGGGAAGTACTACAAGATCGTCCACTACACTGTGGACCCCGAAACGGAGCGCATCGATTATGAAGCAGTTGCTGAACTGGCGTCTGCCCACAAGCCGAAAATGATCATCGGAGGTTTCTCCTCATATCCTTGGGCTGCAGACTGGGCTGCATTGCGCAGGATTGCGGATTCCGTAGGGGCCTATTTGCTGGCAGACATCGCTCATGTAGCCGGCCTCATCGCTGCGGGTGTATATCCTTCCCCCATCGGACATGCGCATGTGGTCACCTCAACGACACATAAAACACTGAATGGTCCGCGCGGCGCCATTATCCTGACCACCGATAAAAAGTTAGCAGAGAAAATCGACCGCGCCGTTTTTCCCGGCGAACAAGGTGGCCCCCACGTTAACGTGTTCGCTGCGCTGGCGCTCACATTCAAGATCGCGCAGACCAAAGAATTCAAGAAATTGCAAGCCCAGGTCATTAAAAATTGCGCCGCGCTCACCGAGCGCCTGAAAGCGCGCGGCTTCCGCATTCCCTATGGCGGCACGAATTCACACCTCACCAACTTGGATTGCAAATCAGTCAAGGGCCCGGATGGTACGACGCTTTCCGGGGATATGGCCGCACGCATCTTAGACTTGGCCGGGCTAGTAGTCAATCGCAACACCATCCCCGGCGACAAGTCTGCGATGAACCCTTCCGGCGTTCGTTTGGGCACACCATGGATTACCCAGCGTGGGTTCAAGGAAAAAGAAAGCGAGCAAGTGGCAGACCTGATCGCCGACGTCTTGCTAGCCTGCATTCCCTACCGCGATCGCTCGGCCTCCTCACTCAGCCAACGCGCCAAAGTGGATTTTAACGCCCTTGAGGAAACCAAACTCAAGGTGCGGAATTTAGCTGAGAAAGCTGGGATCGATTTCAAACCACCTAGCCACGGCTACCCACACTTCTATTACATCGACGACAAACCAAAGGGCAAATCACCCTGGGTGGGCTTGGAGGTCAGCGGCCTTCGAGCGGGCAGCTTGTTGAACATTGCGCTGCCGACGGATCTCGAGAAACTAGCCAAGGGAGCCACACAGCCCACGGTCCTACACACGCCAAAAGGCGAAATCAAAGCCGGCATCCGATTGTTGGGTGCCGATAGCTACCTGCTCAGCGTAGCGCGCGCAAAAGCTGCCCTGGCCGCTGCCTGGCTGCGGGCGCTCTCAGATGGCTATGTAGCCATTGATCCAAAGGACCTGCAGCGCAAGGCACCTGGCCCGGTGGTGGTGCGCGAATCCAAGCTTAGGGTCACCGCGCCCATCGGCAAAACCTGCGTGACCCCAAAGCCTTTCTCTGTAGGTATGTCCGTGGAAAAAGGCACTCCCCTGCCTAGTTTCTCCTGGCAGCCTCCTGCCGAAGCCCCGCTTAGGCGCACACCGCTGTTCGACACCCATGTTGCTTTAGGAGCAAAGGTGGTGCCTTTTGCGGGCTGGGAAATGCCCTTGCGTTACTCTTCCGTGCGCGAGGAGCACCTGGCCGTACGCAATGCCGCCGGCTTGTTCGATGTTAGTCACATGGGCGTCTACGATGCCAGTGGCCCGCAAGCCGCGTCCTTCCTGGATTCAGTCTGCGGGAACGACATCACCGGCCTGCCCATCGGGCAATCCGTGTATACGCATTTCCTGGACCCTGACGCCAAGGTCATCGATGATTTGATTGTCTACCGCTTGACCAAAGAGCATTTTCTCATTGTGGTCAACGCCTCCAACGATGACAAGAACTGGGCATGGCTAAACGCCGTGCGCGAAGGCAAGGTTTGCGTCGATCGCCAGCGACCCTGGGCGCTGACTTACGGCCGCGGGCTGCGCTTGCGCAATCTGCGCGCGGCCAGTTCGGGCAAAGACATGCGCGTCGATCTGGCGCTGCAGGGTCCGAGGTCTCGCAAGATTTTGCTGGCATTGGAATCGACCGCGGCAGACAAACAACGCATCCAGAAGATGAAACGCTTCGGGGTCACGCAGGTGACTCTGGATGGGATCAACCTGATTGTTTCCCGAACGGGATATACGGGCGAACCACTTTCCTTCGAGCTCTTCGTGCATCCAGAGAAAGCCGTAGAGCTGTGGAAGGCGTTGTTCAGAGTCGGTGGGCAATTTGGGTTGAAGCCGATCGGCTTGGGCGCGCGCGATTCGCTGCGCATCGAAGCAGGCTTGCCGCTGTACGGTCAGGAATTGGCCGGGCCGCTGAACATGGGTCCGGCTGATGCCGGCTTCCGCACGTTCGTGGATGGCACCAAGCCGTGGTTCGTAGGCCGCAGCGCGTACCTGGCTCACGAGGAGAAGCGCACCCGCGAAGTCGTTCGCTTCCGCTTCCCACCCGGCGTGCGCATGGCGCACCAGGGCGACCCGGTGACCGACAAAGACGGCAAGGTGATCGGCGAGGTGACCAGTTGCTCGCTGGATAGCGAAGGCACTCTCACGGGTCAAGCTTACGTCGATAAGAAATTCGGCAAGGAAGGCTCGACATTCCTCGTATACCAGGGCATGCATGGCAAAGATATTGCCGGGGCTACGCCGACAGAAGCGACGGTGTTGAGTCGCTTCCTGAAGTAATCAGTGAGATAACAAAAACGGGCGACTACATGTAGTCGCCCGTTTTTGTTTTCGCGTTACTTTGCGCGCATGCGGTTGCCGCGTGGATTGTGCTCAACCTCAGCCAAACCCAGCGCTTCCAAAAGTGGCGGCATGTACATTCCAAACCGGCCACGCAAACCCTTCTTGGTACCGTACCAACCCTTGACCGGATTCTTCGAAGACCGCGCCCAGGCTTCTACAGTCCCCTCTTTCGCTGGCTTGTTTTCGTCAGCGCTGCCCAATTCCATCCAGTCGCCATGCTTCTTCAACATAGCATGCAGATCATCCACGCCACGCCAGAGGTATCCCAGCTTGGTCGACCCCACCTGGCATACAATGACCGGCGGGTCAACCGAATCGTCCTTATACATGGTGTAGTCGCTGGTTCCGGGTGGAGTTTTAAGTTTCCAGGGGTCTTCTTTGGTTCCCTTACCATTAGCCATTATTTATCTCCTTTTGGAAATGTGGCGATGCATACCATTATAAACGAACCACCGCAAGTGAAAACGAGTAAACTAGCTGCCAATGAAATCCAAAATATTCTTTGTCATCCTAATTGCAGCCAGCCTCGCCTGCAATACGATTTCGAATTTTGGCGCCGCTACAGATACACCGGTGGCCACACCTATCCCACCCGAGCCGGATTTCGAGCCCACGCCAACTTTCGAGGCGCCGCCGAATCCGAACCCGGGACCCGATGGCATTGGCGATCCCTATTTCGAGGATCTGGGCAACGGTGGCTATGACGTGCAGCATTACAGTATTGCGCTCAATGTAGAAATGGGGAGCAATGAAATTTCTGGTTCCACGACCATTGATGCCGAGGCATTGCAACAGATCACTAGTTTGAACCTTGAACTGCTCGGGCTTACCGTCGAAGAAGTTACGGTGAATGGCGAAGCAGCACTTTTTGATCGCAATGGTATCGAACTCACCGTTTTTCTCCCTGAAGCTGCTGTAGAAGGAGACCCGCTTCAGATCGTGATCGTATATTACGGCGTACCCGGTGAAGGAATTGATGTTTTTGGTCCGGAGTACTCAGAGGGCTGGATCTACTACGAGACTGGCGTTGTAGTTGCTGGAGAGCCAACCGGCGCTTCCACCTGGTATCCGGTCAATGAGCACCCGATCGATAAGGCAACCTACTCATTTGCGATCACAGTCGATCAACCCTTCGAGGTAGCCGCCAATGGCATCCTTGAGGGCGTAGACGAATCTGGATCAGAATCTACATATCGCTGGACGATGGATGACCCGATCGCGCCCTATCTTGTCACGGTCGCCATCGGCGAATTCGACATCGATGAATACACCGGCCCATCCGGGGTTCCCATTCGCAATTATTTCGGCGTAGGTGTCAGCGAAAACGTGCGCGAGAACTTCGCGCGGCAAGGCGACATGATCGCCTTTTTCGAGGAGGTCTTCGGGCCCTACCCCTTCGATGTCTATGGCGTGGTCGTGCACGACCAGGATCTTGGCTTTGCGCTGGAGAGCGCCACGCTGGTTGTCTTCGGCAACAGCTTCACCGATGAATATGTTGTTGCTCACGAACTTTCCCACATGTGGTTCGGCGATTCAGTGGGGCTTAAAGCTTGGCAGGATATTTGGCTGAACGAGGGTTTTGCCACCTATGCCAGCCTGCTGTGGACTGAGCACAAATATGGCCGCGAAGCCATGGATGAAGAAATCTCTTTCAACTACGAGCAGTTGGCTACGTATGCTGAATTCCTTATCGGCCGGCCCATTGGTGACCCGGGTTCCGAAAACCTGTTTAGCTTCGATGTGTATTATCGCGGCGCCCTCACCCTCCATGCGCTGCGGCTGGCTGTTGGCGACGAGGTCTTCTTCGAAATCCTCCGCACCTATGCAGAACGTTATGCCCACAGCAACGCAGCCACCGCGGACTTCATCGCCATCGCCGAAGAAGTGAGCGGCCAGCAACTGGATGATCTCTTCGACGCCTGGCTATATCAGGTCGACCTGCCAGATATCCCCGAGATGGAGTTATCCGCCGCAGATTTCGTCGAATAATTGGAATTTATTCTGGGAAGACGACGTCTTCTTTCCCCGAAAGCTTTTCCTCGATCTTTTCGATGACAATATCCAAATGCTTAGGGTGATGGACGAAGTCCAGGTCGCCCGAAGGCACCTTGAGCACCGGGCAAAGATCGAACGTCGCCAGCCATTCGTTGTAATAGCCTTCTAGCAATTTCAAATACTCAGCGGTGATGCCCTTTTCGATGTCGCGCCCGCGGATCTTGATTCGCTCGATCAGCGCGTCAACCGGCGCGTGCAGGAAGATGAGCAGGTCGGGCCACGGTAAATATTCGATGACCATCTTGTATACGCGTTCGTAAGTAAATAGATCCTCGGCGCTCATATTGCCCAGTTGGTGCAGTGCGCGGGCAAAAATGTGGAAATCTTCATAGATGCTGCGATCCAGGATATAGGATTGGGGATCCCGGTAAGCCGTCAGGTGTTGCTCGGCCCGCTGGCCTAACAGGAAGACTTGCAGGTGGAAGGACCATTGCGCCATATTTCCATAGAACTTGCCCAGGTAAGGATTCTCTTCGATGGTTTCGAAGCCTGTGCGCCAGCCCAGTTTAGCGCCCAGCTTCTGCGCCAGGGAAGTTTTGCCGGCACCGATGTTGCCGGCTACGAGCAGGAGACGTTTAGCAGCCATATGTCAGTAGACAGTTTACAGTTGACGGTTGACAGTATACAGGAAATCTAGTTGCTTTCCTTGATCAGCAGAGCTTCGCGAGGCCAACCATCGATTTGCGACCTCAGCACCAACTCGGCAACGGGTAGTGGACGGATGTCACGTTGGAGAAGCTCTGCCAAAGGTACCCAAACGGGTGCATAGGTGCCGTATGCTGTGGGAACTAAACCCAAGATCTCCTCGCCTTGGCCAGTGCCAAATTCACCACTAATTACTTCTGCCAAATAATGAAATTGACTTTTGCCTTTGAAGATTACTTCGGCCACCAGAGGACCCACATTGACCTCAAGCCCCAATTCTTCCTTGCTTTCGCGGACAACAGTCTCAATCTGAGATTCGCCTTCTTCGATTTGGCCGCCGGGAAAAATATAGTAGATTTGACCAGCGCGGTTCCGTTTGATGAGGGCAAGCGAATCGTCTTTAAGGATGATGGCAGCAGCGCGGGTCACAATCAACTTCACTTCAGCACAGTAGAAATCAACAATGTAGTTTGCAATAATATGCTGGCGTCCTCCGGCTACGAAGTTCTTGCCACAATTTAAACTCCGATGGCGTTTGTTCTCGGCGGAGGCGGCGAGATTGCTCAAGCAATGGATTCACTCGATGATGCGGTGTTTTCATTGACGGGAGAACCTCACCCCCCTTCCCCCCTCTCCCGCAAAAGCTGGAGAGGGGGCGAATGGTGATGATAAAACCGTCTTCATCGCAGGGGGTGAGGTTTTTTTCATTCTTCTCGTTTCCTCAAATGTGGAAACAGGATCACCTCGCGAATATTCGCCTGGTCGGTAAACAGCATGGTCAACCGGTCGATGCCCATGCCGAAACCACCATTGGGCGGCATACCATATCGCATGGCGCGGAGATAGTCCTCGTCCATGGGGTGCAATTCCTCGTCGCCAGCCTTTAGATTACGGCTCATCTCCTCGAAGCGGGAAAGCTGATCCAGCGGGTCGTTGAGTTCGGTGAAGGCATTGCAAATCTCGAAACCGCCCATGTATCCTTCAAAACGTTCGACGATCTGCGGGTTGCTCGGCAGACTCTTTGCCAGTGGTGAAACTTCACGGGGGTAGTTGTAAAGGAAGGTGGGCTGAATCAGACGTGGTTCCACCTGCGCGCCCAACATATCGTCAATCAGTTTGCCGCGCGAGGCGCCCGCCGGGACGTTGTATTTCTTCGCCATCATAGCGGCCGCCAGGCTGGCGGCATCCGGATAATCTTTCAGGTGGATCCCTGTGAATTCAAGCACCGCTTCGCTGAGTTCAATACGGGGCCAATCCACGCCAAGATCAATTTTGTTTCCCTGATAGGTAAACTTCGTTCCGCCCAGCACTTGCTTGCCGGTGAACAACAGCATCTCCTCGGTGAATTCCATCACGCGCTGGTAATCAGCGTAGGCCATGTAAAACTCCAGCATGGTGAATTCTGGGTTGTGCTTGCGATCCACGCCCTCGTTGCGAAAATCCCGCCCAATTTCATATACGCGCTCGAAGCCACCCACCAGCAGGCGCTTGAGATACAGTTCAAAAGAGATCCGCAGGTATAAATCCTGTTTCAGCTGATTGTGATGGGTGGTAAAAGGCCTGGCCGCCGCTCCGCCGTAAACCGGCTGCAACACGGGCGTCTCCACCTCGATGAAATCCTGGCTATCCATGAATTCGCGCAGGGCGCGGGTGATGGCTGCCCGCACTCGGAAGATTTCGCGCACTTGGGGATTCACCGCTAAATCTGCATAACGCTGTCGGTAGCGCAGCTCAGGATCGGCCAGGGTAGCGTGGCGCACTACCTCTCCTGCGACCTCTTCGTCTTTAGCCGCAGGCAACGGCGTAATGGCCTTGGCAATCATGCGGAATTCCTCGACGCGCAGGCTCACTTCGCCAGCCCTGGTCCGGAACATCTCGCCGCTCGCTTGCACGAAATCCCCGATATCGTAATAGTTTCGAAAGAGCTCTAGCTTTTCTTCGCCGAGATCATTGGCGCGCAAGAAGAGCTGCAGGCTGCCGTGACCATCTTCTATGTGGGCAAAGATGATTTTCCCCATCGTGCGGATCGAGCGCACCCTGCCTACCAATGTGGCGCGTAGGGGTTTCTTGCTTTTTTTCTTTTCGGATTTCTCAAAAGCCTTGATGGCTTCTGCGTTGGTGTGGCTGCGCTCTACCCGCGGCGGAAAAGGCTCGATTCCTTCAGCGCGCAAATGTTGCAGCTTCTCCAGCCGCCCTCGTTCAATATCCGTGTAGTCGTGAGTCTCGTCCATAATTGCCTTCTCGTGATTATTACATAGAAAGAACCGTGTACATAGAAAAAAGACCCGTGCATTGGTTCACTTGGCACGGGTCTTTGAAGTCGATAAATGGTTGATCGCTACTCCACTTGCATCAATTTAACCGAGAAATTGCCCGAAGGCGCCTGGACATCCACTTTATCGCCTTCCTTCTTGCCCAACAATGCTTTCCCTAGTGGAGATTCAAGCGAAATTTTGCCTTCCCGAGGATTAGCCTCGGCCGCGCCCACAATGCGGTATTCCTCCGGCTTACGACGTCCCTGCTGTATGGTAACCACAGAGCCGATCTCGACTACCCCACCTTTTTTCTTGGTCTTGTGCTCTTCGATTAGGGTGGCATTGGCCAGGATCAATTCCAGCTCTTTGATGCGGCCTTCCACGAAGGATTGCTCATTCTTGGCCGCCTCGAATTCCGGGTCTTCCACGAATTCGCCTAGACTGTTTTCGGCTGCCTCGCGTAGACGCTCTGCAATTTCCTTGCGGCGCACATTACGCAAATTATCCAGCTCATCCTGGAGCTTCTTCTGACCTTCTTTGGTTAGATACTCGGTTGCCATTTTTTGCCTCGTAAATCCAAGACTACTGCCTATAAAAAAACCTTGCTGTGAGCGAGTTTCCCAATTGTCTCGCCGACAGCGGGGTCAATATAGCACATCTCAGTCTCAAAATCAAGAACGAATGTTCTAGGGTGTTGAAAAACTATCGCCGGATTCCAGACCCTAAGGGTTTCAACGCAGTCTTATCTTTAAGAACCGTGGGTTCCCTGAAAAAACAAATGATTCACCACGGAGGCACGGAGACACGGAGACACGGAAAAATCTAAGGGGAAAAAACTCCGTGCTTCCGTGTTTCCGTGGTTTGATTTTGACTTTTTTCAGTAGACTCAACCGTTGCCATTGCAGAAAGACTCGGCTTAATATGTTACTAGGCAAACCCTTAGGTCTTTTTCAACACTCTCAATGTTCGAGGGTGTGAGCGGAGGTCAGCCATTGGCGGGTGCTCCAGCAATTGACTCCATCATAAAGTTTCGTTTTTAGCGAATGGCAAGGAACGCTCCTGGCAAAAGGAAGCTCTCAGTCCTTGCGTAGTGATACACTCATTCCCGTGATTTTCTTCAATCAAACCGATCCCATCAAGCGTTTGCGAGTGCGCTACATCCTGGCAGCTATTGCGTTGGTTACTTTGCCCTGCTATCTAACTGGCTACATTGCCGCTCAATGGCGGCTCAGCCAAACGCCAACGCCCACCGCCAGCAGCACCCCAACAGCAACCGCCACCCAGACCAACACGAGCACACCCACCAATACCTCGACCGCTACCTCGACTTCCACCGCCACTCCAACCGCTACGCATACACCCACCCATACAGCCACTTGGACGCCGACATCTACCTTCACCCCCACATTCACAGCCAGCTTCACCAATACCTTTACTGCAACTTCATTGCCAACCAATACGCCCACCGAGACCCCGACTCCCTAAACCGCGCTATCATCGCCCAAAGGATAAAATGAACCCGATGAGGCCGTTCCTGCGAGCACTTCTTGTGTGTTTCTTGCTGGTGATTTCCAGCGCCTGTGCTCCTCAAGCGGCGCCCACACAACCTGTCGCCAGTCCGACGCCGTTACCTGGATCCGAACTGCCTCATGAGGGCACTGCAACACCCGTCGGCGAACCGGGTGGAGCCATTGTTCTCACTGTATGGCTACCGCCTGGCTTTGACATCGCCGGCGGTAATCTGGCCGCCAATATGCTCCAAGGCAGGCTGGCTGAGTTTACCGAGCAACATCCCCAAGTGCGCATCGAGACGCGCGTCAAAGCCGAAGAAGGCACCGGCGGCCTGCTCGATTCCTTGCTGGCAGCGCAAGCCGCAGCGCCCCTGTCTCAGCCCGACTTGGTCTTATTGCCGCACGTCCAGTTGCAAGCCGCTGCTCAAAGCGCAGTCCTGCATCCCATGGCAGGCCTCACCACGGAACAAAATTCGGAGGACTGGTACCCATTTGCGCAGCAGATGATTACTGTGGAGGGTCAGGCGTTCGCACTGCCATTCGCAGCCGACGCGCTAGTGGTCGCTTACCGGCCCACCGCGATTAATGGCGTGCCAGCGAATTGGTCTGCATTATTGGAGGCGCGTCGCCCGTTGGGGTTGGCGGTGGCTGATCCATGGGCGCAATTCTCGTTCGTCGAATTGTCCGCGCTGCAATCGTCAGAAGAAAGTACCAAGTTCTCATACTCACAGGATGAGTTGACTCAACTATTCGAGTTTTATACCAGCGCCCAGCAGCGCGGCATTTTCCCGTTTTGGCTAACACAATATGAGACCTACGAACAAAGCTGGGGGGCGTTCACCGAAGGTCGCACACCCATGGTCGTGGCCTGGACCAGCAAGCTGTTTGATTCCCGCAATGTAGATATCAGCGGGGCTCCGCTGCCTACACAAGACGGAGATTATTTCACCCTGATCAGGGGTTGGGTTTGGGCAATCAGCACTCCATACCTAGAACGCGCCGAGCTTGTTGCGGAACTTGCCGAATACCTCAGCACCCCGGAATTCATCGCTCAGTGGAGCGCGGCCGCCGGCATGCTGCCACCGCGCGCCAGTTCGCTGGCTGCCTGGTCCCCGGACGCCAAACAGGCGCTGGCCAGCCAAATCGTTCTTGATGCGGCGGCTTTGCCTCCCCAGGCTACCCTGAAGCTCTGGGGGCAGCCGCTGGCAGACGCCATGGTTGCCATCCTAAAACAAGAACAAACTCCACAGGAAGCCATGCAAGCCGTGCTAGCCGCTGTGGCGAACCCCTAGTCAAACCCGCATTAATGCGTACTTGACGATGCCTGCGGGCGAGGATAAGATGCCCGCCAGATTCGAATGGTCAACGAAGCCAAAGACCCACAGAAACCCCCAAAGAGCAGCCAACTTACAACCGAAACCCCGATCCCAGTAGCTGGAACGGGCGCGGCAAGCAAGCTGATTACCCGCCTGGTGAGCTTGGTGCCAGCCTCCTGGCGCCGCTATGCGGGCGTGGCAATCATCGTTGTTTTCGCGCTGCTGATCGTGGGGGTGATGCGCAATTACGCCGCCGGCGTCGAACAGAGCCGCCAGGAACAGTTGTATGCCACCGCTCAAGCCCTGGCTCAGCCTCAGATCGACGCAGTAACCGGCGGGGAAGCCGGCGCGCTGATGCCTTCGTTTTCCATGGCAGCTTCGCCGTTTTCTGCTGGCATTTCGCGCAAAGCCTCACTGGACACCATCATCCCTAGCCGTCCGCGCGTGGACATCGAAACATACACAGTAGCCCAAGGGGACACACTTTTTGCAATTGCCGATAAATATGGTTTACAGCCGCAGAGCATCCTCTGGTTCAATTTTGATGAATTAGGAGACAATCCTAAAGAGATATTTCCAGGGCAGGTACTGAATATTCCGCCTGTTGATGGAGTTCTGCACAAATACAAATCTGGCGAAAGTCTTGCTGCTATCGCCGACTCTTACAGCTACTCGACGGAGCCCACGGCTCAAGACATTATCGAATGGCCCGGCAACAACCTTGATCCCTATGAAACAAATATTGATAACCCCAATATTCCTGATGGGACCTTGCTCATCATCCCAAACGGAAGCCGCGAATTACGCGATTGGGGCCCACCAGCAATCACCCGCGATAACCCTGCCTTGGCAGCCTATTATGGTCCAGGGTCTTGTGGACCCATTAGCGCAGGCGCGATTGGCAATGGCACTTTTATATGGCCAACGGTTGCAACATATCTCTCAGGCAATGATTGGAACCCACCACTTCATAATGGCATTGATATCGCCGGCGCCGAAGGAAACGCCATCTATGCTAGTGATGGCGGGGTTGTTGTGTATGCTGGTTGGAGCAATTATGGCTTCGGCAATCTATTAGTGATTGATCACGGCACGGGTTGGCAGTCGGCTTATGCCCACATGAGCACGATCGCGTTTACCTGTGGGCAAAATGTTAGCCAAGGAGATGTAGTGGGAGGTGTCGGCAATACTGGCAATTCAACTGGCCCCCACCTGCATTTCGAACTTGTCTACCAAGGAGGCAAGGTCAATCCCTGGGGTTACGTAAGCCCGTAAAAAAACCTCGCCTGTGCGGCGAGGTTTTTATTGGCAATCAGCAACCATTTGCTGTTCTTGCTCGTCAAGTTGCCGGATGCTATAATCCCAACTCTCGGGCGCGTAGCTCAGCTGGTTAGAGCGCACGGTTCACATCCGTGAGGTCAAGGGTTCGAGTCCCCTCGCGCCCACACCGAAAAGCCACTATCAGGTGGCTTTTTCTTTACGCTCAACCAATCGCTGAAAAAGCAATTCAATTTCGGCAGCCGTTCGCTCCCACGAATACTTCTCCGCTTTCCGCCGTGCAGCTGTCCCCATGCGGTCGAGCAGCGTAATATCCCCGAGCATTTCAGCTAGCCGCGCAGCCATTTCCTCTGCGTTCCCTTCCTGCACATGAAAGCCGGTGATCCCATCCTGCACCAGGTAAGCCAATCCCCCCACCCGGGATGCGAGGACTGGGCGCCCGCAGGCCATGGCTTCCAGGGCCACCATGCCAAACGATTCCGAATAAGAGGGCATCGCCACCACGTCAGCAGCCGCGTAATGCGTGGGTAACTCCCGTTGTCGCCGGCTGCCCAGGAATTGCACGTGTTCTTCCAGCCCCAGCTCACTGGTCAGTTTCCGCAGCCGCGCCATCTCAGAACCTAACTGCTCCAAGCTTTCCTCGACGTCTCCCCCGATAATCTGTACCCGAAACGGCTTACTGCTCCACGCGTTTGTCCTGACCATCAAATGGACGGCTCGGATCAGGGTATCTATGCCTTTGAGCGCCTCGATTCGGCCCACGAATAGGACCTGATGGTCATCTTTTGGCAAACGGAGAGCGGCTCGCGCCGCGGTCTTATCCATCGGGCGGAATTGCTCCAAATCCACGCCAGGCGGGATCACGGCTGCCTTCTCGCTGCGCAGCTCATATAGCCACTGCAAGTCAGCCCGTTCTGCAGGTGTTGCAGCCACCACCATGTCTGCGGAAGCCAGCGCCCGGCGTTCCCCCCGAATACGCACAGCGCTCTCGCGATCGCCCAATACAACGATGCGATTTTTGACCAGGCCCAGTGTGTGGAACATCACAACCATCGGGACGGCCCACGCCGCTTTTAGTTGTCTTCCAACCAATCCGGACATCCAGTAATGGGCGTGAATAAGGTCATAACGCAGGCTCTCCTTTTTAGCAAAGTCCAATATCTGCTGAGCAAACTCTGGAATGAAAGCTTCCAGCTCGTTTTTTTCCAAATCGCGCCTGGGCCCGGCGGGCAACAAAATCAGCCGCGCCCCTTCAACAATCGCTTGGTGGCCTTGTTCCTGACTGCGGGTGAACACATCCACGCGCTGGCCGCGCCGCGCCAACTGCGCGCTCAATTCGCGCACATAAACGTTCATGCCGCCGCTGTGCTTACCCCCCAGCGCGGCCAAGGGACTGGTGTGATATGAAAGCATCGCGATGTTCAAGATTGGTTCGGCAGTTAGACAGTTAGGTAACCAGGCAAGAAATCCGTTAATCCATTAATCGTTTCATCTAAAAGCGCAATTCTTATTTGCCAATTAATGCCGCTGTTATAATCGTCGTCTCAACGCATGGCGTTGCCGCGGTTGCAACGCCAAACATAGACGAAGGTGGCGCTTTTGCGCCCCCTTCGTCTATGTAAGCCACCGTAGCTCAGCTGGCAGAGCAGTCGCTTCGTAAGCGACGGGTCGTGGGTTCGAGTCCCACCGGTGGCTCTTTGATCAGTAGACAGATGACAGTTGACGGTTGACAGAAAAGACACCAGTCTCTACTCCTCAATCTTCGTATTTCGCCTCTTTTGCCCTTTCCCCCTTATCCTTAATCCTTTTCACAATGTGCTCACGCACATCCATATAGGCGTCGGCCAGCTCTGCGCGGTGACGGTTGAAAACAAAGGCCCATACAGGCTTATAGTGTCTATCCAGCCATTCCAGGGCCGATGCTGCATCTCCTCCACCTTTTTTCAACGCACGGTTGAGCAGGCGCGCAAAATTGCGACTATATACATCGTGATCATATTCGGCCATTGCGATGAGATTATATAACTAGTGCACCCATGCCTTGCCTGCTTTTCCTTCATCCTTCATCCCGCCTCTTTCATCCTTTATAATCGCTCCATGCCCGCCGCCCCCACTCCTCTCGTGATTGGCATCGCCGGCGGCAGCGGCTCGGGAAAGACTACCGTCTCGCAAGCGATCTTACAACGCGCCGGCCCGGATAACGCCGCATATATCCAGCACGATTTCTATTACAAAGACCTCAGCGACCTGCCGCCCGCCCAGCGCGCTACCACGAATTTCGACCATCCCAATTCGCTGGAGACCGACTTGATGGTCGAGCACGTCAAACAGCTCAAGGCGGGGCGAGCCGTGGAGGTACCCACCTACGATTTCACTACCCACACTCGGCGCAAAGAGACGCACCGCATCGAGCCGCGCCCGGTCGTCATCGTGGAGGGCATCTTGCTGTTCGCCGAGCCCAAGATGCGCCAGCTCTGTGACCTCAAGCTCTTCGTGGATACCGATGCCGACATCCGTTTCATCCGCCGCCTGGAACGCGATATTGCCGAGCGGGGCCGCAGTTATGAATCCGTCATCCAGCAATACCAGGCCACCGTGCGCCCCATGCATCTCGAATTCGTAGAGCCATCCAAACGCTATGCGGACCTCATCGTGCCGGAGGGCGGCTACAACCAGGTAGCCATGGATGTGTTCATGGCGCGCATCGAAGCTAAATTGCGCGAATTCAGACAAACTACACGGCCGGCGGCAGCCGGGATGAAAGGATAAAACGAATGGCCAACCAATGGAGCAATCCGCCCGCGATGGAGATCAACCGGAAAAAAATCTACAAGGCAACCTTCGCCACCGACAAAGGCAAGATGGTGTTCAGGTTGCACGCCGATAAGGCGCCGAACACGGTAAACAATTTTGTCTTCCTTGCCCGCCAGGGGTATTACGACAGCACCACTTTCCATCGCGTCATCAACGATTTCATGGCCCAGGGCGGCGACCCCACCGCCACCGGCAGTGGCGGCCCGGGCTATTCCTTCCAGGACGAATTCCATCCCAGTTTGCGCCACAACAAACGCGGCATCCTTTCAATGGCTAACGCCGGTCCAAATACCAACGGCTCCCAATTCTTTATCACCCACCGCGCCACACCGCACCTCGACGATAGGCACTCGGTGTTCGGCGAGTTGATCGCTGGAGAAGAAGTCTTAATGGCCATCCCGGCCCGCGACCCGGGCAACAAGAAGGCGCCAGCCGGCCAATTACTTTCCGTCACGATCCAGGAAGAAGGCTAACCCCGCCTCGCAATGACGGATTCCTCAGGCCGGACGCGGCTGCTGCGCATCCTCACTATTGTTTTGGTAGTGGTGCTCAGCCTGGCGATCTTTGCCATTCCCCGGGAACGCCTGGAACAATTGGAGGCCTTCGGCTATCTGGGTATTTTCATCATCTGCTTGCTGGCCTACGCCACAGTCATCTTGCCTGTTCCAGCAGGTGTGCTCGTGTTCGCCATGAGCGCTCAGTTCTCGCCGATCGGGTTGGCGCTGGCCGCGGGTTCCGGCGCAGCGCTGGGTGAGCTCTCCGGGTACATTACGGGTTATACCGGCCAGGCCTTCGCCGAAAAAACAAAAGTATACAAGCGAGTGACCACCTGGGTGCAGCGTAACGGCCCACTCACCATTCTTTTACTGGCGTTCTTTCCCAATCCGCTCTTCGACCTCACCGGCATCGCCGCAGGCGCTTTGCGCGTTCCCATGCGCGTTTTCCTGTTTTGGTGCTGGCTCGGCGAAACGATGAAGATGCTGGTCATCGCTTTTGCGGGCGCAGGATTATTGACCGTTTCGTGGATCAAAGATATTTTTGTGAGATAGAAAAACAACAAGTGACATTCGGTAGGGGCGAGGTTTCCTCGCCCTGTCAATGAGGGCGGGGTGACCCCGCCCCTACCATGGACGTTTCGGAGCAGTGGAACTTTGGAGGACTCATGGCTGATATTAAACTGACTGACAAATACATTTCCGATCACCTTAATGAAAGCCTGGACGAACTGTCCAAGCTCTGCGCCATCCCTAGTGTCGCAGCGCAGAACCGCGGGCTGGACGAGTGCGCCGCGCTGGTGAGCGTCATGCTCGAGCGCCGCGGCTTCAAGGCCGAGATCATGCCTTCCGGCGGCGCGCCGGTTGTCTACGCCGAACGCAAAGGCAAAGTCGACAAGACCTTGCTTTTCTACAATCATTACGACGTACAGCCGCCCGAGCCGCTGGAATTGTGGGAGACGCCGCCCTTCGAGGCCAACCGTCGCAACGGCATGATGTTCGCCCGCGGCGTCAGCGACGACAAAGGCCATTTCGTCAGCCGGCTGTTCGCGCTGGACGCGTTGCTGGCGCAAGATCCCGAGCTGCCCTGCAATATCAAATTCGTAGTCGAAGGCGAAGAGGAAATAGGCAGCGTGCACGTTCCCGCCTTCGTGGAGAAGCACGCCAAGAAGCTGGCGGCCGATGCCTGTATCTGGGAGTTCGGCTACGTCGACCACCGCGACATCCCCATGCAGGTGCTGGGCATGCGTGGCATCTGTTACGTGCAGTTGGACCTCGAGTGTCTTACCCAAGACGTGCATTCCGGCCTGGGCGGCTCTATCTTCCCTAACGCGGCCTGGCGGCTGGTGTGGGCGCTGTCGACGCTGAAGGGTCCCGACGAGCGCATCCGCATTCCCCACCATTACGACAATGTGCTGCCACCAAGCCAGCGCGACCGCGAAATGGCTTCCAAGCTGCCTTACGAAGGCGACGAGTACCGCCAGCGCTATGGTGTGAAAGCATTCCTGCGCGGCACTGACGGCCACCCTGACTTACACCTGCAGGAGACCCTGGAGCCGACTTGCACGATCTGCGGCCTGACCTCCGGCTATCAGGGCGCAGGCAGCAAGACCGTGTTGCCTGCCAAGGCCTCCGCCAAGGTGGATTTCCGCCTGGTGCCCAACCAGACGCCGGAAGAGGTGCTCAAGAACCTGCGCGCCCATCTGGACGCCGAAGGCTTCCAGGATGTGCAGATCACCTATCTAGGCGGCGAAGCGCCCGGCCGCACGGATCCCGATGACCCCTTTGTCAACCTGGTGGTGAACACAGCCAAAGACGTCTACGGCGTTCCGCAGGAGCGCGTACCCATGTCCGGTGGTTCGGGGCCAAACCACGCCTTCCTGCATTTCCTCAAGCTGCTAGTGGCGGTTGCTGGCCTCGGCTATCCCGGCAACCAGGTGCATGCCCCCAATGAAAACATCCGCGAGGACCTGTATGTGAAGGCTACTCAACACGTGACGCGGATTGTCAACGAGTTCGCCAAGAGCTAAAAACCAAGGAGCGGGTTATTCACCCGCTCCTTTAGTCCTTAGTATGCAATTTAGCTTATTCAGTTACGGTGAAGTCGGCGTGCATGCCCAACTGGAAATGACCGGCGATGTTGCACAGCAGCACGTAATGCCCGGGCGTCAGGGTAACGGTTAGCTCGGCGTTGTCACCCGCGGCCAGATCCTCCACCTCGTCGACCGGGGTGAACAGGCTCTCGTCGACCAACAGATCCTCGCCAACAGGCAGTTCATCTGCCGGCGTATCCGTTTGCACGACTACGAATTCGTGCACGGTCACTTCAGAATCATTCTGGATCTTGAAAGTGACCTCGCCAGCCTTGGACGTGTCGACCGAAAGCTGCATTTCGTAGTCGGTCAAGGTCACATCGACTGTAGTGGGGCCACCGCCGCAGGCAGCCAGAACCGCGGCAAACAACACGGTACAGACAAGCAGGGCCCCCGTTTTATGGAACTGATTTTTCATGTCTCTCTCCTCTATAAAAGGCGAATTGGAAATTTATTCTAATCCCGTTTTAGCCCTACCACCAGCTTGGCCGCCAGCCCAGCAGCAAAGCATGGCCGCGGTTTCCGAATCCGCCATCTGCTCCGCTGGCAGATCTTCAATGATTTAGCCCCTTTTCTGAAACTAGTGCGTCACATCACAATTACATATTTGAATATTTACAACTACTTAGCATCTGTTATATAGTGGAATCAGCCCTTTCTGATTTGCAATGCGTCATTCCCGCAAGTATTCTCTAATTGTTTGGCCCTATTCGCCAGGGTTGCAAAACGAGCTGTCTTCATCAGTTTTCGAAGGAGGCTTGGCATGGCTAGATTCCTGGTCCTTTATCTGTTAACCGCGATATTGCTCTCCGCCTGTGAGCCGCCGAAAATCCAGCACACCCCGACACCAACAATTGAGGAGCTGCTCCCGGTTGCCGAGTTTGGCGACGCCCCGGACCCGGGATTCCCGTCACTACTGGCTTCCGACGGATTGCGAACACTGGACATAACCCAGTTCTGGCTGGGTGCAGGAGCCACCCTGGAAGAGGACGCGAATATCACGGACCGCGATCAGGCAGATGACGGGCTTATTAAATTGATCGAGGTCAAACCCGGCCTGGTATCTGTAACCTTTCAGGTAACCAAGAGCGAACAAGCTCAGGCAAGTGTTGTGATTTTCAACTTATGGGCTGACACCAATAATGACGGGCGCTGGCAGGATTTTACCGGGCCCTCCAACACGCCAATTACGGAATGGATTGTGGAAAACCAGGGCATTACCCTTGCTCCTGGGGAAACGGCCCAAATCGAGGCCGAGTTTCCACAGGTGGGCGGCGCACTTGAACACTGGATGCGCGCCTCAATAACCGATGTGCCTGTGTCCGGTACCGAGCCGTACATCACCGGTCAATACCAGTTCGGAGAAGTGGAGGATTACCACGTCCTCCCGCCGTACGCGTGGGGGATTGAGTGCGATCCGCGCAGGTTGGAAATTTTGCATGGAACCGCGGGAAGAATCGACGTCGATGATCCATCCGGGACTGGCACCACACTAGAAGTGAAAAACGTCACCGGTCCAATCGGGGTGGACCCGGATGCAGCCGACATCGATGTGGACCCCAGTACGAGTGACGGTCCAATTGGTATAAATTTTGGCGTGATCGTCACCAGCAAGCGAGTGCACAGCATAGTGGGTGGAGATTTCAGCGTGGAATACAGCATCGATTTAACAGTCAAAGGTTCTTTGGGAACGAAAACGCTGACCTGCGAAGTTGTTGTTCGCCATCCTGGGGTGAAGATCATCGCCGGAGGCGGCTACACAATCAGCTACGGTGGACCCTTAGAGGTGAAGACCGGAACGCCTTTCGAGGTGACATTCCAGGTGACCGACTCAGCTGGCAACCCGGCGCCTGAGGGCACAGCGTTCGCGGCGTCCTTCGGCAACACACCATCGGACCCACTGGCCACTCATGCCAATGGGGAACTGGACGCCCAAGGGCAGATCACATTGACGTTAGATGAAAACTGGCCCGCGGGCAATACAGAGATCCTTTGGCTTTCTTTGTCTGGAAATGTTTACAAAGTCGCGGATGTTGTAGTCGTGGAGTAAGACGGCGCGGCTAATTCCACCAAGACGGCCGCCGCCTCAGCGGCCAGAGCATGGCGGCGGTTTCCGGGTTCTGCAGCTGCTCCGCCAGCAGGTCCTCCACTAATTCATCTTTGTTCGGCATGTCGTAGCCGAGGATGTTGGCGACGGTCTCGATCTCGTCCAGGCGGCGCTGGATGATGCGGCGAAGGCGGTTGGGTGGTCGGTTAATCATTATTATCCCTAAAACAATCAGTTAATCGTTAATCCGTTAATCGAACAGTGATCAGAGGTTCTCCAAGGCGTGGTAGAGGTGTACATGTTGTCGGTGGTGGCGATGTTGTCACTGTTGTCGATGGTGTCGATGGTGTCGGTGTTGTCATTGTTGCAAATGTTGCAATTGTTGCATCCCCTTTGCGTTGTGAGCCTCGATCAGCGATGCTAGCCTCGCTGATCAACAGCTTGCGAACCGAACGTCCACTGGTTCTCGACCTCTAGCGGGCGCCGAGCTGACGCTGGGTACCGGTACCGGGAGCCTGGTGGCGGTTTATCTAGAACACCGTGTATTCACAAGCTCACAAACAGCGTTGGCCGCGCTCCTCAGAGTTTCGTTACTCGGCGACAGCCGAGTAAAAATCTCCAGCGCGTTGCTTCGCAACGCACGCGCTCGCCTTTGGTCGAGGGGATATTAATGACACAGATTTGGAAACTGTGCGAAAATTCGTCCCCAAATCAAGGTGTTTGACAGCCAATGAAAATCCACGCCATTCAAACCGGGACAGTCCTCATCAAGAAAAGCCAGCTAGTCGGCAAAGGCGCCGGGTTTGCGCGGCAGCTGAATATCCTATTCGATTCGGAATGGGTAGAGCCGCTGCCCATCCTCGCCTGGGTCATCGAACATCCCGAGGGGCTCATCGTGGTGGATACCGGCGAAACCGCCCGCGCCGCAGAGTCGGGGTATTTCCCGGCGTGGCATCCCTATTACCGAATGGCCGTTCGCTTGAATGTTGCTCCTGAAGAAGAAATCGGTCCGCAGCTGCAGAAGCTTGGCATCCAGCCTGCGGATGTGAAGACCGTGGTGCTCACCCACCTGCATACCGACCACGCCGACGGGCTGCACCATTTTCCGAAGAGCGAGATCTACGTGGATGGCGGCGAGCTGGCGGCAGCCAGGACCCTGCTGGGCAGAACCTTGCGCGGCTACATCCCGCACCGCTGGCCGGACTGGTTTGCGCCCAAATTCCTCGAGTTCAACGAGAAGAAAGCCGGACCCTTCGAGCAAGTGCATAGGCTGACCCGCGCCGGTGATGTGCTGGTGCTGCCGACACCGGGACACACGCCCAATCACGTTTCCGTGATCGCCCGGCAGGACGGCGTGAGCTACTTCCTGGCCGGGGATGCCAGCTATTCAGAGCAAGCTTTGTTGGAGCGAAAGGTGGATGGTATCAGCCCAGACAAAGCGCAGGCGTTGAAGACAATAGACAAGATTCGGGAGTACGCGGTGCGTGAGCGGACAGTTTATCTGCCGAGTCATGATGCGGAGTCGATGAGTAGACTTGAAAAAGAGATCGTATCTACGTAGTAGCAAGGTCTGAGACCGACGGTCGTCATTCTCAGCTTGCGCAAAAAGACATCGTCTGAATTCTTATATTTCTCATATAAATATCTCTTGACTTAATAAATATACCGTTGTATCATAACGGGAAATTCATATCCACCCGAAGAGTCCTTATGTCACAAGATCCACTTGATGCCTTTTTTGACACCCCCGAGAAGCTAGAAGGAGAAATGAGGGAACGACTTGCACAAATGATCGTGCCTTTTGCCGCTGCCGATCCCGTGTCTGGTGATATCCATCCAAAGCGTGGATGGAACGCACTTGACACGAAGAAAAAGGTCCTGGTGATACTACTTGCCAAATTAGCGCTTTCAGCAAAAGACGCGCAATTCTCCGCGAGTATTTCTTCCAAGGAAATCGAGCAAATTACAGGACTTCCCGGCGGAACGGTCCGCCCAAAATTATCTGAACTCGTTAAAGATCGGATCGCATTTCGAGACCATTCAAGTAACTATTCCGTTAGACCAACACCCATTGCTTTCAGTAATGCATGGGCACTCATGGAATCCGAAATACACCAGTAAAGAGGAGGAATCATGGCTAAAGCAAATATGAAACTTCCTGATGGGACTTCTGTAGAGCTTAATGGTTCGCCCGAAGAAATAGCCCGTATCATGAACCTTTATGGTTCGCCAGTGAAGGCGGATCCGAAGGCATCTACTTCAGTAAAATAGAAGAGCGATCCCTCCGAAAAAGAGAAGCAAATTGGGCCCCAAGGGAAAAATTACTCAACTAATTACCGAGGGTTTTTTCGACAATCCTAAAAGGTCAGCGGACATCATTGATCGATTAGCAGAGAAGGGGAGCAACTACAAGGCTACCGATCTAACATCACCACTACTGGCGCTTGTAAACAACGGCACCCTCTCCAGAGAAAAAATTGACGATATGTGGTCCTACAAGAAGGCATAGGTGAAGTGTGTGAGCATTATTGATCTCCCACAAACATTTTCGAATCTAGACGGCGCCACCAAGAATGAACTGGCAGACCTCGAAGAGCAGCCTTTAGCGCTTGGACTTCACGCGCTCGACCTGATGGAGGAAAAAAAGCGGGGAAAGCTAT
>JAMCZK010000041.1 GCA_023485685.1 Chloroflexota bacterium | reverse complement strand
AGTCGGTGAAGATACGCTTTTGATCTGTGACAAATGCCGGTATCGTGCCAACCGGCAGATCGCTCGATTCCAAAAGCATCCTGCAAAAGAAGAAAAAGCAGGGAAATTGGAAAAGGTATCAACCCCGAATATTCCAACCATCGAAGCCCTGGCAAACTTCTTGAAAATTCCCAAGTCCAAGACGGCTAAGGCCTTCTTTGTCGTGGGGAAATTCAACGAAGGAGAAAAAGAAGTTGAGAAGCTTGTCTTCGCCATCATTCGCGGCGACATGGAAGTGAATGAAACCAAACTCGCCAATGTTGTGAAGGCGGAAGAGATTCGCCCAGCGCATGAAGAGGAAATCGCTGCTATTGGCGCTGTGCCCGGCTATGCCTCGCCGATCGGTATTAAGGGAGCATTGGTTGTAGTGGATGATCTAATCCCCGTCTCACCCAATTTGGCAGCAGGCGCGAACGAAACCGGGTATCACTACGTTAATACGAACTATGTTCGTGATTACACGGCAGACATCGTGGCTGATATCGCCCTGGCAGAGGAGGGCTTTGAATGCCCCAACTGCGGCGGGCCGATGCGTGCTTCGCGCGGCGTGGAAGTTGGCAACATTTTCAAGCTGGGCACTGATTTCAGTGTTCCATTAGGCGCAAACTACCTTGACGAGAATGGCAAAGAGCACCCAATCGTGATGGGTTCGTATGGGATTGGTTCTGGGCGTCTCCTTGCTTGCGTTGCGGAAGAACATCATGATGACAAGGGTCTACTATGGCCAATGAGCGTGGCTCCGTATGATGTGCATCTAGTCGCACTACGTGGCGGTGACAACGAATCTGAGAATTTATACGCTAGTCTGCAGGCAGCGGGTCACGAGGTTCTTTACGACGATCGCGAGGAGACGCCTGGCGTGAAGTTCAACGATGCCGACCTGATCGGTTTACCTATTCGGCTCACGGTGAGCGAACGCTCGCTGAAAGAGGGCGGGGTGGAATTGAAACTTCGCCGTGAAACCGAAAAACGCACCCTTCGTATAGATAAAGTGGTAGACGAGATCTCGGAAGTGAAGAAGAGGCTGCTGGCTGAGATCAATGAGAAAGTGGTGACGATACCGTTTGAAGAATAGGTTGAGTGAATTCAGGCTCCGCCTGCGGCGCTCAGCACCCCAAGGCATTGCCTTGGCGCTTGGGGGCGGCGGCTCCAAAGGCGGCGCCCACATCGGGGTGCTGCGCGTCCTCGAGCGCGAAAACATCCGAATTGACGCGTTGGCCGGCAGCAGCATCGGCGGGCTGATCGCGGCTGTCTACGCGGTGGGCAACACAACCGACGCCATCGAGGAACGCATGGCCGCGTTGAAGGGGAGTAATTTGCTGCGCACTGGAGCCAAGGCACCCAATGCGCTGATGGGCTTGGATGGAGTGGCGAAAGTCCTGGAGGAAATTCTGGGCGACCACCGCTTCGAGGACCTCGATATTCCGCTTGCGCTCACCGCGCTGGACCTGGTGACATGCCAGGAAGTTGTGCTGCGCCAAGGCTCCATCCTTGATGCGGTATTGGCCACTATCGCCATCCCCGGCGTTTTCCCGATTCAGAAGATGCAGGGATATGAACTTGTCGACGGTGGCATGAGCAATCCGGTGCCGGTTGCGGTAGCCCGCTCTCTGGCGCCGAGGCTTCCCGTCGTGGCCTCTGTTCTCAGCCAACCGGCGCCCCCTGCGGCACCTGGCAATGGGAACGGTTCAAAACGACATGGCCTGGCCGCCTTGCCAATCCCGGCTGCTTTCCTACGCTTTCGCCTTGGGCAATCCTTCATGGCCTTCATGAAAGCGCTTGATGTGAGCGGCCGCGTCCAGACGGAACTTAGGATCGGGGTGGAAAAGCCGGATGTTGTCATCCGACCCGACGTGGAACATATTGGACTGTTGGACTCGGTCGATGTGGCCGATCTGGCCCGGCGCGGCGAGGAAGCGACTATCCAAGTTTTACCCGAGTTGCGCCGCGCCCTCAGGCGTGCACGTTGGTTTTCTATTATCCCCAAGAAGTCCCCACGTGCTGCGAGACCTTCGTCAATATAGCAAGCAAACAAACCTGCACCTTTTCGCCGGTTTCCTTTTTTTGCTGTTGGTGATCGGCGAAGGTCTAATTTGGACCCTATACGGCGCGGGCGCGGCGTTGTTCGGATTGCTTTGTTTGTTCGCCGCTGTGCTGCCGATTGGATTTATTTGGCTGATATTATGGTTAGCCGAGTTGGTTTTGAAACGCGCCGACCATGGATGAACCTCGCGATTTAATAGTCGGAGATTGGAAGTTGAAGTTGCGCGTTCCACAGGGAGCCGGGCCTCACCCGGTCATTTTCCTGATCCACGGGTGGACGGGTGATGAAAAATCCATGTGGGTCTTCGCCCCGCGCTTGCCGCGCAATACACTCCTTGTTGCACCCCGAGCTCCTTATGCCTCAAACCATCCGGAGTTGGGCGGTTTTAGCTGGGTCCCAGAGCGCGGCCAAAACTTCAGCAGCCTGGAGATGTTTCAGCCGGCCCTCGATTCTTTCGAAGGTTTGATTTCCGAACTTGCGACACAGGTTCCAGGAGATTTCACTCAATTTGGCTTGGTCGGTTTTAGCCAGGGAGCGGCCTTCGGCTTTGCTTACGCCATGAATAACCCCAACCGGGTCAAGCGGCTGGCGGCGCTGGCGGGCTTCCTGCCCGCTGAAAGCAGCAGCCAACTCGCAAATCTTGCCTCAATTCCCATTTACATCGCCCACGGCACCGAGGACGAAACGGTGCCGATCGCAATGGCTCGGAAAGCCCGCAGAGCTTTGGAAGGCGCAGGTGCCATCGTCCGGTATTGCGAATCAGGGGCTGGGCACAAGTTGGGAAGCAATTGCGCGAAGAAACTCAGCGAGTTCTTCGGCGAATAAACCATCCACGACCACACAGGGCCATTATTGTTTAATATCTGAAACTTTAATAAGGTAATACCCATTCTGTTCGAAAATCAATTCGTAATTCCCTAACGCTACTTGCTACATTACTTCTTCAAAGATTTGTTCGCCGGCTGATTTGGGCATGAGCAAATATTCGATCTCAGGATACTCGTTCCTGTGCCGAACATAGGTGGCGTATTCCTTAAACGAATCGCTTATCGTGAGATCCTCGAAACCCGGCAGGAACTCTAGGGGGTAGCCGCTTAGTATTGGTCCATTGGCTTGAGTGGAATCGAAATATTCATATAACTCTCTATTGAGCCCTCGGATCAAGATGTCTTTTTGTAAGTTGACTTGCAGATCGATGAACTTCGAATCGGCTACAAAAAGCGAACTGAACAAGCCGAGGGCAAGGGCTAATACAGCAACTAACAGGATGGGAACCTTCTTGAAATTAATTCTAGCTAAAGCAGAGTTCCCGAATTCGATTAGACGTTCAGATCCCAGCCCGCTCACCAGGGCGAGGAGAGGGAAAACAATAGCCAGGTTTCGGTGGGAATAACTCGCAAAAAGGGCCCAGAATATAGAATAGGGCAGGATGATAAGAAGCGTGATCCATTGGAGTGGCTTTTTTAGAAACGGCAATGAAACAAGCGCCGCAAAAAACAGGGCGACATATTTCTCCAACGAAACAACGGCAAGAACGAATCTCTCCCATAGCGTTCGCCCTCGATGTACTTCCTCTAGAATCCAAGCAAATTCCGTTTTGTTAATACCCAAGTAGATACTAATCTCAGTGTAGATGTACCAAGGCAACGAAAACGCCAAGGCAAGCCCCAGCGGGTAAATAAGGCCAAAGTACACATCTCGACGGGTAAAGTTCCCGTTGGGTTGGATGACTGTAAAAAAAGCCAAAATCGGGTAAGCAACCAGTACGAACAAACCAGGCTGCTTTGTGCAAAAGGCGCCGCCGGCCAAGATCGCACCCAATGCTAAAAAGGATTTGATGGAATGTTTATCTGTTAACGTTGAAGCCTTCAGCAGACAGTATAGGGATGTGAAGGAAAAGAAACTTACTGCCGTGTCAACGTAACCGCTGTATACATGCTCCCCAAGGAATTTCTTGAACATCAGCTGAGTAAAGATGGCTGCTGCAAAATACCCATATGATTTGAACTTAATCCCTCCATTAACCATCAATGCCAATATGAAAAGAGTGAATAAGGGCATAATGGATTTAGCAAAAAATTGGATCTGTGCAGATCCAATAAAAACGTAACTCAGTGACCAATTGGCAGGGATAAGCTGACCATAGCGGCGAGTGAGGTCAGGGATCTGATTATTGAACCAGTCTGTGGCCCACGCGTTCCACGAAACGACGGAATCCCAGACGCTAAACACAGTCAGCCGGTTCGCGATGAATACGTTAGTGATCCAGACGAGACTGGAAATAGCGCCCAATAACAGGAATATGTAGATGGATAACCGCGCAAGTTTCTGCCAGGCTTGTTCCGTTTTTCCGCCAGGCTGCGCCAGAAAACCAAACACGTCGCGCAAACGAACCAGGATTGGAGCGGAGAGTCTCTCGATTCCTATTGTCCAAATATCACGATAGAGCCATATGAATACCGAAATTTCCGTAACAAATACCAATATAACCAACCATCGTTGATAAAAACCCAAAGTGGTAAGTAGCAGCACGGAAACATAGTTAATGATCAGGCTAAGAGCAAACGAGAAAACAAGTTTTTCGATCAGCCCAAGGTGTTTATTTTTAAAAAAGCGAATGGCAATTGCACCGGGCAGAAAAGTGATTTGCAGCAGGGACAACAAACCCCAAAATAGGATCATTTCATCTCCAAGGCGAGGATTATAGCGAAGGATCCTAAATATTCAAACTTCCTCGTTGTATAATCCTTTCCCATGAGCGACGAGACGCTCCGCCAACATCTCGAGGAACTCCGCCGTGCCATCAACGATCATAACTATCGCTATCACGTGCTCGACGAGCCGGTCATTAGCGACGCCGAGTACGACCGGCTGTTGGCGGAACTGCGCACAATTGAAGACCAGCATCCCGAATGGATTACACCAGATTCTCCCAGCCAACGCGCCGGCGCCCAGCCTTCGGCGAAATTCAGCAAGGTGCGCCACCCGGCGCCCATCCTCAGCCTGAACAACGCGTTCAGCGAAGCTGATCTGCGCGCCTGGTTCGAACGCATCAGCCGTGTCGATGACCGCGTGCGCCGTGCCAGCTTTGTCGCCGAACCAAAACTGGATGGTCTTTCTGTGGTGCTCCATTATCAGGACGGTGTCTTCGTCCAGGGAGCAACACGCGGCAATGGCGAAATCGGCGAAGACGTAACCCCCAATCTGCGAACGTTGCGCACACTTCCCTTACGGATCCCGGTTAGTAATAAAGGACGCAAGCCGCCATCCGATCTTTTCGTGCGTGGTGAAGTCTTCTTTGCCAAGGCAGATTTCGAGGTGCTGAACAAGCGCCAGGCGGAGGAAGGCGGGCAGATATACCAAACCGCCCGCAACACGGCCGCTGGTACTCTGCGCCAATTAGACCCTAGCATCACCGCCAGACGGCCGTTGAATTTATTTGCGTACAACATCGTCAACGCCAATGGTTCGGTGCCCGACACGCAATGGGAAAGCCTGCAACTGCTGCGGGATCTTGGTTTTCCTGTGGCATCCGAATCAAAGCTGTGCCAGAACATTGATGAAGTTGTTGCTACATATGAAAAATGGAAAACCACCCGGGAGGGCCTGCCATATGAAGTGGATGGAATGGTGGTCAAGATCAACGACCTGGGGTTAGCTGAAGACCTCGGCTTCGTTGGCAAGGATCCGCGCGGGGCAATTGCATATAAGTTCCCTGCGCTGGAGGTGGCCACGCAACTACATAACATCGGCGTGAACGTCGGGCGCACAGGAGTGCTCACGCCATATGCCATGCTTGAACCGGTGGAGATCGGCGGCGTGATCGTGCGCCAGGCCACCTTGCATAATTTCGACTTTATCGAAGAAAAGGACATCCGTATCGGTGACCGCGTCCTGGTCAAGCGCGCCGGGGATGTCATCCCGTATGTGATTGGGCCGGTGCTTGCCGCGAGGACTGGCAAAGAAAAGAAGTACAAACCGCCACTGGTTTGCCCTGTTTGCAGCCAACCCGTGGAGCATATCGAGGGGGAGGTGGCCTGGTATTGCGTCAACGCGGCCTGCCCGGAGCAATTACTGCGCAACGTGGAACATTTCGTCGGCGTGATGGATGTTGTCGGCATGGGAGAGAAGATCGTGGAGCAATTGATCACAGAAGGCGTGATCAAAGATGCCGCGGATCTTTTCTCGGTGACGAAAAGAGACCTGCTACAGCTCGAAGGCTTTGCCGATAAGAAGGCCGACAACTTATTGGCTTCCATTGAAATAGCTAAAACGCGATCGCTGCCGCGGCTGATCGGCGCTCTTGGCATCCGGGGGGCAGGGGAAGTTGTGTCGAATCTGTTGGCGCGCAAATATCGAAACCTGGACGAGTTGACCAAGGCGAAAGCTTCTGATATCGACGACATCGAAGGCATTGGACCGAGTATTGCTGAAGCGATCACTGATTGGTTCTCCCAGCCTGCAAACCGGAACCTGCTCAAGAAGCTGAAGAAAGCAGGAGTTTGGCCGGAATCTATGCCACCGAAAGCACCCAGCGGACCGCAGCCTTTTGCAGGGCTCACTTTTGTGGTTACCGGGACACTGCCAAATTTCAGCCGGAAGCAGGCTAAGGATTTCATTGAGGACTTGGGCGGCAAGGTGACCGATTCGGTGAGCGCCAAGACCTCTTACCTGGTTGTCGGTGAGGATGCCGGCTCAAAGCTGGATAAAGCCAAGCAGTTAGGTGTGAAGACGTTAGACGAGGCTGCGCTTAAGGCACTAGCTAAGAAGTAGATTCAACCTATTCCCCCGAAGACATAAAAATTTACTCCGCGTCGGCGGCGCAGCGGAAGCCCAGGCTATTGTGAAAGTAGCCGGGAACAGAGTGGTAGCGGACCGTCGTCCGAATCCACCAAGGTCCATTCGCCCAGGTGCCCCCGCGCCAAATTCGCTCGGGGCCATCGCCAAAACGGGCCGTATTCTCCGGGCACTCATTTGCGTCAGCGAAACAGCTTGCGGTCCGCGTGTCGGGTTCTTCGCGGCCGTCACCGGGATCGTAGGGATAGTCCATGGGGATGGTGTCCACCCATTCCCAAACATTGCCGGCCAGATCCAATACGCCATAGGGGCTGGCGCCAGCCGGGTAACTACCCACTGGCGCGGTGAGCGCATAACCGTCGTCAAAGTTGTTATTGGCATGCTGCTTGGGGCAATTTCCATCGCAAAAATTGGCTTTATCGTCGCTAACCGGCTCATTTCCCCAGGTGTATTTGCGGCCATCTGTGCCTCGGGCAGCTTTCTCCCATTCTCTTTCAGTAGGTAAACGGCGCCCGGTCCAGCCGCAATAATTTCGCGCCATATAGAAATCCACGTAGACGACAGGATAGTTTGCGTATTGGGGATCGTTGTAATAGTCAATAAACAAATCGTCGATGGCGTTACCGGTGAAAGTGCCTGTGCCCAATTTGGGAGCCAGACAATTACCTGCTTGTACACAAAGACTGTACTGGTAGTTCGTTACTTCGTATTTGTCGATCCAAAATCCCGGAACATAAACAGCGCCAACCGGGTTCTCTGCGCAAGCCACACCGTTGACGCGGCAGCCTGAGTCCTTGGCCTCATCGTCGTCGGCGCCCATGATGAAGTCGCCTTCGGCGATATAGACCTGTTCCATTCCGTCCACTTCTGATACACGAGTGTCGCCTGAAGACAACACGGTCGGATCGAGAGTCGATGAAGGCTGTCGAGTCGGTTCGCCGCTGGGGATGCTGGCAGCTGCTTCGGTGGCTTCGGGCACCGAAGGGGGAACTGCGGCTTGCGGGGAGCAGGCAGCCAGAAGAATTGCTGCCATCGGCAAACAGATTATTGTTAATTGGTGTGAACGTTTTTGCACGATAACTCCAGGTTTGGCGTTTTGAACCGGCAGATTGTACACCTTTGATTACGGCTCTGGCTTGTCAAGAGATGTTATTACTTAATGCAGGGGGGTGGGGTCGTGCTAACTTGACAAGGAAGTATGGTTGTCAAGATGTAATTTGTTATCCACATACACCCCTCGATACTGTTTGACGAGCCTCTCCTACGAACTGACAACACTCCGAAATGATATGTCAACTTTGGAAGGCTGAAGCAAGCCCGACTAGAAGAAGCCGGAAGGTTAGCACTGAGAACCATTCCGTCAGCGCGTTCGCGCCTCGATTCGCCTAGGACCATCGGCTTCCCTTGTGGCTGGGCTAAGGAGATAGGTCGAGGTGGAACCTTGCCTCAAGCCAATCTACGTTCGACCTTCGCCCCCTAAGATAGCCTGGGAGGGGATAGAAAGGATATAGTTGAGAAAAAAATCAAGCCATTGCACATCTAAGACGCGTAGTCAGCCTATTCGCGACCAATATTGAGTCGTCACTGAGTTACAGGCCGTCCCGAATGACAGTAAGGACAAGCGTTTGACAGCCCGCGCTGCCTAAGCTAAACTGACCTCCAGTTTCCCAGGAGAGTGAATGGACCACCAACGCTTCGACGACGCCGTGACCAAACGCATTAACGCCATGGTGGAGCGCGTGGAGCAGGCCAAAGGGGCGGACCTATATTATTACAACCAACCCATCACCGAGCTGCGCGGCGGCGCCCGTGTGCTGGTGCGCGGCCGAGAGATGGGCATGTTCGCTTCGTACAGCTACCTGGGGCTCATCGGCCACCCGCGCATCAACAAAGCGGCCAAGGACGCCATCGACAAATATGGCACCGGCACACACGGCGTTCGCAGCCTGGCTGGCACGCTTGACGTGCACATCGAACTCGAGCAGACGATCACGGATTTCAAGCACGCGGAGGCGGCTATTACCTATACCTCCGGATACGTAACCAATCTCACCGTGGTCTCCACGCTGATGGGGCGGCACGATTACGTATTTTCGGACAAGCTCAACCATGCCAGCATTGTAGACGGCTGCATGATGTCTGGAGCGAAATTCGTCCGTTTCAAACACAATGACTTGAATGATCTACAGCGTCGCCTTGAGGAGGCGCCTGCCAGCGCCACCAAGTTGGTGATCGCCGATGCCGTCTTCAGCATGGACGGTGACATCATCGACTTGCCACGCGTCGTGGATCTCTGCAACAAGCACCATGCCTGGCTGATGATCGATGAAGCCCATTCGCTTGGCGTGCTTGGCAAAACAGGGCGCGGCATCGAAGAGCATTTTGGGCTTGGCGACGTGGTTGACATCAAGATGGGCACGCTGAGCAAGACGATCCCGTCGGTGGGCGGCTATGTGGCCGGCCGCAAAGATCTAATTACCTACCTGCGCCATGCCAGCCGCGCCTATATCTTTTCGGCGGCCTTGCCGCCGGCCCAGGCTGCTGCCGCCAATGAATCCTTCAAGATTATTTTAGATGAGCCGGAGCGCATCGAGAAACTGCGTGTCAATGCCGACCAGTTCATCATGGGTCTCAAGAAACGCGGTTTCGACACGCTATATACCGTAACCGCCATCGTCCCCGTGCTATGCGGCGATGACATGGTGGCGTACGCCATGACGCGCGAAGTGCAGAACAAAGACGTGTTCGTGCTGCCTGTGGTTTCCCCCGCGGTAGAACAAGGGAAGGCACGATTGCGGGCAACGGTCACCGCGGCACACGAACCGGATGAGATCGAACACGCCATGAATGAGATAGAGATTGCGGGCAAGAAGCTGGGCGTGATTAAGTAAAAACTAACCACAAAGTTGTATGAACTATCGTTCGCCTTGAGGGATGAAAAGGGCGAGATTTATAAGCCTATAAAACCGCTTGGCATTTTTGCATGTCATTCCGACGAGGGCGCTGCCCGGGGAGGAATCCCTTTGGATTCCGGAATCCTGTTTGCAAAGGGATTTCTCACTCGGGTACGCTAAAAGAAGGCGCAAAACCCCTCCTTCGAGATGACAATGGTGGAGGCGATTTTAGTTTTAGGTCAGAACAAAGCGCACAATATTTCTTAACAGTGTTTGGTCTTGCCCCATTTTTGTGGACACGATTAATGTCCATAATTCTGCTCGAACTCCAAGGGGCTCTGATAGGCGAGTGTGGAGTGCAAACGTTTGGGATTGTACCAACCCTCGATGTATTCGAAGAT
>JAMCZK010000042.1 GCA_023485685.1 Chloroflexota bacterium | reverse complement strand
ACCTCGGGCGAGACCGCTGCCATCGGTAGGGGCGGGGTAACCCCGCCCTCAACTGCAAAGGGCGAGGAGACCTCGCCCCTACGCCAGGCGACCTTGGGGAAGGTAGGGGCGCACGGCCGTGCGCCCAACCCTTTCCCGCGAATGCGGGAGAGAGTCGCCAGCCACAAGGCTGGCGGGTTGAGGGGCGACTTGGAATCAAATAATAATGACGCAGAACCGGAAGCGAAAGCGGCCTCCTTCTCTGTCACTCCGAGCGAAGCGAGGAGTCCCTTGGGTCAAAACAAGACAGGTGATTCGTCCAACGGAGTACAGGCTGAACTACCTAAGCTCAAACGACCCAGGATGCAGCGCGTCCCGCTGAAGAAATTAAATCCGGATACCTATGTGGATGAATTGAGTGTCGAATATTCGGCGAAAGAAAAAGTCGATCCTTACCAGGCGGTTGAGCCAGAAACCCCATTGGAATTAGAAGACGTAGGCACAGATACGGAAGATTTGCGCCTGCGCGCCGATGGCCGCTTCCCTGCCTATGTGATCCTGAGTTCTCGCACGGCACTCGAAAAACAATATGAGGTCGACGGATTCACTCAAGTAGATACTGCATTACGCGCCGTAATGGATGCGACCGCGGCCAATGCTCATTGGGATAGTTGCTTGATTTACATAGATGATAAAGCATCGCTCAGCAAATTCGATTTGCAGCCGGTGAAAGCCGACGATCCCTGGGCCATCAAACATCTCCTGGCCGACCTCGACGAGGCGCTGCGCAAGAAAGGCGAAATGATCGGCGCGGTACTCATTGTGGGCGGACCGCAGATCATCCCCTTCCACCACTTGCCGAACCCGGTCGATGACGAGGACAAAGATGTGCCCTCCGATAATCCCTATGCCAGCATCGATGAAAACTATTTCGTCCCTACCTGGCCACTGGGCCGCCTGCCCAACGGCGAGGGCTCTGATCCAGCCTCGCTGATCAAAGCGCTGAATAAGATCGCCGCCAGCCGCGGGAAGAAGACCAACCCGGTTGACGCAATGGAAAGTGCCATCGCCCGCATCCTGGCCTTCTTCGGGCTGTGGAAACCCAAGCGCAGCAGCTTCGGCTATAGCGCCGAAATCTGGCGCCGCGCCTCCCATTCGGTGTATCGAACCATTGGCGAGCCGCGCCGCCTCAGCATTTCCCCACCGACGGGCACAGGCCAGCTGCCCAAAGAAGCCAGCAAATCCTTGCAAGTGGCATATTTTAACCTGCACGGCCTGGCCGAGACGGCCGAATGGTACGGACAGCGTGACCCACAACAAACGGCTGCCGGGCCTGATTACCCCGTCGCCTTGCGCCCCACCGACATTGTGAACAGCGGCCGTGCCCCCCAGATTGTCTACACCGAAGCCTGCTTCGGAGCCCACATCTTCGGCAAGACCTTCGAGAACGCGTTGGCCCTGAAGTTTCTTGACTCGGGTAGCAAAGCCGTTGTTGGTTCCACTGTGACCTCCTATGGCTCCGTGACCACCCCGCTGATCGCCGCCGACTTGTTGGGCCAGACCTTCTGGAAGCTGCTGAACGAAGGCTATCCAGCCGGTGAAGCCTTACGCAGGGCGAAGATCGCCATGGCGCAAACCATGCACCGCCGCCAGGGTTACCTGGACGGCGAAGACCAGAAGACTCTGATCTCGTTTGTGCTCTACGGCGACCCGTTGGCGCAAGCCGTTTCCGATGGACAGATGCCCAAGCGCATCCTGCGCCCGGAGGCCGCAAGCCCACTGGTGAACGCCATATGCGACCGCGCCGAAGGCCATGATATGCCAATGCAAGACCTGCCCGCAGAAACGCTGGCCACAGTGAAATCCGTGGTGGCGGAGTACCTGCCCGGCATGCAAGAATGCAAAGCCACCTACAGCCATGAGCATACCCAATGCCATGGACACAACTGCACCCTGCCCCACATGCATCGCAAGGCAATGGGCTTGGCGCCCACCCGCAGCCTGGTAACGCTCAGCAAGAAGGTGCCCAGCGGCGACTTCACCCATCCGCAATACGCCCGGATTACGATGGACTCCAAGGGCAAAGTGGTGAAGCTGGCAGTGTCGAGATAGTCCTTTTTCAACGTCAGTGCGAGAGCCTGTCCCGAGCGAGCCGCTTCGTACAGGCTCTGGCTTTCGCCGCTGTAACGGCACAAAACGCCTCCTCGCTATGGCGAATGAGGTCGTGCTAGAATCGCTGCCCCATGAGCGCCAAAAAGCAGCCGAGCGAAAAAGCGGTTGCCCGCAATCGCAAAGCCAGCCACGATTTCTTCCTCCTGGAGAAATACGAAGCTGGCCTGGTGTTGAAGGGATCCGAGATCAAATCGATCCGCGCCGGGCAGGTGAGCCTCAAGGAAGCCTACGTGCGCACCGACGGGCGCGAAGCCTGGCTGATGAACGCGCACATCGCGCCCTATGATCCCGCCAGCCGCGAAGGACACAACCCAATTCGCGAACGTAAGTTACTGCTCCACAAGAAAGAGATCGATGAGCTTTGGGATGAAACCCAGCGAAAAGGCAACACGATCGTGCCATTGCAGATCTATTTGAAGGAAGGCCGGGCCAAGATCGAGATTGCCGTAGCGAAGGGGAAGAAGAAATGGGACAAACGCGAAGACATCGCCAAGCGTGATGCCGAGCGCGAGATGGCGCGGGCGATGAAGCAAAGAGGATAGATCAGTCGACAACGGGACATACGCACTACGATGATCTAAATCCATGTGGTGCAACGCGGGTCTGACATGGCCTGCAGCCCTCGTGAAGGATGATGGGCGTATAATCCTTCTATCGGACAATTCCCCCAGGAGTGCACACATGACAATCCGTCTCGATGGGTCCTCTCTCACCATCGAAAAGCTCGTCGCCATCGCCCGTGGAGAAAAAGTTGAGTTAGCCCCTGAATCCCTCGAGCGCATACGTGCCTGCCGCGCCATGGTCGAAGAAAAACTCGCCGCCAAGGAGATCATGTACGGGACCAACACCGGCATCGGCGAGTTTTCCGAAGTCCTGCTCAGCGACGAGCAGGTCAAGGAGTTCCAGAAGTATCTGATTTACAACCATTCAGCCGGGATTGGTGAACCGCTGCCGCTCGAATACGTCCGCGCCGCACTGGCCGGACGTATTAATGTCCACGCACACGGCAACTCTGGCTGCAGGCCAGAGATCACACTCACGCTGGTAGAGATGCTAAACCGCGGCGTGACGCCAGTCGTATGCACCAAAGGCTCGGTGGGCGCATCGGGCGACCTGGCGCCAATGGCACAAGCGGCGCTGCTGCTTATGGGTGAAGGGGAAGCCTTCTTTGAAGGTGAACGGCTACCAGGTCATGTTGCAATGGAACGCGCCGGCATACCCGTCCCGGGTTTACAGGCTCGCGACGGCCTGGCGGCGATCAACGGCTCCAACGTGCTCACTGCAATGAGCGCCCTCCACCTCCACGACATGCTGCGATGGCTACATCAGGCAGAGGTGGCTGCTGCCATGTCGCTTGAGGCTTTGCTGGCAAACCTAAAACCCTACAATTCGCGTCTACATGAACTGCGCGGTTTTAAAGGCGCAATCTCCTCTGCGCGCAATATCCTGAAAATCATCGAGGGTTCAGACCTGGCGACCGGGAAAATGAAGACGAAGGTCCAGGACGCCTATTCGATGCGCTCCACGCCTCAAGTGATCGGGGCGGCCCGGGACGCCCTGGATTACGCCCGCTCGCAAGTCGAAATCGAGCTCAATGGCGTGGGCGACAACCCGATCTTCGTCCCTGAACTTAAGCTGACCCTGACAGGCGCCAACTTCCAGGGCTCGCCAGTCTCGCTGCCTATGGATATGGCCGGGGCAGCCATTACCATGGTTTGCGTGCTTTCCGAGCGCCGCCTCAACCGACTCACTAACCGGGCACTATCACAAGGGTTGCCCGATTTCCTGGCCCATGAACCTGGTTTCTATTCCGGCCTGATGCTCAGCCAATATACGGCCGATCACCTCATCGTCGAGCAGCGCATCCTCTCCGCGCCCGCCAGCATCCAGTCCATTCCGGCGGCTGCAGACCAGGAGGACTTCGTCTCGATGGGTATGAACACCGCCCTCAAAAACGGCCAGATCCTGGACAACGCACACGGCGTGCTGGGCATCGAGTTCATGGCTGCGGCGCAGGCGCTCGACTTCCGCGAGTTCACGCCCGGCCATGGCACACAGAAGGCACGCGAAGTGATCCGCAAGTATGTCGAGCACCTAGCCGTCGACCGGCCGTTATATCCCGACCACAACCGGATGAACGACTTGGTTAAATCAGGAGAGATCCTCGATGAAGTGGAGAAGGTCGTTGGCCCGCTGGATTAGGACCGCGGCCATTGGGCTTCACAGGCTTTTGATTTGACACAACGAATTTCTTTGATAAAATTGAGAAGTATTCGCTAGAGTGATTTTTACTTTAAAGAAAGGAATTATTAATGGCCCTAGTAGAAGTCCAGACTAAACCACAGCCCCAGGTTATTGCTGACGAGATCACTCTCACCCCTGCTGCCGCGGACGCCGTGCGCGGATTGTTCAAAGACCGCCAACTGGAAGGGCACGCCCTGCGCGTGTTCGTGAGCGGTGGCGGGTGCTCCGGGTTTCAATACGGCATGGCGCTGGAAGGCTCTCCCAGGGAAACTGATTTCAGCTTCGAGCAGCACGGCGTGCGCCTGGTGGTGGACGAGGTTTCCATGGGCTATCTGCGCGGCGCCAACATCGATTACGTCAACGATGTGATGGCCAGCGGCTTCAAGATCGAAAATCCCAACGCCACTTCTTCCTGCGGCTGTGGACACTCCTTCCGCACCGATGGGCAGGATGCTCCGCAGCACGAACATGGGGATGGATGTAATTGCTAAGAATACAGGCAGGGACAAGAAAGAAGTACACAAAGAAAGGACCACCAAGTGGTCCTTTCTTCATTCTTCGTCACCGCGCGCGAAGAGCGATTATCGCTCACGCAAATAGCTAACCGCGGCCCCAAGCAGCCCCATTAACCCGATAGCCGTGATGTACATCCCCGCTGGGATGCCGCCTACGCGGCCAGTACCCGACTGTTCGAATTCCGGAATCTCCAGCGGTTCGACGGCGGTGAAGGTGGGCAAGCGTGTGGCAGGGATCTCCAGCACGAATTGCGCTGCCAGGGTCGGGTCGATAGTGGGAGTCACGCGCGGCGTGGGCGTTGGAGGAGGTTCTACGATGGGTAAGCTGCCGGAGTCGAAGAGGGTGACCAGCGGCGCATAAACCCAGCCCAGACCGCCCTCAACGCCGGCATAGACTACCTGGATATAGAGTCCGGCCGCCGATTTTCCTTTGGCGGGCGCCTGTTCGCTGGTGACCAGCACCCCGACAATGGGATATTCAGCGCCGGGACCGCTACGTACGTTGATCTGCTCCTGATCGGCATTGACCACGATATAGGGTCCGATGGGCGTGCCGGTGACGGTGGGGATAGCCACCGTGGGTTGTTGTGCATGTGCGGTTCCAACTGCCTGGCCGCCGGCAAGCAAGGCTAAGCCAAGGATTGCGATGAATAAAAAAAGGGCTGAACGGAAAATTAATTGTCGCATGCGTGCACAACTAATTTTATCCTTTGTAATTGTGGATTGCTTGATGCCGGAGATTGCCACACCTGCAAGCTGGCTCGCAACGACAAGAAGCTGATGTCGCTAAACCGACCTCATCTCTTTGTCGGCCTTCCTTGATTATAATCATCGCGTTATTAAGCCACAATGAAAAGCAAAATCTATCACGGCGATTTGAAGCTGGACCAGATGGCCGCCGCGCTGGGCGCCTTCTTCGACCGCGGCGCACTGAGCAGCAACGTAACCGTGGACGGCGACCAAGCCGTGGTGCTGATCAGCACGCGGGAGGTCCGCGCCTCTGGCGGGCAAACACATCTGGGGGTCAGTATGCGTCAAGGCGGTGACCGCTTGGAGGTGACTGTGGGCGACCAGGGCATCTTCGGCCTGGCAGGCAGCCTGGGCGCTAGCGCGCTGCTGGGTCTACTCAACCCATGGAACCTGCTGGGCCGCATTGACGACATTGCACAAGACATTGAGCACCTCACTCTGGAAGATCAGGTATGGGCGGTGATAGACAAGCTTGCGGCCGAAGCTGGCGCCAGCCAACAATTCTCCGAGCGCTTGCAGAGGCTAACCTGCGCGTATTGCGGGGTAGCCAATCAGGTTGGGTCAGGGAGTTGCCAGGCCTGCGGAGCGCCCCTGGGGGAAGTGCAGCCGCGTGCCTGCCCGAGATGTGGATACTTGGTATTCAGGGACGAACCGAAGTGTCCAAAATGCGGTTACAAGATGCAAGGATGAAAAGGAAATTAACCAAGTGGCTATGCGCAGTGATGCTTGTTGTCGTGCTGACAGCCTGCGTCCAGGCGCCAGTTACTATAGCAACCAGCACGCAGGTACCGGATACCGAAAACACGCCCAAAGCCACGGCAGCCATGCCGGACCCCACGGAGGCGGCTATGCCCTTTGAACTGACCAGTCCCTCGTTCGAAGAAGATGGCCTTATACCGCGCTATTTCGCTTGTACAGGCACTAACCAATCGCCCGAGTTGAATTGGAATGACCCGCCAACTGGGGCGCAAAGCTTTGCCTTAGTTTTCGACGATCCGGATGCGGCGAGCGGCTCGTGGGTGCACTGGGTGATGTTCAACGTCCCTGCTGAAAGTCGCGGTCTGGCCGCGGGGATTTCGCCGAGTGCGACCTTCGAAGATGGAACGATCCAAGGGACGAATAGCTGGGGGCGGCTGGGCTACGGCGGGCCCTGCCCTCCCGAGGGCAGCACGCACCGTTACGTTTTTATTTTGTATGCGCTGGACGCGGTGCTGGACTTGAGCCCAGAGGCAATGAAAGAGGATCTTTTAGCAGCCATGGACGGGCACGTCTTGGCGGAAGCCAAGCTGAGCGCAAGTTTCGGAAGGTAAGACGCGAGGGGTGCTCTCCAATTTAATAAAATTTAGTGCGTGTGCCAGATACTGCCGTGGCCATGCATGAATTCATCGATTTCAGGCGGCCCCCAGGTGCCGGGCTTGTATTGGGGTAATTTCTTGACCGGGTGCTGCGCCCAAGCCTTGAGGATGTCGTCCACAAAGGACCAGGCAGCCAGCACTTCATCGCTGCGGGTGAACAGCGTGGCGTCGCCATTCATGCAATCCATCAGCAGGCGCTCGTAAGCCTCCGGGGAGCTGGCGCCGAAGGTTTCCGCGTAGGAGAAATCCATCTGCACCGATTGGATCGTGTTCTCGGGGCCGGGCGCCTTGGCGCCGAAGGTGAGCGTGATGCCTTCTTCCGGTTGGATGTTCAGCAGCAAACGGTTGGGGGCATCGCCAGCCATGTTGCGAGCGCCAAACAGGGCCAAAGGAGTCTGTTTGTATTGCACGGCAATTTCTGTCATCCGTTTGGGCATGTGCTTGCCGGAGCGAATGAAAAATGGAACACCAGCCCAGCGCCAGTTGTCGATGCCAATGCGCATGGCCAGTAGGGTCTCTGTGGTGGATTTTTTCGCCACACCTTCGTGATCCAAATAAGCGCGAATGCTGTCCCCATTCTGGCTGCCTGCGGAATATTGGGCGCGCAGTGTGTTGCGGATGGCGTGCTCGCCGCGCAGCGGGTGCAGCGAGCGCAGCACTTTCACCTTTTCGTCGCGCACCGCGTCGGCGCTGAAGGCCACCGGGGCTTCCATGGCGGTAAGCGTAAGTAGTTGCAGAATGTGATTCTGCAGCATGTCGCGGATCACGCCGGCGCTGTCGAAATATTCTGTGCGGCCATTCACGCCGATGGTTTCGGCAACGGTGATCTGGACACATTCCACGTAACGCCGGTTCCAGAGCGGCTCAAAAATGCCGTTGGCAAAGCGGAAGACAAGGATGTTCTGGACGGTTTCCTTACCCAAATAATGGTCGATGCGGTAGATCTGGTCTTCGTTGAAGACCAGATGGATTTCCGCTTCTAATTGTTTCGCCGATTCCAGGTCGCGGCCGTAGGGTTTTTCCACTACGATGCGCGTCCAGCCCTCTGAGTTTTTCCCCAGATCGGCTTTGCCCAAATTCCCGATGATCGCGGTGTATGCGTCGGGTGGGGTGGCAAGATAGTAAAGACGATTTTTCGCTTCCAGCTTGTCCAGCTGCTTTGCAAGTTCGCGGTAGCCAGATACCTCGGTGAAATTACTTACGAGGTAGTGCATGCGATTGAGCACGCGTTGCAGCGCCTTCTCGTCGACGGGTTGGCTGCGCGCAAACTCGCGCACCGCGGCTTCCATCTCGGAACGAAGCTTGTCATCGTTCCATTCACGACGGGCGAAGCCAATAATGTGAAAATTTTCGGGGAGGTGATTGTCTAGTTCTAGTTGGTAAAGGGCGGGGACTAATTTGCGATGAGCCAGGTCGCCCGTGACGCCGAAAATCACGAGACCTGTTGCGGCGGAATCCTCTTGATTATTGGGAAGTGCCATGCTGCCTCAGCTCGGGGATTGCTTCGTTGGGCTGGCTCCGCAAGCCACTCCTCGCAACTGCGGAAAGCAAAGCTTTCCTGGATTTGCGATGAGCCAAGTCGCCCGTGACGCCGAAAATCACGAGACCCATAGCGGCGGAATCCACTCGATTATTGGGAAGTGCCATGCTGCCTCAGCTCGGGGATTGCCACGCTCGCTCCGCTCGCTCGCAATGGGAATTAGCGAGATTTCTTGATTGCATGGCCCCCGAACTGATTGCGCAAAGCGGCCAGCATCTTGCCGGCAAAGCTGGTTTCCTGGCGGCTAGCCAGTCTTTGCAATAACGCCAGGGTGATCACGGGCGCGGGCACGTCTTCGTTGATGGCCTCGAACACCGTCCAGCGGCCTTCGCCGGAATCCTCCACCCAATCGGCAATGTTGTTCAATTTGGGATCGTCCTTCAAGGCGCGTTCAGCCAGGTCGAGCAGCCAGGAGCGGACCACGGAGCCGTGCTGCCAAATTTCGGCCACTCGGTGTAAATCGAGGCCAAAGTCCTCGCGGGCTTGCATGATTTCAAAACCCTCGGCCAGCGATTGCATCATGCCGTACTCGATCCCGTTGTGCACCATCTTGACGAAGTGACCTGCCCCGCTGGGGCCTACGCGCCCCCAGCCCTTGTCGGGCGCCGGCGCCAGGCTTTCGAAGATGGGGCGCAGATGTTCAGCGATTTTTTGGTCCCCGCCGATCATCAACGAATAGCCTTCGTCCAGACCCCAGATGCCGCCACTGACGCCGGCATCCAGCATGCGGATTCCTTTCGCGGCCAGCATTTCGGCACGCCGCATGGTGTCACGGAAATTAGAGTTGCCACCATCGACAATAATGTCGCCTTTTGATACCAGGCCGGTTAGCTCCTGCAGTGTATTTTCGGTGGCATCGCCAGCGGGAAGCATGAGCCAGACGACGCGAGGAGCTTTGAGCTTCTGAACGATTTCTTGGAAAGAAAATGCGGCGATAAGACCCGCTTCTTTTTGAAGAGCTTCGGTGACCTGGCGAGTGCGGTTATAGCCGATGACTTCATGGCCGGCTTTAAGCAGACGACGCGCCATATTGCCGCCCATGCGTCCAAGACCCAGGATTGCTAATTGCATAGATGGCTCCTTAGTTCGCACAGCAAGTATAGCCTTCTTAGTTTGTGCTTATGCTATGAGAATTTTGGTGGCTCAGTAAGGGCGGGGTAACCTGCCCCTACCGGTGCTGGATTTGTAGAAAGCCTTGCGGCTTCAATCATGTTTATGTCGATTTAGGAATCTTGCCACGGCCTGTCTCCGGAATTCGGAGTCCCAGAGCCCGGCAAAGAGCCGGCGCTCGGCGTGCTTGGCCACTAGCGGGTTGGCCACCGCAAAGCGCAACAGGCGCTTGGCGGCGCGCACCGCTTCGATAGGGTGCTGCGCCATGATGCGCGCTAAATCGAGCGCGGTGGTCAATGCCTCTCCTGGCGCGGTGACGTGATCCACGAGGCCAATCTCTTTGGCCTCCTGCGCATTCAGTACGCGGCCGGTGGTGAGTAGCTCCAGCGCCATTGGGTAGCCGACCAGCTGCAGCAGGTAGCGCGCCCCGCCCCAAGCAGTAGTGATGCCCAAGCGAGCGTGAACAAAACCGATGTCGGCGCCTTCGGCCATGACACGCTGGTCGCAGGCTGCGGCGATCTCAGCGCCGCCGCCGCGAGCGGGCCCGTTGATGGCGGCGATGGTTGGGCACGGCAAAGCGCGCAGGCGCTCCAATGCCTTGCCCATGATGACAGCCAGCCTTAGCCCGTGATGCTCCTTTGGATATTTGGAAAGCGCCTTGAGGTCGCCGCCCGAAACGAAGGTATCACCGCCGCCGGTGACGATAAGGGTACGCAAATTAAGCGAATGTGCGGCGCGTTCGACAGCTTCGGCGAAGGCGCCCATAGCCTCCCAGTCCAGCGCGTTGCGGACTTCAGGGCGGTTCACGGTTAGAGTGGCAACCCCGCCGCCGCTGATGCTGTATTCAATTCCCTGCGAATTGGCGAAACTGGTTTCCATAGGCATCTAGGCGCTTAAACACAACGAGGCGCAAGGGGTTGCGCCTCGTTGAAAAATGGATTACTAGCTAAGCCACCAGACTCTGGGAACGTTTCTCAATGGTGTCGAACACCGCGTGGATGGCTTTGCTAAAGGCGTCGACACCTTCCACCTCTATTTCGGCGGTTGCCTGGTCGAGTGAAAGACCCAGGGATTCCAAATCGGACAGCACCTGTCGGGCGCCCTCCAGATCGTTTTCGATGGTCAGTTCGGTCTTAGCGTGGTCCTTCACCGCGTCCAGGGTCTGTTGGGGAACGGTGTTCACCGTATTGGCTCCAATCAAGGGTTCCACGTAAAGCAAATCGTTGTAGGCGGGGTTCTTGGTGCTGGTGGAAGCCCACAGGGGACGCTGCAAGCGAGCACCTTTCTTTTTTAGAGCTTCGAAGCGCGGCGTGGCGAACTGTTCTTTGAACAACTGATAGGCCAATTTGGCATTGGCCACAGCGACTTTGCCTTTAAGCGACTCAGCTTTCTTGGCCTCCGCCCCGCCCTTCTTGATGATCTCATCCAGCCAGCCATCAACCTTGGTGTCGATGCGGGACACAAAGAAAGAAGCAACTGAAGCCTGATGGCCGATGGGCAGGTTATTTTCGACGCGACGCTCAAGGCCGGCAAGGTAGGCTTCGATGACTTCGGCGTAGCGCGAGCGGGCAAATATCAGTGTGATATTGATGTTGGCGCCTGTCGAAACCGAATGCCGGATGGCCGGGACGCCGGCGGCGGTAGCCGGGATCTTCACCATCAGATTGGGCCTATCCACCAGGCCCCAGAGGCGTTGTACCTCTTTATTGGTTTCCTCGGTATCGTTGGCTAAATCGGGGTGCACTTCGATGCTGACGTAACCATCCCCGCCGCGGGTGGAATCGTACAGCGGGCGGAACAGATCGCAGGCCGCCTGGATATCGCTGATGGTCAGCTCATCGTAGATCTCGGCTGTGCTGCGGCCGGCGTGAGCTAGCTCAGTGAGCCGCGCGTCGTAATCCTTGGATTTGGCGATGGCGTTGTTAAAGATGCTGGGGTTGGAGGTAACGCCATAAACATCGCCGCGTTGGATCATTTCGTGGAGCTCGCCATTGTTCAACAAGCGGCGCTCGATATTGTCATACCAAAGCGACTGCCCCAGTTCGTAGAGTTTTTTTGGATTGGTGGTCATGAGGACTCCTTGGCGATTTCAGGCGAAGCAAGAAACTCAACTCCTTGGCCTTGAAAGCGCTCTTTCATCACATTGACTGCTTCTTCATTATTGTCAACAAGTAAAAAGCGGCGCCCCAACTCCAAAGCTGCCGCACCAGTCGTGCCGGATCCGGCAAAGAAATCGAGCACCAGATCGCCCTGATTCGAAGAGGCCGCGACGATGCGGCGAAGGATGCCAAGCGGTTTTTGAGTGGGATATCCGGTCTTTTCCTTGCCCGTAGGGCTGACGATGGTATGCCACCAGGTATCCGTGGGCAGCTTGCCGCGGGCGGCCTTCTCCTCGCCCACCAAGCCGGGCGCCATGTAAGGGATGCGCTCGATGTCACCAACGTTGAAGGTGTAACGCTTGTTATCCTTCACATAGAGCAAGATGTTATCGTGTTTGGCAGGCCAGCGGTCCTTGGCGCGGCCGCCGTAATCGTAAGCCCAGATGATCTCATTCAGAAAATTTTCGCGCCCGAAAATTTCGTCCAGCAAGATTTTACAATAATGCACTTCGCGATAATCTACGTGGAAGTACAAGCTGCCGTCGGCGGCTAACACACGATGGGCTTCCCGCAACCGAGGCTCCAAAAACGCCAGGTAGTCATCAAATTGATCGCTGAAAGCCCGGCTACCCAAAACGGTCGTGGCGTACCGCTGTCCCTGGAATCCCTTGCGGTCACCATTTTTGCTGCGCACTGTGCGCAGGCGCGTGCGCGCCTGTTTCTTCCCGGTGTTGAATGGCGGATCGATGTAAATGAGATTGACGGATGAATCGGGGATGGAACGTAATATGGGCAGATTGTCCCCAAGGACAACACGCGCTTTGAAACCCATATCCATTCGCGTTCCAGCCGGGAGATTGCTTCCCCGTTCGCTCCGCTCAGGGCGGCGGCTCGCTCGCAATGACGGAGATCGTTTGTTTGGCAAGGTTATCTCTTCTTCGTGCGCAACAGCGACCGCGCATGCCTGAGCACATTGTTCACGCTAAAGCCGAGCTTCTCCATGGCGATATCTCCGGGCGCAGAGACGCCGTAGCGCTCCAGCGAGATGATCGCACCGCGCTCACCCACCCAGCGTTCCCATCCCTGCGCAACGCCGGCTTCCACAGCCAGGCGCAGTTTGATACGCGGAGGCAGAACTTGTTCCTTGTAGCGTTTTGTTTGCGCTTCGAATAATTCCCACGACGGGAAGGCGACCAGGCGCACGCCGTGGCCGGCTTTCGCCAATCTCTTGCCAGTTTCAATAATCAACTGTACTTCGGAGCCGGAAGCCATCAAAATGATTTCGGGCGCTTTCTTGCCGAGATCTGCCAAAACGTAGGCACCCTTGTGCAACTCCTTAGCGGGCGCGAACTCCTTGCGGTCCAGGGTGGGCAAATTCTGGCGCGTGAGAACGAGACAGGTCGGGCCTTCGCGGCGGCGAATGGCGGCGATCCAGGCTTCGCGGGCTTCGTTGGCATCCGACGGTCGGATGACCACCAGGTTGGGCATAGCGCGCAACGAGGCCAGGTGCTCCACGGGCTGATGCGTGGGTCCGTCCTCGCCAAGGCCAATGCTGTCGTGGGTGTAGACCCAGATGCTGGGGTATGGAGACAGCGCAGACAAACGGACCGCAGGGCGCATGTAATCCGAAAAGATCAGAAAAGTGGCGCCGAAGGCGATGGTGCCGGGGGTTAGATTCATCCCGTTGACGATGCCGCCCATGGCGTGCTCGCGTACGCCAAAATGAATGCTGCGCCCTTCGGGGGTGGCAGCCTGGAAATCGGGCGCCGAATCAATGAACGTTTTCGTGGATGGATGCAAATCTGCCGAGCCGCCGATGAGATCAGGCAACTTTTCGGCGATGGCGTTCAGTACCTTGCCGGCAGAAACGCGGGTGGCCATCCCTTTGGCATCGGCGGGGAAAACTGGTAAATCCGCATCCCAGCCTCGCGGCAGCGCTCCATCCAACACACGCTGCAATTCGTCGGCGAGCTGGGGATGCGCCTGGCGATACGCAGCCAGCCTGGATTGCCATTCCTTTTCGTGACGCTCCCCTTCATCGATAGCCCCACGGAAAAATTCCAGCACATCGCCCGGGATCAAGAACCAAGGCTCCAGCGGCCAGCCGAGTTTCTGCTTGGCGCCATTCAGTTCCTGGATGCCGGGCGGCTCGCCATGCGCCTTTTCGGTGCCGGCCCGCTTGGGCAGGCCGTAACCGATGATGGAACGCACGCGGATCAGCGAAGGCCGCGGATCCTCCTTGGCAGCCCGGATAGCAGCATCGATGCCTTCGACGTCGTTGCCATCGGCCACATGCTGCACGTGCCAGCCGTATGCTTCGAAGCGAGCGCCCACGTTTTCTGTGAAAGTCAAATTGGTGCTGCCGTCGATGGAAATGTTGTTGTCATCGTAAAGAAAAATAATCTTGCCCAGCTTCAAGTGACCGGCAATTGAGGCCGCCTCGGAACTGATGCCTTCCATCAAATCCCCGTCCGTGACGATGGCATAGATAAAGTAGTTGAAAATTTCATGGCCCGGTCGGTTGAAGCGGCTGGCTAAGTGCGCTTCAGCTATGGCCATGCCAACCGCATTGGCGAAACCCTGGCCGAGCGGCCCGGTGCTGGTCTCTACGCCAGGCGCCACCCAATATTCCGGGTGGCCGGGGGTCTTGCTGCCCCATTGGCGGAAGCGTTTGATTTCATCGAGGGAAAGATCGTAGCCGGTGAGGTGCAGCAGCGAGTAAAGCAGCATCGAGCCATGGCCGCCGGAAAGCACGAACCGATCGCGGTCGGCCCATTTCGGGTTACGCGGATTGTGGCGCAGGTGCCGCGTCCATAGGGTATAGCCCACCGGTGCGGCGCCCATCGGCAGGCCGGGGTGGCCCGAATCGGCGTTCTGCACCGCGTCCGCGGAAAGAAAACGCAGGGTATTGATGGCGCGTTGTTCCAGTTCCTTCGATGGCAACATTGTTGACGCTCCTCGGGCTTATAATGATTAAGACTTGGTTATTGTACTGTAAGGTTGGATAGCATCTTTGGATCGCGATTACTTGTTCCCTGTTTTACTTGTATACTTAGAGCGTGACCCATAAATTCCCCTTTCCTAAACTAGTCAATTGGCGTGAAACGCGCGAGACGTTGCATGCCTACAGCAAAGTGTTAGGCGCCGTCCGGGCGGCTTTCGCCCCGGAGCAGCCGCGTGGGCAACACGTCAGCTTGCGCCTGTATACCGCCGGCCTTACCACCACGCCCGTCCCGCATCCTGACCATCCACAGGTGACCTTCTCGATCAGCCTGGACCTCCTCAACCATTATGTCCTGCTTAGCAGCAGCGACGGTTCCGTGCAGCAGTTCCGCATGAGCGAAGGCTGGAGCGCCAGCCAGCTCGGTGAGGAATTGTTGGGCAAGCTGGCCAAACTGGGGGTGCATGGAAAGGTGGAGAAAGGGAAATACGAGAGCGACGAACCCCGCCGCTACGCACTGGATGCGGCGGAGAGATATTTCACTGCCCTTAGCCATATGGGGCGTTTACTCGAACAATTCCGCGGCGGGCTGCCGGGAGAGAAAGACCCGGTCCAATTCTGGCCGCATGGCTTTGACTTGGCCTTTGTGCTCCTGGGCAGCAAACAAGTGAAAACCATGGAAGGCGAATCTCCTAGCCAGATCACGTTCGGCTTTTCCCCGGATGACCCGGGTCAGCCAACCCCCTACATTTACGCTACTCCCTTCCCATTCGAGGAGGACGTGACGCATAAGAAATTGCCGGATGGCGCCGTATGGCATACGGCCATCTGGCAGGGCGCGCTGCTGCCTTACCCCGAGGTTGCCGAAAAAGAAGACGGTGAAAAAAGAGTGCTTGACTTTTTACAAGCGGCATATCAACTTGAAAAATCTTTAATCTAAGCCTGATCTCCCGCTGAAACCAATGAAACAAATCATTGCCATTGGCTCCCTAACGGCCCCCAACGCGGCTGCCAATCGCAGATTTCGTTGTCCGTCAGGCGCCGCACATCGCTGCCATCCACGCGCATGATATAGATTTCGCAGCCGAGCGCTTGGCGGGGGTGATCGCGATAGGACATGAATGTAATCCAGCGGCCATCAGGGGAAAAGCTGGGCGCCAGGTTGCCGAGTCCATCGGTGAGTTGGCGCAGGTTTTCGCCATTGGTGTCGAAGAGGTAGATGTCGCGGTCCCAAGCGCTGCCGATGTAAGTTGAGAGAGTCACGCCGTCTGGCGACCAGTCGTTTCGGCCGCGTATACCGGCGAGGTGAGTCACCTGGCGCGCGTCGGTGCCGTCTGCATCGATGATGAACAATTGCGGGACGCCCTCTACTTCGGATGCAAATAGGATCTGGGTGCCGTCCGGCGACCAAACCGGATCCCAAGCGCCACCGGGGCGATTGGTGATCTGCACCGGGTTGCTGCCGTCGCGTTCCGCGATCCACAGGTTATGGTCTCCCGGAAATTCCCCACCATCGCGAATAGCGTAAAAGACGATATGCGAATTATCCGGAGAAGCCTCCGGGGCATATGCGCTGTCATTAACTAAATTCGTAAGTTGGGTGACGAAACTGGTGATCAGGTCGTATTCGTAAATCTGGTATCGCCCGGTTCGAGTCGAAACAAAAAGCACCGCGTTGCCGTCCGGGGCTATCGAGGGAAAGAAGTCGTCGTAGCTGCCACCTGGAGTCAGTACGCGCTGCCCGGTACCATCGGCGTTGATCAGGCAGATCTGATTGCGGCTCACCCGTTTGCTGAATTGGCAAACATAAACGATTTTGCCGCTGGGCGGGGCCTCGGGGTCGATCGTGGGCGTGGTTTCCGGGGTTGGGCTAACCGCGGGCCGCGCAGCCAGCGTGGCAGCCATGGCAGTCTGCACGGGATTGACTGGCGGCTGTGCAGGCCCGCAGGCGGCTGCCAGCAAGAGGATTAGACACCCCGACCAGATTTCTACGCGCCGGATTTTGTCAGCACCCAAAGGAGCCATAAGGCGATCATGACCAGACCGATACCAAAGCGCGCCGCAAAGGACCAACCCCAGCCAACCAGCAGGCCGCGGGTGACCTGCCAGGCCTGGTCGCGGCTGCGCTTGCGCCCGTATTCGGAAAGGTACAGGACCAGCGGCGCACCTAACAATCCGCCGAATGGTGGAAGCAGAATGGTGCCGGCGATGCCGCCAAGGTACGCAAAGGCCAAGCTTCCCCAGGAAGCGCCCTGTTTGCGAGCGCTGGTTGCCATCAGCAGATCGTCGACAATAATGCCGGCGATCATGAGGCCGGTGATCAAGAGGAAGAACACCCAGCCCCAGCCGGAGATGCCGAAAACGATTCCGTAGACTAATGCTGCCAACCAGATGACCACACCGCCGGGGAATATGGGGATGACCATACCGAATAGGCCAATTAGCATGGCCACCAACAGAAACGCGTTGGCTAATCCGGTAAAGAGTGATGAGAGCCAGTCGGTCATTTCTTTGTTTTGTCACTCTGAGCGAAGCGAAGAGTCCATCCGAATCACTATTAAATCAAGAAGCTTGGGTCAGTGTTGACTCGGGTGGATTCTTCGCGGCGGACGGTTTGCCTTTGGCAACCTTAGCTTGCTCAGAATGGCAAAATGCTATGGGCAAAGTTCGTTCAGAATCATTTTTCGGCTCGAATTACATCCACCCCGCCCATCCAGGGCGCTAATACTTTGGGAACGCGGACCGAACCATCAGCTTGCTGATTGTTCTCCAGGATGGCAATCATGACCCGCGGCAGCGCCAACCCGGACCCATTGATGGTATGCACGAATCGCGTGCCTTTCCCGCCCTTGGGACGGTAGCGGATAGCGGCGCGTCGCGCCTGGTAATCGCCTACGCGCGAGATGGAGGACACCTCCAGCCATTCACCGCAGCCCGCGGCCCAGGCCTCAATATCGAAACTGATGTGCGCCGCTTCGCTGGTGTCGCCGGCGCCTTTGAGTATCACGCGGTAAGGAAGACCCAGTCCTTGCGCTGTCGCTTCCGCGTCTGCCATCATTTGCTCGAACTCGGCAACGGAATCCTCCGGAGTGCAGAACTTGTACATCTCCACCTTATCGAATTGATGACCGCGCTTGATGCCGCGCACGTCGCGGCCGGCGCTCATCTTTTCGCGGCGGAAGCATGGCGAATACGCCGTGTAGCGCCGCGGCAAGTCTGCTTCATCAAGTATCTCGCCCATGTGCAACCCGGTGAGCGGCACCTCAGCAGTGGGGATCATGTACAGATCTTCTTCATGGTCTTTGTAGAGGTTCTCGGCGAAACGCGGCAGTTGCCCCGCGCCGAACAGCGTCTCCGACCGCACCAGGAAGGGCGTATATTTTTCCGTGTAGCCCTGGCGGATGTGCAGGTCCAGCATCCAGGAGATGATGGCGCGCTGCAAACGGGCGCCCGCGCCGCTGAGCACATAGAAGCGCGAACCGGTGAGCGCCACACCCTGGTCGAAGTTGATGATGCCGAGTTGCGGCCCCAGGTCCCAGTGCGCCTTGGGTACGAAATCGAATTTGGGTTTGTCGCCCCATTCTTTCACCACCACGTTGGCTTCCTCGCCGCCGGCCGGCACGCGGTCTTCGACGACATTAGGCAAGGTCGCCATCAGCTCATCGAGTTGCGCGTCCACGGCGGCCAGTTCAGAGTCCAGGGCATCGATCCTGTCCCCCACGGCGCGCATGGCGGCGATTTTTTCCTCGCGGGCGGTTTTGTCTTTACTGGCGCCAATTTCCTTGGATGCCTTGTTGCGCTCTGCCTTCAGAGTTTCGACGTCCACCAGCAGTTCGCGGCGCCGGGAATCCAGGCTGCGGGCTTTGTCGATCAGTGCGGGTTGCATGTTGCGTTTGATCATCCCCGCCTTGACCAGCTCGGGTTGCTGGCGAATGAGTTCAATGTCGATCATGATTCCTCCAATGAAAAACGCCCCATCGCCTTGCAGGACGAGGGGCGCCCGTGGTGCCACCTGCATTCGATTGAAAACAGGAAGTTCTCAATCCTTGATCTCGCTTTATCGGGCGAACCCGCTGCCTTTCAGCAGTCCTTGGCTTGGATAAGCGGCGGAATGGAAAGCCGGACACCCTGTTGCCTCGCAGCGTCCGGCAACTTTCTGGAAGGGAATAACGGCGTAGTTCCGTATAAGGTTGAAAAGATTATAGCAGAAGGCGCCTGCGAACGCCTTGGCAAGCCTGGCTCCCCCTTGACATAGCTCACCTGTTCTATTATCCTAAGGGCATGAGACACGAGGATTGGGCAGAATACCAGCGGGAGTTAGAGGAGCACCAAATCCAGCGCTTCGGAACGCCACCCCCAAAAGACGCCGATAGGATCACCGAACTGCGCCGCGAAGTAGACGGGCTGGCTAGGCGCATCAAAAAAGAGTTGCTGGCCGAACTGAAAGTCGAGATCGAAAGATTAATCACCCTGGAGGTTGAACATGCAGACCACTCATTCCCCCGCCCTAATAAACAGCTCGCAGGAAGCCGCTCTACAAAACCTGCAAACTGCCATCGTACGGCTGGCCAGTAAGCCGCCCGGCGGACCTGCAGCCAGCTCACGACAGGACCTCACCACCCTGGTGGAACAAGCATTAGAGGCATACCGAGAATATATGAAAATTAGCGGCTAACGGCTAATTATTTGCGGTCTCACCGGACCATGAGACTCTACAGGTCAACAGCTCGTTGGGAGCTGGAAGACCTCAAACGCCCCGCTAATCCACTACATACGGCACTTCGACGATCACGACTTTCGGCGTAAACAACAACCGCCAGCGCAGCAATTGGGCGGCACGGGTGTGCAGGATGCTGTGCCAGCCTACGCGCGGCACGAACTCAGGGACGACGACGGTCACGATTTCATTGGCCTTGGTGTCCGCGGCCACCGTCTTGATATATTTCAACAGTGGTTCGTAAAGAAGACGATATGGCGATCCCAGGATCACCAGGTTCACATCCTTGGCCCATTCCTGCCACTTGATCAAAGTTTTTTCACCTTCAGCCGCGTCGACGGCAACATGGACTGCAGTGATGTCATTGCTTATCGATTTAGCGAAGCGCACCGCTTCCAGCGTGCCGCGGTGCACACCAGAAACGGGCACGATCACCTTCTGTTTACGGATGGCAACAGGTTTTTTGTAGTGCTGCAAAGAAAGGCGTTTTGCCAAATCTTTGTAATGATGTTTGATAGTGAAAAATATCATGACGAGGACGGGTAATAAAATGATAATCACCCAGGCACCCTGGCTAAATTTCGTCACTGCAAACACAACCATCACGATCCCAGTGCATAGACCCCCAAAACTATTGATAATCATCTTTAGTCGCCAACGTGGATCGTAAGTCAATTCTTCGGCATGAAAACCATCCCCATTCGTCGCTTTCTTCTTTCGCGATTTGCCGTTTGCCAGTTTCCCCACCTTCCACCAACGGCGCGCCATTCCTACTTGGGAAAGAGTAAACGAAAGAAATACACCGATGGCATAGAGAGGGATTAACGCCGTTACACTCGCCTTGAATAAGATGATTATGAGGGAAGCAACAACAGCAAGGAGGGCAATACCACGTGAGTAAACGAGCCGACTACCGCGATAGGTCAATTGGCGCGGCAAAAATCCATCTCCCGCCTGTATTGCGCTTAACCGTGGGAAATCCGCAAAGGCAGTGTTAGCAGCCATGATCAGGATGATCGTAGTAGCCGCAACCGTTCCCAGATAAAGAAGGTTTCGACCGTTGTACACAGTCCGCGCTATTTGTGAAATCACCGTCTCTGTTTCAGATGGCACCGCCCCGATCTGATTACTCAGAAACGTGACGCTTAGGAATAAAACGCTCAAAATTGCCGACATCCACAACAGAGTAATTCCGGCATTCCGGCTGCGGGGTTCTTTGAAAGCAGTAATTCCATTGGAAATCGCCTCAATTCCAGTCAAAGCGGCGGTTCCACTTGCGAACGCACGCAGGACCAAGAATGCAGTTAATCCAGTAACAGGCCCGATCAGGTGTAACTCTGGGGGATCGGTCAATTGACCCAGTGAGCCTGTAACGAAACGGAAAAAACCGATTCCCACGGTAAGGAATAACATGATGATGAAAAAATAGGTGGGGATGGAAAAGGCCATGCCGGATTCTTTCACGCCACGCAGATTAATAGCCATGATAAAGAAGACTGCTGCAACAGCGAGTTCCACCTGGAAATCCAAGAGTTGCGGAAAAGCCGACACCAGTTGGGCTATACCGGATGACACTGAAACGGCCACGGTAAGGATGTAATCTGTCAGCAATGAAGCGCCTGCAGTCTGCGCAGGCAATTCGCCCAGGTTTTCGCGGGCAACGATATAGGCACCGCCGCCGCCTGGATATGCATGGATAGTCTGTTCATATGAGATCGTGACGATAACCAGCAAGACGACAATAGCAATCGAAAGCGGGATCGACAGCCCAAACGCGCCTGCCCCGGCCAACGCCAAGATCACGAGGATCTCTTGCGTGGCATAAGCAGTGGAGGACAACGCGTCCGAAGCGAACACTGCCAAACCCACCGCTTTGCCGATGGTTTGGTGGGGAGCATCGGCAGATGGAAGGGGGCGGCCAACCAGCCAGTTCATGACCCCCTTCTTCGGTTGAGTAGTTACTTGTTTATAAGAAATGTGCTCGTCTTTTTTGGCGATTTCAGCTAATTTCTTTTCTTTCGGGTCGCGCAACGCTTTCTCTCATTCTTTGCCGTCAATTCGGCGGCAAACACAAACCTTAATTATAGTCCTGGCGGCTGGCTTGTGAAGGGTCACACTTAGTTCCTTAGTTAGATAGTCACGTAGTTTGGTAGTCGATTACTTTTGTTGAAGCAATTACGTTTTGGTTTTTCCAAAACTACAAACTGCCAAACTACTGGACTAACAGACTAAAATAGAACAGATGTTATAATCCCGGCCATGCCCACCATCGTGGCTCTTGACATCGAAAGTACTGGCCTCGACTCCGAAAAGGACGCCATCCTGGAGATCGGCGCCGTCCGCTTCGATGGAAAGCGCATCGAAGGTGAGTGGCATAGCCTGGTCAATCCCGATCGGCGCATCCCCCCTTTCATCACCCAGCTAACCGGCATTACCGACGCCATGGTACGTGAAGCGCCCGGTATCCGCGACGTGGTGGCTGATCTGGCCAAATTCGCCGGCCAGGCCCCCATCCTGGGCCAACGGATCGCCTTCGACCTATCCTTTCTCCGACGCTACGGCCTGTTCCGCGATAACGAAGTGATCGATACCTACGATATGGCCGCGGTGCTGATGCCGCGTGCCATGCGCTACAACCTGGGTGCGCTGGGCCAGCAACTCAATATCCTGCTGCCGGCTACCCACCGCGCCCTGGACGATGCCCGCGTCACCCAGGCCGTGTACCAGCAGCTTTATGAGAAGATCCTCGAACTACCTATCGACTTGCTGAACGAGATCGCCAGCCTGGGCGAGGAACAAAGCTGGAGCGGCGACTGGCCGTTCCGTCAGGCGCTGAAGGCACGCGGGGCCGAGATGTTAGCACTGTCGACGCGGGAGGGCTGGCGCGGCCCCATCTTTACGCGCCCGGATCCGCAGGGCCTGCGGTCGCGGCAAGGTGAGGTGCCCGAGCCCAAATCCCTGGACCTGGAAGAGACCGCCGCCTGGCTGCAACATGGCGGCGCTTTTTCGAAGAGCTTCGCCGAATTCGAGCAGCGCAGCCAACAGGTGGAGATGTTGCGCGCCGTCACTGATACATTAAGCCAGGGGAAACATCTTCTGGTGGAAGCCGGCACCGGCACCGGTAAAACCATGGCTTATTTGATCCCCGCTGCACTGTGGGCGCTGAAGAACGACAGCCGCGTGGTCATCTCCACCAACACGATCAACTTGCAAGACCAACTGATCTACAAAGACATCCCTGACCTGCGGGCCGCGCTCGGCATGCCGCTGAATGCCACAGTCCTCAAGGGCCGCAATAATTATGTGTGCCCTCGGCGCCTGGTGGCGCTGCGCCGCCGCGGCCCGGAGACTGCCGACGAGCTGCGCGTCTTGGGCAAAGTACTGGTTTGGCTGCAAGATACGGAAAGCGGCGACCGCGGCGAGATCAACTTGAATGGTAACGGTGAACGCGCCGTATGGGGCCGCATCTCGGCCGCCGATGAGAACTGCACGGAAGAGACTTGTGTGCGGCGCATGAGCGGCATCTGTCCATTCCACCGCGCCCACGAAGCCGCGCAAAACGCGCACCTCCTGGTCGTAAACCACGCGTTGCTGCTCGCCGACCTGGCCACTGGCAGCCGTGTGCTTCCGGATTATCAATACCTGATCGTTGACGAGGCGCACCACCTCGAAGCGGCTACCACCAGCGCGCTCAGCGTGCGCATCACCCAGATAGAGCCCGAGCGCTTGCTGCGCGAACTGGGCGGCAGCAAATCGGGGCAGCTCGGGCGCTTGCTGGCGATCGCCCAGCATCTATTGCAGCCCAGCCAATACGGCGCGCTGATCGCCCTGGTCGAGCGCGCCACGGATGACGCCTTCCAGTTCCAGAACCAGTTCACGAAAGTATTCACGGAGCTGAAAATTTTCCTGGAAGAACAGCGCGAAGGCAGGCCGCTCGGCGATTACGCTCACCAGGAACGCATTTTGGAAAGCACGCGCAGGCAACCAAACTGGGTAATGATCGAAGCAGCCTGGGATAATTCGCGCAAGATCCTGGACAATCTGCTCGACTGCGTCGAACAGATCGGGCGTGGGCTCAAAGACATAATGGCTAACGCCGAAGAAGAGATCGAAGACATCCGCGGCAACATCGGCAACAGCTACCGCGCCCTGCAGGATTTGAAGAAACAAATGGAAGGTTTCGTCTTCAAGCCGGAGGAAGGCATGATCTATTGGGTAGAGATCAATCCCCAGCGCCAGCATCAGTTAACGCTGCAGGCGGCTCCATTGCAGGTCGGTGAATTAATGGAGGAACACATCTGGCACAAGAAGACCGGCGTGGTGCTCACCTCGGCAACGCTGACGGCGGCGGGCGAATTCGATTACCTCAAGCGCCGCCTGCACGCCGAACACGCCGAAGAGCTATCGCTCGGCTCGCCTTTCGACTACGAGACCACCGCGCTGCTCTACCTCATTGAAGACATCCCCGAGCCCGCCGAGCGCGGGCCCTACCAGGCCGCCGTGGAGCGTGGCTTGATCCAGCTGGCCAAGGCCGTCGGCGGCCGCACGCTGGCGCTGTTCACTTCATACGAGCAATTGCGCCGCACCTCGCAGGCCATCGCCGGGCCGTTGGCCGCAGCCGGCATCCAGATCTACGAGCAGGGCGAAGGCGCTTCGCCGCACACCTTGCTGGAAAGCTTCAAATCCAGCGAAGGCGCCGTGCTGCTGGGCACCCGCGCCTTCTGGGAAGGCGTGGATATCCCCGGGCCGGCGCTGTCGGTGCTGGCCATCATCCGCCTGCCCTTCGACGTGCCCAGCGACCCCATCGTGGCCGCCCGCTCCGAGACCTTCGAATCGCCCTTTTACGAGTACCAGGTGCCTGAAGCCATCCTGCGCTTCCGGCAGGGCTTCGGCCGCCTGATCCGCACGCAGTCTGACCGCGGCGTGGTGGCCGTCTTCGACAAGCGCATCGTGAGCAAGGAGTATGGCAAGCTGTTCATCGAATCCCTGCCGCCATGCACGATCAAGCGCGGCCGCCTGGCGGATCTGCCGCGGGCGGCAAGCCAGTGGCTGGGTTTCTAATCCGTCATTGCGAGGAGGGCGCTTAGCGCCGTTTTTAATCGGCGCTGCCCGACGTGGCAATCTCGAAGATGGTTGATCGATCAGGTAGAAGAAATGCCGTAAGAGAAGCTGATTTACGACGAGCTTGGAAAAATTTACATGATTCTGATTCGAGGTTGCTTCGTGCAGCCTCATTTTCATTCGGCTTCCTCGCAATGACGAGTCGGGCGGGGCATGCTTCGCAGGAGCGTGCTTCCCTCGTCGCCGCCAACGGCGGCTCGCTCGGGACAAGCTCTCGCAAAGACGAATTAAGATGCGTCAAGTCGCTGTGTAGGTTGGGCTTGTGTCGTCGATCATGGCGAAAGTGTCTGTCGTGTCGATTGTGTAGGTTGTGTCGATTGTGTCGCGGCTTCAGCCGAAAATTCCTTGATCAGGTCATCGATGAAGTGATTAATCTCGTGTTTGAGCGATCTATCCATCGGAGTAGAGATGGCGAAATAGTGCACGCCTCCGGGTTGATAGAACCGAAAGGCAAGGCCTTTGCTTACAAGTGCGTTCATGCGGCGATAGGTGTTGCGGCGGTCTTGGGCCAGGATACGGCACATCTGAGCCAATGAAGCAGCCTTCACCGAGCGCAAAGCGACGAGTGCCTCGCGCTGGCGATAGGAAAGCCCCGGTATTTCCATTACCAGGAGGATGCTGAGAAGTGTTTCTTTGACCTTCGCAAGCGGTTGGTCTCCCAAGCGTGCGAACCCCGATTTCAGCGCGGACAAAGGATCGAGACCTTGGTTGAGCCCGATGCGGATGGATTTTGCAACCCACGGCCACGGCCAATCGAGATGCTCGAAGTATTTTTCGGGCAGGCCGAGGAGAAGAGCGTAGAGCATTTCTCTTGAGATCATGCGCGTATTATTAATCGGAATTAGGTTTTTGCGTGAAAATACGGTGATTTGTCAAACAGTTAGACAAGGAAATCGCCGTAAAGAGACAGCGCTGAACGCGCACGGCGGTGCGCCTTGCCTACATCCGTCATTGCGAGGAGGGCGTTTTTGAGCCGCCGCAGCGGCGAAAGCCCAACGTGGCAATCTCGAAGAGATTCGTTAGTTTGGAATATTAGTAGAGCCGTATAGGTTTTACGTCACGCTTGAGTTCGAAAAAGTTACTAAGATTCGAGGTTGCTTCGTCCGCTGCTCATGCTCTGCATGAGCGTGCTTCCCTCGTCGCCGCCGCGGGCGGCTGAAGGTTGCCACGCTCGCAAATGAAGCTCGCTCGCAATACGGTTCAGGCTTGCCTGAACCTAACTCGGGACAGGCTCTCGCAATGACGAATAAAAGAGCGCGATCAGCGTAAGGTATCCTTAGGTCAATCCGTCTAGATAGCGTTCGCCTAATACCCACATGGATCTAAAGCGCCTCTTCCCTATCCTGCTCATCATCTTCACCAACATCCTTGGCGCGGGTGTCATCATCCCTATCCTGCCACTCTATGCCCAGGGGACCTTCCAGGGTAGCGTCATCCAGATCACCCTGCTCTCCAGCGCCTTCTTTGGCGCCCAATTCCTGGCGGCGCCAGTCCTCGGCCGGCTGTCTGATCGCTATGGCAGGCGTCCGCTCCTGATCATCAGCCAGCTGGGAACCGTGGTGGCGTTCATGCTGTTTATCTTTGCCATTCCTCTGGGTCAAAAGATCGACGCTCTCAATTTCGCCCTTCCGGTGAGCGGAGGTATGCTTATTTTGTTCGCCGGCCGCATCCTGGATGGGATCACCGGCGGCAACATCACCATTGCCCAGGCTTACATCAGCGATATCACCCCCGAGGATCACCGCGCTCACGGCTTAGGTTTATTGCAAGGCGCAATTGGCGCAGGCTTTATTTTTGGTCCCGCTTTTGGCGGAATCCTGAGCAACTACGGGCAGGTGATGCCGTTCATTGGGGCTACCGTTATCACGGCGATCACATTACTGCTCACCTTGTTCACATTGAAAGAATCACTCACAGAAGAAGAACGCAGCGACAATCGACATGGCAACGGAGTGCAGCGCATCCCTTGGAAGAATATCCTAGCCCTCCTGCTGGTTTTAGTGATCGGTTTTATTGGCTCGCTGGCATTTTCCAGCATGCCTTCCACCTTTTCCCTGTTTGCAGATCATGTGATCTTCACCAATCCTCAATTTCCAGAAAGGGTCAAGTTCTATATCGGTTTGATGTTTGCATTCAATGGCAGCATGCAAGTATTGACTCAACTGGTCCTCATCCGTCCTCTGGTTGGCAGGTTCGGCGAACGCACCCTTTTGCTCATCGGCCAGGCGGCAATTGCACTGGCTTTCCTCGGGCTGGCGAGCAGCAGTAACGCCATCATCGCAACTTTCCTTTTCGCGCCGTACGCTTTCGGTTTTGGGGTCAGCGAACCCAGTATGCAATCGCTGGTGACTCGCTTTGGGCAGCGCCAGGCACGCGGTTACCTATTGGGACTCTATCAATCCGCGCGCAGCCTGGCGCTTATCGTTGGACCGATCCTGGCCGGCTATGTCTACCAGAATATCAGCCCACGGTCCGTGTTTGACCTGGCGGCCGTTGTCATCGGTGTAGCTTTTGTGGCTGGATTAGCTTTGAAACGGATGGAGATTGTTCCGATAACTGCTGAAGCCAATCCCAGTTGACTTTACTCGATTGGCAGCATCGCCAGGCCGCCTGGCGGATCTTCGGCGAGCGGCGGCGTAGAGGTTGAGGCTACTCCGTCATTGCGAGGAGGCGTTTTTGAGCCGCTGCGCGGCGAAAGCCGACGTGGCAATCTCGAAGAGAATCCATTTTTATTCCCCTAAGGAGGAACCAGACTGGTTGCGATAAATGCAAGCCGTAAACGAACTTACGTCAAACATTGAATTGATAACATGTTCGTGATTCGAGTTTGCTTCGTCCGCTGCTCATGCAAAGCATGAGCGTGCTCCTCGCAATGACGACTTATCGTTATTTGAAGACTGACCATCATGACGTTCTCCCCTCTCCATCAAAAGATGGAGAGGGGTCGGGGGTGAGGTCTATTTTCCCGCCAGCACTTTTTCGATCTTCTCGAAGCTCGGCAGCGAGGTCTGGAAGCTGTCGAAATCCCTCCACGGGTCACCGATCTTTGTCACCCGCTCGATTACATTGGCAATGGTGAATTGGTTCGAGCGCAGCTTGGGATCCTTCAGCTCCTCCCAATCGATGGGCGCGGCTACCGGCGCCCCGTTGCGCGCCCGAATGGTGTAAGGCGCCACGCTGGTATGCCCGTAACGGTTGCGCAGATAATCCAGAAAAACGCGGTCCTTGCGTTTTTCCTTACGGAACTTGGTAGTGAACTTCGGGTCGCGGCGCTCGAGCGTGGTGCACACCGCCTTGGTGAATAGCTGCACAGTGGCGTAATCGTGCTCGGGCTTTATCGGCAGGCCGATATGCAGCCCGCGCGAGCCGGTGACCATGACGAAGGAGGGCAAGCCCATCTCGGTGAGCATGGCGCGCAGATCGTAGGCGCCTTCGATGACCACCTCCCAGCCTTCTTCGGTCGAAGGGTCGAGGTCGAATACGATCTTATCGGGCTTGTGCAGGTCCTGTTTGCGGCTCATCCAGTGGTGCAGAGTCAGCGCGGCCATCTGCACCAAGTAAACAAGGCTGGCAGCCTTATTGGCCATCGGCTGCATTTGGGTTTCGGTTTCGCTGACCTCCACCTCGACTAAATCAATGTACCTGGGGAAATATTCTGGCGCCTCTTTGTGATAGAAACCCTTCTTTTGGATGCCATCCGGGAAGCGTTCCATGTTGAGCGGACGGTCCTTGATATGCGGCAGCATGGTTGAAGCGATCTGTTCGTAATAGTCGATCACCTGCCCTTTGGTGATGCCGCCGGGGAACAAGACCTTGTCCAGGTTGCTCAGTTTGATACGCTGCCCCTCCACGACGCGCCAAACATCCTTGGAGATCGCCCTGCCCCGCCCCGGCGCGCCGCCGTCCATTGGCGGCGGGGCAACCGCATTCGGGGTCTCGCGCACCACTTCGCGCGGGTCCTTGTCGGTGCGCAGCCCCAGGAAGCGCGGATGGCGCATCTTGCCCTGTTTGGTCCAATCGCTATGGCCGACCTGGGCTACCAGTTCCGGCTTCACCCAATGCACATCGGTGTCAGGCAGCCAGGGGTCAGGCTCAAACGGATTCTTATCGGCAGCCAGCTCATCGAGTTTCAAACGGATATCGCGAATGGCCTTGTCGTTAAAGCCGGTGCCTACACCGCCGGCGAAAAGCAGCTTGCCATCCTGGTAGGTGCCCACCAGCAGCGAGCCGAAGCCGCGCATTCCAGAGGTTCCTTCGGTCCAGCCGCCGATGACGGCTTCCTGGCTGCGCACGCACTTGAATTTCAGCCAACTGCTGGAGCGGCAGTGCTGGTACTGCGAATTGCCGTCCTTGGCGATCAACCCTTCCAACCCCTGGGCGCAGGCTTCTTTCAGGAATTTCTCGCCGTCGCCTTCGCGATGTTCCATGTAGCGCAGCGGATCCTTGTATTCGACGACTTCTTTCAGTACTTCTTTGCGCTCGGTCAGCGGCAGCTTGGTTGTGGAATGACCATCCAGATAAAGGATGTCGAATAAGTACAAATAAACTTTGGTCTCGGCAATGAGTTCTTTACTGGGTTTGGTCACATGCATGCGCTTCTGCATTTGTTCGAAACTGGTGCGCCCATTTTCGAAGGCCACGATCTCGCCATCCACCACAAAATCGCCTTTGCCCTGCGCTTTGAGTGCAGCAGCCAATTCGGGATACTGCTGTGTGACGATGATCTTGTTGCGCGATACCATCTGCACCTGATCAGCTTTGCGGAAGATGATGCAGCGCTGGCCGTCCAGTTTTTGTTCGTAGATCCAATCGGCGCGCGAGAACGGCTTGTCAGCAGGCGTCGCCAGCATGGGCTCCTGCCAGCCGGGGTAAGCGGATTCTTCCAGGCGATCGAGGTACTCTTCGGGAATCATTTTCAGGGCCGGGTGCATGGCGTTATGGCTGGCCTCGTCGCTGACCTGCTCGATGGTCTTGCCGCTCTTCACCGAATTAGGGAACTCGGCAACGATGTCGAGTTCCGGGTCGGCATAGCTATCCTTCATTTTCACCAGCAACCAATTCTTTTGGTCGCCTTGGAATTTGGTGCGCACCAGTGCGTATTCACCGTGCAGTTTTTCGCCGTCGAGCCTGATTTCGATCAATCCCTCCTGGTAGGCTTGTTCCATGGTGTACGGTTTGCGCTTCTCGGCGCGTATATTTTCGTAAGTCCCGGTGTCCCAAACGATCACGGGGCCGGCGCCGTATTCGCCTTTAGGGATCACGCCTTCGTAGTCCAGATACTCCATCGGGTGGTCTTCGGTCTCGACCGCCAAACGCTTAACCTGTGGGTCGGTGGATGGCCCCTGCGGCACCGCCCAGGATTTGAGCAGGCCATTGACTTCGAGACGGAAGTCGTAATGCAAGCGGGTGGCGGCGTGCATTTGCACGACAAAGCGCGCCTGTTCGGCGCGCTTTGCTTGGGCGCCCGCCTGTTTGAGGTCGCCCGCGGGTTCACTGGTTTTGCGGAAATCGCGTTTCTGGCGATATTCCTTTAAGCTATCCGCTTGATCTGGCATTTAGTCATTGCTCGCTTCGCTCGCAATGACGGGCGGGTCTTAGATCCCTCGTCGCCGCTTAGCGGCTCACTCGGGACAGGCTCCGCCCCTACGGCTGCAAGCGAAATTGCTCAGCGGATTTGCTATTTTGCCTTTTCCAGGCTGGCTCGCAAGGTCTCTAACAAATCGGTGTCAGCCGGCGCTTCAAGCTTAGCCAATTCCGCAGTAATGTCAATGCCCTTGGCCTTTTGCTCGATGATCTGCTTTAACTCATCGGTAAATGTGTCCGTGAACTCTTCCGGTTTGAACTTGTCGGTAAGCTGATTTACCAGGCTTACGGCGAGATCGAGTTCCTGCTTCTTCATATCCTCTGCGCCGGGCAGATTAAGGTGTTCGCGCTCGCGCAATTCAGATTGGAAGCGGATCTGATTCAGAATGAGGGCATCGCCTTCAGGCTTGAGGATGGCAAGATTCTCTTTGGTGCGCAAGACGAACTTGGCGATGGCGACTTTCTTGGTCTCCTTCAATGCCTCCCGCAAAAGGACGTAAGCCCGGACTGCATTCTTGTCGGGGGCGGTGAAGTAGGGTTTTTCAAAATAGATGCTGTCAATTTCATCTTCGTCGGCAAAGGAAACGATCTCGATGGTTTGCGTCTTTTTGGGTGCGGCCTTCTGGAGATCCTCCTCATCGATTACAACGTGCACACCCTCCTCGATCTCATATCCTTTGACGATATCCTCGTAAGGAACCTCCTGACCGTCATTGGCTGCCACGCGCAGGTATTTGATGCGCGACATATCGCTTTTACGCAGTTGATGGAAGGCCAACTCATGTTCCTGAGTGGCCGAGAACAGCTTGACCGGGATATTAATCAGGCCAAAGGCGATTGCCCCAGACCAGATGGCCCGGGCGCCGCCTGTAGCCCGTTTTTGTCCTTTTTCCCCTTTATCCTCGCTGGATTTTGTCTTTTCTTTTGGCATAGGCGTTTCCTTTCATTTAGTTTAACGCATTAACCTACCCTGAATGTTGCATTTTTCACGAGACTCAGGGGCTTGGCGGGACAGATTATGGGGCGTGAATTTTGTGCACTAAATTTGATTATTTATCCCTTGGAATTAGGGTTTAGCGAGCAAAACCTCCGGCCCAACAGAACTCGGCCAAGACAACCTTTCCCATCTTTTTACCTGCTATAAATCTGCTGCATTTGTGGGGTGAATTTTCTGCTGGGCTTTGTCATCCTACTCACCCATTGTTCAACAAATGAAGTGGAATCGCTAGGTTAACCCGGCTCAATGACTCGCAGGTGGTTATAGATACCCACAGTTAAACTGTTCGTACGGCCAGATTATAGGAGCTGTTGCACAAGCTCCTTTATTTCATTTAGCTTTTTCCGACTAAGCTTCACAGATAGAGATTAAGTATCTAACCCCTTTTTTAGGTTCCCGCTTATTTGCACAAGCTCCTTGATTGTATGAACATATGCAGGTATTTAAACATTCAAAGCTTTTCGCTGATTCTCAGTGAAATAATGAGCGTAGTCCTCAATAAAATAGCAGGACTTAGTAAAATTGCCAGATCGATCCACCTTTTTACAAAAGTCAGCAATATAGAAATTTGAATCCCGATTAATAGGGGTCCAATGTATTAGATGCAATCCATCAGAATTTGAGATTTCCACGCTCAATTCCATCATCCAAAGCAAAGTATCATCTTTCTTAAAAAATGGCACGGGAAAACCAATAGAATAGGAATTCAACGACTTGTCATTATTCAAAGAAAGCTCCCACACTTCTTTAAAATAGGGCGATTCGTTTAGTAATTCCAAAATTAGAACCATTCTTGAATCTTTGCTTCTTATTAGAGGTTTGGTCAAATGACGGAATCTGGATAATTGGTTCACATAATACTCTCGGGCATAAGGCCCGCGGGAAGAACTCATCGGACTGCCAGGCACGTGCTTGGGAATATTATTGATACTTGCAGTCAATCGGTGCCAACAGCCCCAGTTCCGAAGGTCCTCTTCGGAAAACCCTGCAAAGGCCAGTTCGTAGTGCGTAGTGGCTCTTATGCACCAATACGGGTCCATCACGAAGGCGCATAAAGGTTGCTCGCGCAATTGTTTCTTCCAATCCGGGTTTATTGGCAGGGTGATTGTGCGTTCATGATTGGCCACTTCCAGGTCATGCAGTATTCGGTGCAACTGCAAGCGATTCAGAACCGGAATGTCTTCATAAAGACGAATAAGGTCCTCAAGCTCATTAGTCAACATGATCCCGGATTTTCGGTGAAGATGCTCGTTAAAGAACCATTTAACAATTTCCACCAATCTTGACCCAGCTTCTTCGTTATTCCTGCCGCTAATTTTTTTGGCGGATTCCCCGGACGAGGTCCATTGTTGAAATGTCTTAAATCCAATTTTGGTGTTCAAGACCCCAGATTGATTCATTTCCTTCAAAATCATTCCTCTCGAAACACCACTAAGGGTAAGCCAGCGGTTTAAAATATTCCCGCTGTCTACCGCCGTGTCCCTGAACTGCGAAATTCCTTTGTTATCCATTGGCATATTCTATTTTCCCTAAATCGCAATAGCTGCCATTCTGATTGACCGGTTCACACCCAAACACACATAATTGCATCGATGGAAATAGAAATTCCACCATCAATTATATGCTTGAATTGGCTAATTTGCCAGGAGGTGCGACGAGAAAATACCTATTTTTGGAATTTATAAAAAGTAGGACATATATCTGAAGGAGCTAGAGATGAAAAAGATCGCTGTCGTAGGTAGCAGTGGGGGGCATTTGTATGTGCTTGGAGGCAATAACCCCCAAGTGCTGCTCGAAGAAATAGCCAGTCAGGCCAAAGCAGCAAATCTGGAAATCAGCCACGTTGTTTTTGTGGCAGCCAATTCAAGCCTCGATCATGTAACTGAGCAAACCAAAGCCATCCTCTGGAAGCAGTCATCAAGTGGGCCTGTTCCGGCTAATGAGGGAAAACTGGCTGAGGTAAATAAACAAGCAGAATCTGAAAACAAAGCTCTGGCAGCGTCGATCAGGAATGGAGAAGTCGACGGGCTTATTCTGGTCTCAGCTGATCCAAAAGGAATCAACTCAGAAGTCGTTAAGGCGGCAGCGGATAAGAAAATCCCTGTCGCTGGGACCGGCGGAAGTTCCATGTCCAATGCTCGCTCTTTAGGGGCAAACGTAATTTCTTCTTCGGGCACAACCGGATCAACCAACCGTACTAGAGCAGTGGGGTATATATCTGCATTTGCATCCGAATGGAAGACTAAGTACAGCCCAGTGATTGGCAAAGCGGCGGAGGTGGATACCGGCAATATCTTCAAGCGCATCAATTTGCGCAGCATTATGATGGCATCGCTCCCCGCGTTTATCGCCATGGCCCTAGTACTGGCCATTGGCAAAATCCCTTTCCTCAACGAATCTGTTGGGCCGATCTTTGATGTCCTGATTGCTGCTCTACCAGTCGTAGTAGCGGTGGTTGCCGCCAAGCAGGTATCAGGATTGGATGAGGTAGGCATAGTGGCCGGCGTTGTGGCCGGAACCTTGTCAGTCAGTGGGGGAATCCTGGGCGGCATCGTTGGCGGCATTCTCGCCGGCATTTTGGCCAGCTACCTGCTGCAGTGGTCATTCCGAATGCGTTTTCCCGCAACTACATCCAGCCTGATCGCTGGTGCTTTAGGCGGCATGATTGGCGGCTTGACCATTTACTTTGGGCTGGCGCCGATTACCCTCTGGCTCGGCAACGGTATGCGTGAACTGATCCAAATTGCCCTAGATTACAACGCAATACTCGCTGGCGCGGTTGCCGGCTTGCTGATTTGGCCGGCAATTATCGGTGGCGTATATCACGCGGCAATTCTCCCCATCATTCTTCTGGAGATGGAATTGCAGGGGAACAGTTTTCTGGGCGCCGTTGACATGGTTGGTTTAGTAATGGTATCGGCAGGCATCACGCTTGCCAATATTATTGGCCCAAGACAAAAAAGTGAAGCCTCTGTTGCCGCGCCTGGCTTCTTTGTGAACATGGCATTCGGCACCTTTGTTGAGGCAGCTTATCCATTCATGTTTGCGGATAAATTAGTCTTTGCCATCGCGTTGATCTCAGCCACGATTGGCGGTGCTTTCACCGGGTTCTTTAACGCACGTGGATCTGGATACCTGCCCACTTTTGTGGCTCCCACTGTTTCAAATAATCCGTTTGGGTTTGCCGCTTCAATGGCAATCGCTGCCATTGTCGCATGTGTGCTAACCCTTATTGCCAACCAAATTGCAAAACGGAAAATGGCGTCATAAAAAAACAGGAATACACAAAGAACCGAGGTACTTAATGATAATTGGAGATATGTATCAAAAAAGAGAGGCCGGCAGAAAAAAGGTTTTGGAAGCAATCAAACTGCATGGCGGAACAACTTTGCTCTCGACAGGCATCAGCGGCGATGACGCCCGAATGGCGTTAGCCGCTGTCCAAGCCGGAGCGAAACTCATTGAACCCAACCATCCTGCAACGGCGTTAGCCCGCGGTCATAAGGGCGTGACAAATATGCATGATGCAGAAAATGTCCGTCACGAAATAACACTTCTACAGATGGCTGAGGTAATCAGTGGGGTTCGCAATGTAGTTGGGCCAGACATCTATATCACCGCGGGTGTTCCAGGGACCTTTGCTGAAGTCGTCCCTACCCCATTAATCGATGAAGATATGGCGCTACTTTCACGGTCCGGAGCTGATGGATTGCATACACACAAGTCAACGATTGAGGACCTGAAGGCAGTAGTTGATCTGGGCCACAAGAACGGCCTGTTGATTGACGCCTACATTGCCAGCCCAAGCGACAGGCATCTCTTCGGGATTCCTGCGGACAAACCGGCTGATGTTGCCGAAACCGCCAAAAAAATGCAGGACATCGGTGTTGATTTCGTCGGGCTGATGACGGGCATGAGTTACGAAGGGGCTAAAGCAGGCGAGATCGCGCCACCAGTAAAAGAACGATTGGAAGCCATGCTAAAAGCCGTAACGGTGCCTACGATCGCGGAAGGCGGGATCAACGCCGATAATTTCAAAGCGTTCATCGGCACGGGCGTGAATATCATCGTCGTGGGAACTGCGATTGATGATATGGCTAAGGAAGCAGTGCGCAAAGCAGTAAAGACATTCCTGAACCAGTGACTAATGTAAAAGCGGGCTCTGCCGCCAAGGCCCATTTCTTAGGCATGGGGTGAGGACCTGCGGCTGAGCCCAATTTATGTTACTACCAAAACCACACGTAGGAGATTAAGACGGCGTCCTTATCTGGCTTTTAGAGATTTTGGCTTAACTTTGTTAGTGGACAAAGTCGGTTGCGATTTTATCCATGATCCTTCTTGCGGTCTCCTCTTCCCAGCCTTAATCGCATACGCCATCCTCCTGCTACGTCCGGTAATCCGCATAATCTCCTCTACCGGCATCTTCGTCATTCTCGGCTTCAGTTCTTTAGGATCCCGTCTATAAACCGTTAGCATTTCCTCCTCATCATCAATTAGGCCCGCTTGGACAAGATCGAATTCCTTCGCCTCTTTCCCCATATGTAGAATTCTAGTCGTCTGGACAGGTTGCCTGCTCAACAGGCCCTTGGTCCTGCCGGTTTCCCAGGGCTGCTTGACAGGATATCGGGAACGGCTAACTGGTTTTAGTTCGAAAAACCCCCCACAATTTTTCCTCCCTAATATTGCCTCACTTTTCCAAACACGGTAGCAGTCCCGTTCGTATAAAATACATAAATATTCAATTGGCTCTTTGTTGTGGTGGATCCAACAATAAAGAGCATGCGGAAAGGGTTACAGGGCCATTCAATGGCGAAATAGGGGTGGTTGACGGCTACCTTAAATGTATCTCCTCATCCAAGAAGCTGGGATGACAAAGGCCTTAATTACTACGTTGTCCTCCCGCTCATCGCAATAGCCACAATATTCGCCTTAGCGTGGCTATTCAAAGGGCAAATATATTTCGTATTCAACGTTGATTCCTATTTGGTATGGCATAACTTCAGTGAGTTAAGCAGTGTATTAGTCAGCTTCTCGATATTCTTCCTTAACTGGTACTCTTTCCGTAAGACCGGGGACCGACGAGTCCTTTTCTTGGGAGTGGCCTTTTTTATCATCGGTACGTTTGACTACATGCATACATTCTCTTTCCCCGGGATGCCAGCTTTTTTCAGTGAAAATAGCACTGGGAAAGCAATAGATTTTTGGATTGTTGCTCGATTGACACAAGCTTTTGCGCTTGTCTTCAGTGATTTTAAATTGGCTAGACCCAAGAATGACTCTTTCTTTCAAGCCCTTCTTGGAATTGGAGCGTTTACAGCAATTGGGGTGACATTTTACGTGATCATCTATTTACCCCATTCACTTCCAAGCATGTATGTGCAGGGCACGGGGTTAACTCCAACTAAAATCTGGTTGGAATACACGGTTGTGTTTATTGCCCTGATCGCGTTTGGTAAATTTGCCAATATCTACCGGCAAACACGTAGTCATGAGTCAAGAATATTATTAGTTGGAACGACTTTTCTAGTTTTTAGTGAGCTGTTTTTCACACTTTATGCAAGTGCATACGACATCTACAATTTGCTCGGGCATGTGTATAAACTCGGAGCAATGTCTTCGATTTTTGGAGCTTTCTTTGTTAGCGGCGTTAGGGAGCCCATAATTAGACTCGGAGAGCAAGTAGAACTAACCAAGCGTCAAATTAAACGTATTACCGCATTGAGAGAAATTGACACTGCTATCGTCGCCAATCTTGATTTGGGATCCGTTCTTACCGTGGTGCTCAATCGGACTGTTTCCCTATTAACTGTTGATGCCGCTGCAGTTTTACTGCTGGGACCAGATCGATACCTGAGATACGCAAATCAAATCGGATTCAAATCAGACAATAAGGCAAGGAACATCAGAATCCGACTTGGAACAAGCTACGCGGGACTTGCAGCCCTCGAAGGACACCTCGTCAAACTTGGTGACCTCAATGACGCTCATCTAGAGTCTGAATTTACGGACTTAATGTCATCCGAAAACTTTTCCTCATATTTTGCTGTTCCTTTATCCGCAAAAGGTCAAACAGTGGGCGTATTGGAGGTGTACAGCCGATCGCTATGTTCTCCCGATGAAGATTGGAGGGAGTTCTTCGAAACAATAGCTCAGCAAGCAGCGATTGCAATTAATAGTGCCCAACTCTTTGACGGACTTCGCCAAGCAAAAATAGACCTGGAGACAGCTTACGAAGCTACTCTCGAAGGCTGGGTACGCGCCATCGACATGCGTGACCATGAAATAGAGGGCCATTCCAAACGCGTTACTGAAATGATTTTAGACCTCGCGAATAGCTTCGGATTAACTCAGGAAAAATTAATTCATCTTGGCCGGGGAGCCTTATTGCATGATATCGGTAAATTGCGTGTTCCGGATGCCATACTCCTCAAGCCTGGAAAACTCACTGATGATGAATGGGAGATAATGCGCAACCACCCTATCTATGCTTATCATATGCTGTCTCAGATAGCATTCTTAGAACCCGCTTTGGAAATTCCTTACTGTCATCATGAGAAGTGGGATGGTACGGGTTATCCGCGTGGGTTGAAAGGAAAAGAGATCCCTTTAGCAGCACGTCTCTTTACAGTTGTTGATGTGTGGGATGCTCTGAGATCAGATAGACCATATCGAAAAGCATGGAGCAAAACCAAGGCTTTAAAGTACATGAAAGAACAATCCGGGAAGTTTTTTGATCCCGAAATAGTAGATATGTTTTTGAAACGTATCAATTAGAAGATAACAAAAAATCAAATGCAAAAAATCTTCTTGTCAGAATGCCCTATAGTCTTGTAACGTAGACCGCCTTCCCTACCAAGAGATTTGGTGCAACGTGGTGCAACCAGTTTAGAAATTATAGATTTTTTATACATCAAGACGCTTTTATCCCAAGGAATGCGGAAAACGCATCGAGCATGGAAGAGGGCAATTTTGCTCGCAGGAGTGTTTGGCCACATATAAGGAAAAACTGCTTCAACCAAACTTTGAAAAAGCCGGTGTGGCTAAACTGAAGAAATTACGACAAAAAGGACAAGACCCCGCGCACGGCGGCGACGCTGCTAAGAAGAGGGGACGATCAAGTGCAGGAAGGGCACGAGAAGGGGCAGACTGGGAAGCCGTTCACGGGGGTGGCGAGGAGGAGCGAAGGACGTTCGTCAAGGAGATTCAACCAAAGCTGAGGAATGTTCCCCTTTCAGCGATTGAACAGGCAACAGGGTGTTCGATAAGATATGCGTCGTTAATCAAACAGGGCGAGTAGGTTCCACACCCGGTGCATTATGGAAAATTAATCGGAACAATCTAGTCATCAGCTTCGCCCACCGCGCTCACGCAGGGCACGTCGTGCAGCAGAGTCACCAGACCCAGGCGCACCACTTCGTGGTCGCTTACCAGGAAGACTCGGATACTTTCACAGTTTGAGTTCCCAGGGAGCTGATAATACTATTTTTGTGCCGGTGCCAGGTTGGGATTGGATGTGGAGTGTCCCGTCCAATAAGCGAGCTCGATCTTGTATATTGCGCAGACCAAACCCGCGGGCATCGTTCTGCTTATCGAAACCGCGGCCGTCATCTTCGATCACCAACTCGAGCCGATTGTCGGGGCGGCTGGCCTGCACACGCACATGCCGGGCGCCAGCATGGCGAATGGCGTTCGACAACGCCTCGTTCAGAATGCCGAGCACGTGGGGTATACGTGTGGCTTGGAAATTTATATCCTCAGGAAGGTCAAGGTCCCAGTCGATATCCACCAGTGGGGCCAGTTGACTGTCGGCAGCCCGTTCGGCCAGTGCCTGGCGCAGCGATTGGGGCACCTCCAGTGGCCGTAAACCGCCGATGAAGGCGCGCAGGTCGGCAATGGCTTCGTTGATCGCCTTGCCGGCCCGTTCCAGAGGTTGAGCCAGCTCGCTTTCAGGGTCCAGCTTGCGGGTGGCGGTTTCAACCAGCAGGCCGGCGGTGTATATGGTCTGAATGGCGCCATCGTGCAATTCGCGGCCGATGCGGTCGCGTTCGTATATCAGCTCGCGCTCCACTTGCAACCGTTCAATTAGGCGTTCAACTTCAATTTGGAATACATCCAAGGCGCGGAAGACAGAGATAGCCAGCGTCAATCCAGAGATAGTCAGGGTCAGCCCAATGATCGACCGAAGGACCGGAGGAGTGACTCCTAGGGCAGCAACAATAGTATCGTTGTTGAGCCATGAGGCGGGGACGATCAAGCCGTCCGCCAATGCATAAGCCACCAGAGCATAACTGGCGATCAAAAATGGCCGTTCAATTTTTTTCAGGTGAAGAGGCTTGATTTGTTTTTGGACCTGATAATGCAAACCAATTGCACTCAATAATGCGCCCGGAAAACCGATCAAATAGCTCGCCCAGGCCGAGGACAATTCTTGGTGCGCAAACATGTCGCCGTACAGGTTGATGTGAGCGATAAGGAACCATACCAGCCAGCCCAGGGAGATCAGAACAGGCAAGACGCGAAGAGCAGGCCAGCGGTCGTGTAAAAGTTCGGCGCCGAACTGAAACAACACCGCAAAGGAAGCGGCCAACAAAAACGTTTGCAGGGTATAAAGAAAGTTGATGGTAGCCGTAGGAAGATAGGTAGCCTGGATGGGGATGAAAAGATCGCCCCATTCGTTGAGGCCATGGAGGAAGCCGAAGGCTGCCAGCCAGACCAGGTGGCGGGCGAGTTCCAGGCGGCTATGGGCGCGGGAGCGCAGGGTAATGGCCAGCCCTAATACAAAGAACATCAGCCCATATACAAACCAAACCAGGACCGAGTTGACCTCAAGGAATTCGCCTAGGAAATCCAACATCGTATTCCAACTCTACGTACTTGTCTGAATTATGTCCAATAATATATGCCCTATGCCATGAGACGACAATGTCAAAAGCCCGCTTTCTTTAGCGGGCTTTTGCAGGCGTTTCGATGGCTTTTTTTTGATGCCTGGTCACTTAGCAGGTGCAGCTGCCCTGGCCTTTTCCTTACCCTTGCTGAAAAGCTGGCTGAGCATAGGGAAGAGGAAGTAATCAAAGCCAATGTAGCCGGCGATCTTCCAGGCCGCCAGGATGCCCAGGGCGAGCACGAACAGCCAGGGGTTGGTGCTGGCAGACCCAGCCATCATGAAATTCCAGTTCATGA
>JAMCZK010000031.1 GCA_023485685.1 Chloroflexota bacterium | reverse complement strand
AATCTGTTTGACGGCGCGCGCCAATTCGGCGGGTTTGGGCGGACTCTCTTGCAAGCGCGCGATTTCATCATCAAGAGGGCCAATAACGTCTTCGGCTTTTCTGCTGGGGTGCACTGTAACAGTGAGATCATAGAGATAAGGGTCAATGGTGGCTTGCAATCCACCGCTGACACTGACCGCTAATTCATTCTCTACGAGTCGCTGATAGAGACGCGATGTTTTATTGGAGATGCCGCCGCTGAACAGATTCAGGTTGCTGGGTCCAGCTAACAGGCTATCGGCCACGCCTAGAGCAAAGAAATCCGGGTCGGTAGCGGGTAACGACCGATAGGCTGCGCGCACAAAAATAGTTTCACCGGGACCCTGGGTCACCACCCTCCGCTCTTCCGCCGGTGCAGGTTCTTCCTTGGCGACCCGAGTAGGCTCCTCCCCACTTGGAATAGATTCGTATAGCTCTTCGATACGGGCCAGCATAGCCTTACTATCGAAATCGCCGGCAACCGCCAAAATAGCATTATTTGGCGTATAGAAACGCCTGTAATGGTTATATAGGTCCTCCCGCGTCATGCTTTGGAGGTCCGCCATGTTGCCGATGACTTCGTGCCGGTAAGGGTGGCTTACGAAGGCGGCAGTCTGCACGTCCTCGTCCAGAAGGAACATGGGGTTGTTCTCATTGCCCTGGCGTTCCGAAATGATCACGGTGCGCTCCGAGGCAACCTCTTCCGGCTTGAAGAGGCTGTTCACCAGCCGATCTGCCTCCAGGCGAAGAGCTAAGTCGATCTTGTTGGCGGGCATGGTTTCGAAATACACCGTCCAGTCGATATAGGTCATGGCGTTCCAATAGCCCCCGTCCCGAGAAATATCCTTATCCAGCTTCCCGGCTGGGAAATTCGGCGTACCCTTGAACTGCATATGCTCCACCCAGTGGGAGACGCCAGTCACCCCTGGCATCTCGTCGCGCGAACCTACCCGCACCCACAGCCACTGGCTAATAATCGGTGTGGTATGGATCTCTTTTAATAGGATTTTCAAGCCATTCGACAGGGTAGTTTGCAGGATATCCATACCTTACGTTCCCGGGGAAAACGCCACAAACTATAGCATACACACCCTGATTTGGGTGCTGTTGCGCTTGCGTTAGCATCAGCCACAGCACCTTTTTTATGTGGAACGCGGACGGGTAGTGATTTAAGATACAATCCCCCGCGTTTGCGGAAGGACTATGGAAAACAAAAAAATGGATAACTACAGCGTAGCTGTCGTCGGAGCCGGGCCCGCAGGGCTCTTTGCCGCCCGTGAGTTGGCGCAAGCCGGAGCGCAGGTGGCGTTGATCAACCGCGACATCAAGGCCGGCGGCCTGGCGGAATACGGCATCTATCCCAGTAAGTTGAAAATGAAAGACGGCTTGCGGCGGCAATTCCAGCAGGTATTAGCGCTGCCCAACATCGAATATTTTGGGCACCTTAGCGTCAGCCTGGATGACGAGTTGACCCTCTCTGAATTACAGGAGATGGGCTTCGACGCCATTTTGGTAACGGTAGGCGCCCAGGGCACCAAGAAATTGGGCTTGCCCGGGGAAGACCTGAGGGGCGTTTATCACGCCAAAGATATCGTCTATCACTACAACCGGCTGCCACCGTTTGCCCAGCAACAGTTTGCCATTGGCAAGCACATCGTTTGCATCGGCGTGGGCAACGTGATGGCAGACATTGCCCACTGGGCGATCCGCGAACTTAAAGTGGATCAATTTACTGCCATTGCTCGCCGCGGGCCAGGCGACGTGAAGTTCACCAAGAAGGAACTGGAATCCGTGATCCGCAACCTGGATCAAGCCGCACTGGATGCCGAATTCGAACGGTGCGCGCCGATCATGCGTGCTGTGGGCCAGGACCCCGATGCGGCGAAGGCCTTCATTCTCTCCGCGATGGAGGGAGCTGAGGAACCGGTTTCTCAGACGCGCTTCTCTTTCCAATTCCTGGCCTCGCCTCACCGGATGCTGGACGACGGCAAAGGCGGTGTACGGGCCATCGAGGTGGAAGAAACCACCTTGGCCGCGCGTCCCGATGGAAGCACCACGGCGAACGGGCTGGGCACCTATCACGAGATTCCCGCGGACACCGTGATCTTCTCTATCGGCGACCGCGTGGACACGGGGATGGGACTGCCGCTGGACAAAAGGGGTGATTTTGCTAAAAACCCCGAACCGCGCTTCCCCATTAACGAGATCTCTTACGAAGCGTACAACCCAGAAATGAAACAACCTGTCGAAGGAATCTTCCTGGCAGGGTGGGCTCGGGAGGCCAGTGTAGGCCTGGTAGGCACGGCTCGCAAAGACGGCACCAATGCCGCGCAGGCTGTATTGAGTTATCTATCCACGATACAGCCCAGGACAGAGCAGCCGCTGGAGGCATTGAACGCGAAAGTGGAGATGCTGCAGAAACCCGTGGTGCGCGCTGCAGATTTGAAGAAGCTGGAGGTCGCCGAAGCCGCGCACGCCGCGGAATTCGGCTTGCCTGAATACAAGTTCGCCTCCAATGACGAGATGCTGGCCGTGATGGGACTGGCGCGCCAACGCGAAACGAGTTAGGTACTTTCGATATACAAAAAAGCGCCCCGCGGAGCGCTTTTTTCATTGCGGCTTTTTATTCTCAGCGCGCCGCCCCCAAAAGGGCGACATCATCACCAATCCAATAATAATTACGATCTCGCCAATCAAAACACCGCGTCCTTGCCAGTAACCGAAGAACGGCACTGAAGGCAGCGGCCGGGTACCGAGGCCGAAGACGTCTGCCATTCCGGAAGCCAGCGCGATTACATAGCCGGTACCGATGAAACGGGCGCCCAATTCGGTGACGATCAGTTTGGGGCGGTCATGCCACAAACCTTCCATAGTCATATAACCACCTGCTGAAATCAAGCCCAAACCAATGGTAAAAACACCGATCTGAACAAAGCCGACCACGGGGCTGCGATCGAGGCCGAACCATTGCGGCGCGGCGCCCAGCAAAAACACCAGCATGCCAATGGGCAGGATCGCAATCCCAATGCGCTTGCGAAGCGTGCGGCTGGTGGTGGGAGGCTGCACCGATGCCATAGGAAGAATTTTAACCCAGCGGGGTTTCCAAACCAGAATCAGATGCAACGCAATAATCAATCATGTTTTTTCTTTTTCTCGTAAAATCTCCGGTCGGCCTGGAACATCAGACCGGCAGCCTTGGTGGCATCCTGTGGGAAGGAAGCAGCACCGATTGACAAGGTGAGACTATCTGTCTTATCGCCTGGCAGGCCCAGCTGACAGGATTTTGCTGCTTCGCGAAGCTTCTGTGCAATGGGTCCTTCGTCGCCCGCTTTGGCTTCCGGGAGAATAAGCACAAACTCATCGCCACCGAAGCGAGCCATGAAGTCGGTATCCCGTACGCTGCGGCGTAAGCAGCGCGCGATTTCACGCAACGCCACGTCACCTACCATGTGGCCGTGAGTATCATTAACGCGCTTAAAGTCATCAAGGTCCACCATGAGCACAGTGAAGGTATGGTGGTAGCGCGCGGAGCGGCGCACCTCTTCCGCCAGGCGCAAATCGAAAGCGCGCCGATTGGGCAAGCCCGTGAGGGGGTCAGTCAGTGCTTCGTTCTGAACAATGGTGTGCAGGCGGGCGTTTTCCACGGCGATGGCAGCCTGGTCAGCGAGCAGTTCCATAGCGTGCAGTTCCTCCTGGTCGAAGTGACGCGGCGTGGGCCAGGAAATATTCATCACACCCAGCACCCGACTGCCGTATTTCAGCGGCAAGCCGATGATGGCCCCGTTCCAATCGCTGGGCGCAGTTTGAAAAAGCGGGTGGGTTTTCATGTCCTCGATGGCCAAAACTTTTCCGCTGCGCGCCACGGTGTAGGTGAGCCCGTCCTGCCGCGGTTCTGCCCAGGGCTTTCCCCGCCTGCCATCCTCAAATATAGCAGCACCAAAGGACAGTTTTCCACCTTCATATAAGAAAATGTTCGCATCGTGGGTGTCACCGACCAGTTTGAATGCGCTCTCTAGGAGCGCATACAGAACTTCCTTCAGATTCAGACTCGAGGTAAGCTGAAGGCTGGCTTGCCTAAGAACCTCAAGATACCCGACCGACTTTTCCAAGCGGGAAAGAACGTCAGGACTTGGGGGCCTTTCGTTTCCTTCGATATCCATTAAATCCTCCCTTTTACCTCCTTAGTGCACAAATTCGAAAGCCGCTTTAATTATGCTCCGTGAACCTTTTTTCGCCAGATCATTGAGGGCACGCTTGTAATGGAGGAGTAGATATTTACGGCTCACCATCCAACCAAGATCAAGTTTTCCTATGGCCATTAGATCCAAAGCCAGGTCGAAAGCACGCCACTTTTTACCCTGGTAAGGTTCAGCGTCGTGGAACTGCCGGGCTGCCAGCAAGGTAAGCTCCTGGGCAAAGATGGCGGTCCAATCGACCCCTTTGGCGATGCCCGGAATCCCTACGAGAACCACTTTTCCTCCACTGCGCGCCAATCGGTTGGCATCATCCAACGAGCGGCTCGTGCCCACGCATTCATAGACGCGGTCTACACCGCCCTCGACCACGAGTTTTCCCAGCAGCGGTTTTAGGATCCTGGCTCCGGTGCGCTCGGCAACCTCCTGGTACAGGTTACTGCGCAATACTTCGGTGGCACCCAGGCGCTGAGCAGCCTCCACTTGATTGGCATAACGCGCCGAAACAAGGACGCGCGCTTTGCTGCCTAGAGCCCGCAACGCAGCCAAAGTTACCAAGCCCATGGTTCCGGCACCCAAAATCAAAATCGTTTCGTCGTCCTTGGGAAAATCGATCAGTACCGCGTGCTGGCCACAGGCATAGGGTTCCAGCATCACGGCGTTCTCGTCGCTGATGCCTTCGGGGACAGCGTAGAGCTGGCTTTGATGCGCCAGAAAATAGGCGCTCCAGGAGCCGCCGGTATCGCGCGCCGTTCCGGTCATGATGCCAGGGGCCAGGGCGCCTTCGGTGAAGCGCTGGCAGCGGTTGGTCTCGCCGCGAGCGCAGAAATCGCAGAGGTCGCTGAAGCCGCGCGTGGCGCAGCTGAGGATGGGATTCACCACCACGCGCTGGCCCAGTTCCCATCCCTTCACGTTGGCACCGATCTCGGCAAGGGCGCCGACATTTTCGTGGCCAAAGGTGAAGGGGAAGGAACTGTACGGGGAATAATAAGGGCTGGTCTTGAGATAGATGGCGCCAAGGTCCGTGCCACAAACGCCGGCAAGACGGGTCTTGATCTTCACCCATTCGGGACCCGGCAGACTGGGTTCGGGAACGTCGCGCAGAACGGTGCAAGATGCGCCGCTCCAAAGCACGGAAGGGAACCAATGGCCGAGAGCAAGGCCCAGGGCGTAGCGCGGGTACGAGAAGGTGAATTGGACTGCTCTCATTTCGCCGATTATAAAGGTCATCGGATGTGCTATGTGTTATGTGTAATTTCGCTATTTTGATAGTCAATTCTTTTCGGTGAAGGGTTTTTCATGACCAAATAGATTCCTCGCTACGCTCGGAGTAACAAAAAAGGGCGGGTCTGAGACCCGCCCCTACGTTTGCAAACAGGCTTGGGGGCTGCGAGCCCGCTTCGCGGGCAATGGTTGAAGTTACTAGTCACCTTTTTCGATATCCTCTTTAGCACGGGAGAGGAAGGCGTCCACGCTGATGGCGCCCAGGTCTTCACCGGAGCGCAGGCGCAGGGCGACGGCGCCGGATTCCATTTCTTTGTCGCCCATCACCAACATGTAGGGCACCTTTTGATTCTGCGCGTCGCGAATCTTGGCGCTCATGCGGTCAGAGCCGGCGTTCACTTCGACGCGCAGGCCTGCGGCTTTGAGCTGCTCGGCCACTTTTTGCGCGTAGGCAGTGTGGCGATCGGCGATGGGGATGAGCACGGCCTGCACGGGCGCTAGCCATACCGGGAAGGCGCCAGCAAAATGCTCGATAATCACCGCCAAAAAGCGCTCCGTCGAACCCATCACGGCGCGATGCAGCACCACGGGCGTGTGCTCCTGGTTGTCCTCGCCAATGTAGGTGAGACCCAAACGTGCGGGCTGGATGAAATCCACCTGGAAGGTGGAAAGCTGCCACTCGCGGCCCAGCACATCCCGGGCGATGATGTCCGCCTTGGGTCCATAGAAGGCCGCCTCGCCTTCCGCTTCGTAATATTCCACGTTGTTCTCATCCAGCGCTTTGCGCAGCGCGGCTTCAGCGCGGTCCCACTTCTCCGGATCCTTCACGTACTTGCCGCCTTCGCCGCGGAGCGAAAGGCGCACTACGTAACTGGAAAAGCGATAGCGGGCAAAGACCTCGTTGAATAACTTGAACGTCAGCGCGCACTCGGAGCCGATCTGCTCCTCCGTGCAGAAGGTATGGCAATCATCCTGCGTGACCGTGCGCACGCGCGCCAGGCCGGTGAGCTCGCCGGACTTTTCATAGCGGTACAGCGTGGCGAATTCGCTAAAGCGCAGCGGCAGTTCGCGGTAAGAATGCAAGCCCATTTCCTTGAACAATGTCATGTGGCTGGGGCAGTTCATAGGTTTGAGGCGATAGGTCACGCCATCGCCCACCATGGGCGGGAACATCACATCCGCATAGTTGTCGTAGTGGCCGGATTTCTTGTAGAGGTCTTCTTTCACCAGGTTGGCCGTCCACACATGCTGGAAACCGTAGCGCGTTTGTGTTTCGCGTATGTAGTTCTCCGCTATATGACGCAGCATTTCACCTTTGGGCGTGAACAGCGGGATGCCGGGGCCGATGTCATCGGAGAAGTAGAAGAGCCCAAGCTCCTTGCCCAGCTTGCGGTGGTCGCGCTTCTTGGCTTCTTCCTGGCGCCAGAGATATTCCTCCAGCTGCTGGGCCGTTTCCCAGGCCGTGCCATAAATGCGCTGCAGTTGCTTGTTCTTCTCATCGCCGCGCCAGTAGGCGCCGGCGATATTCATCAGCTTGAAGGCGTCGGGGTTGATCTGGCCCGTGTTGGCTACGTGCGGCCCGCGGCACAAATCCGTAAAACTGTCGTGCGTGTAAAAAGAAATCTCCGGCTTTTCCTTGAGCGGGTTGCCGTATTCATCGAAGCCGCCTTTTTCGAGGCCCTCGATCAGTTCCAGCTTGTAGGGCTGGCCCTTGAATTCTCTCTTTGCTTCGTCCGCGGAGACGACGCGCTTCTTGAACTCGAATTTGCCGCCGATGATGGCGCGCATGCGCTTTTCGATGGCGGGGAAATCCTCGGGCTTGAGTTGGCGCGGCAGGTCGAAGTCGTAGTAAAAGCCATCTTCGATGGGCGGGCCGATGGCGACCTTGGCCTCGCCGGGCGGGAACAGTTCGGTGACGGCTTGGGCCATGATATGCGCGGCCGAATGGCGGATTTTGTATAAGTCCGAGTCTTCGTAACGGGATATTTTTTTCTGTGCCATAAAACACTCCTTTGTCGTCTGGAGGTCTTGAGGTCTGGAAGTCTTGACGTCAAGACCTCCGGACTTCTAGACGATGTAGTTAAACAAAAACGCCTGCCCGATATTGGGGCAAGCGTTAGCTCGCGGTTCCACCCAAATTAGTCAAGTAGTTTGCTAGTCACTTAGTCTGGTAGTTGACTACAAACTACCTGACTACGAAACTATCTGACTATCTTTTGGCTCTATAACGGGAGCGCCCGTTTCGCTTACTTGCTGCCATTGGCAACGTTCAGTTTCTCGCTCGCGGGTGGTTTTTATGCGGTGCTACCGGCTGAGGCTCGCAGTCTCTGGCCTCGGCTTCCTGGCGGAGCGTGGACGGGGTTTTAACCCGTCCTAAGCATTACTCTTCCCGGTCGACGCGCGTGTTTAGTTGTGAGGAGGATTATACGGCGAAGGGATGAGGATGGCAAGCGGCCCAATGCGAAAATCGAAGTGTGAGGAGGAACGATGGCAGAGATCGCCGTTGCCGTACGTGATCCTGGCGGGCACCGCTTCGCCCAATTGCTTCATGAGGATCTGCCCGTCCGCGAACTGACCCTCATCCTTGCAGACCGCCTCAATCTCCCCAAGAAGCTCAATTATCAATTGATCAACCTGGCAAACGGCAAAGCGCTGGATGCCGGAAAAACGCTGCAAGCCGCCAAGATCTCGGCGGGGGCTGAGCTGCAACTCAAGCCGATCCGTGACAAAGCCTTCGACACCCTGGTCAAAGTGCTCAAAGATTCAAGCCGAAGGAGAACTCAAGGACGAGGCCAGGAAAGAGGCCAAGGAAACCCTGGGCCGCTTGCTCGCAGAACAAAGCGCGGCGGGCGGCTCTTCGGCTGCCAGCCAGCCGGCCGCCGAGCGGGGCGGTGCGGAAGGCTCCACACAAAAAGCCGAACCGGCCAAGTCGTCATCCTCCTGCGCCAAGGTGGGCTGCGCGCTGGTGCTGCTAGCCACCCTGGCAGCGGTTGCGGTGGGGGTGGTCTTTTACGATGACTACATCAAACCAATCCTCGCTGAGTTAATCCCCGGCATCGTGTCCACAGAACCCCTGTTGGGCACCGGCGACGTGCAGGTGACTCTGCGCTGGGAATCCCCGGTAGATCTCGACCTGCACGTGTTCGATCCCTCGGGCGAAGAAATCTGGTTCCAGAATTCGCATTCAGCCAGCGGCGGCACGCTGGACGTGGACGCCAACGCGTCGTGCAGCAATGATCCGCCTGTCGAGAATATCTTTTGGCCTACGGGCGGCGCGCCGCACGGCACCTACCAGGTCTACGCGGTGTATTACCAAAGCTGCGAGTACACGGGCTTCAACGCCTACAAGGTGACCCTCCTGGTGGATGACCAAAGCATGTGGCCGTATCAGGGCGTGCTATCCAATGTAGGGGAAGAGCAATTTGTGACAAGCTTTAGCAGATAAAAAAGACCTAGGTTGTGGCCTCGGCTTGCTGGCGGCAGCGAACCCGGCTAGCCGGACCGGTCGACGCGTGTTGTTTAGGACGCGTGTTGTTTAGCTTGTAGGGGTTTATACGGCAAGAGAGGCGGAGGGCTTTGAAGTTTAGCTTTCGTAAAAACCCCCTAGTCCTTTACTTAACAAGCAGTGCTATCTTCCTGGTTTTTTATCTCTTTCCGCTATAATTGTCGCGTTGCTATGATTTTGTCACTTAATATGATCCGTTTAGGATCGGGCTGTCCGCTTGCCCCCAAGGACCCATCTGGGCGCAAGTACTGATGAACTACTGCTAACGGCCTTCCGTTCTGATCAAAGTAATATACAATCTGACTATGAGTACAGACTGGTTCGCCCTTAGGAGGGACTTCGGGATGATCGCTACGCTTGATTTTCGTGATTAATTCGCCATTAAGCGCCTTTTGATAGTAGTTATTTCTGTTAAAATATTCACGAATAAAATCGGCTGTCACCCAATCCACGGGTAATGGGCGTTTTTCAAAACTGGAGGAAGGCATGATCAGTAACGACCTTAGAGAAGTCCTGATCGATTTTAGTGAATCGATCATTTCTCCCAAAGAATTTGAAGAATGGCTAGCTTCGCGCGTCCATATGTATGCCAGTCAACTCGACACCGCGGATTCTGAAGTGGTTGCTGCGCTTGAGCTTGCTATTGCAGAAGTTTCAGCGAGCATAAAACCACAATCCGAGATTAAAAGAATTGTTTCTCAAATGCTGGACAAATATACTGTCGTAGAGAATTATTATCCAACCCTTCAATACATTTCCTCGTACGCCTCTTCCTCTAACGCATCTAGTCACTCAGATGATCTTAAAATCATAGAACCCGACTTTACCGCGGAATTTAATCACTAGAATAGCATTCGCCCTGCGTTATTTTGTTTCAGGTCCAGGTGGCGCACCTGTTATGACGCGGTTGTATCGAATTCGAAGAGGGATTTGAGTTAGTATTTCATTCTCGAATTTAACAATAAACCAATGCAAACCTTCATGCTCAAACGTAAATGCCATGTTTGTGATGATATTCTGTCCTTTTTCTTCCCCATCTAGATGTACTGTTATATCAACAGTTTTTCTTGCTTCACCGGTTGGTAATTCAGGAGTCAATTGCAAGGTAAACCTCCCCCTTGCACTTCCAGCTTTTAGCATTAGTACAAGTTTTAAATTATAAGTAAATGGTTGGAGATCCTTTGGAGGTTCCGGACCGGCAGCAGTATGTGTAAGAGTATCTATTATTCTTATCAGAGATAAGACGCCCGATTTATCCTCGATCACCTGCTCACAAAAACAAGCAGCCTGCACATAGGGTCCCTCAGAGAACGACATTTGATCCTCCATAACAATTCTACACTCATTTCATTTCTGAATTGATAAAAAAGAGCAGTCATAGTTGGGAAATCTACAGGTAAAATGTTTTCGCAATTATCTCATCTCCCAAAAGGAGCATCCCTTGTCCCAAGTACGAGTACTCGTAGGCACACATAAAGGCGCGTTCGTCCTCACGTCGGACGGCAAGCGCAAAGACTGGAAGGTCGAGGGACCGCATTTCGGCGGGATGGAGATCCACTACGTGAAAGGCTCGTTAGGCCGCAGCCCCACCAGCTAGCTGCCTCCACCTTTCCTTTCCACTTCCTTGACAACCGCCCCAATTTCCCCACAAATCCACATTTTCATGCTATTTAGACAACCTAACTCTACGGCCAATAGCTGACCGCTGACTGATAGCTGTTTGCTGCCCGCCAAATAAGGGAGGCCATCATGTCCGATTTCGAACCCGAATTCGACGAAGCCCATAACCAGCGCTTCATTTTCGTTGTCTTGGGGTTAGGCCTGTCAAGTCAAGCTCCGCCCTGGGGAGCAGTTTACTGCGACGAATGGGTAAGGAGGACCCCACCCCGCGTACTTCGCGGAATAATATCTTGACTAGTGGCAATAGCACTCACAGGCCAGGCGAGGTTTACCATCATGTAAAATATGCCCCCTAATCCCTTCGCCATAAGGAGTGTCTCATGTCCCAAGTTCGCGTACTCGTAGGTACACATAAAGGCGCGTTCGTCCTCACATCGGACGGCAAGCGCAAAGATTGGAAGGTCGAAGGTCCGCATTTTGGCGGGCTGGAGATCTACCACGTCAAGGGCTCGCCCATCGAGCCCAACCGTATCTACGCCTCGCAAGCCGGCGACTGGTTCGGGCAGGTGGTGCACCGCTCCGATGACGGCGGGGTGACCTGGGAAGCGGTTGGCAACGATTTCAAGTACCACGGCACGCCAGGCACGCACCAGTGGTACGACGGCACCCCGCACCCCTGGGAGTTCAAGCGCGTCTGGCACTTCGAACCTTCGCCGCACGACGTGGATACGGTGTTCGCAGGTGTAGAGGACGCGGCGCTGTTCAAGTCCACCGACGGCGGAAAAACCTGGGCGGAGCTTTCCGGGCTGCGCGAGCATAGCACCGGCTCGCAGTGGGCGCCGGGCGCCGGCGGCCTGTGCCTACATACAATCATCCTGGACCCGCGCAACCCCGAGCGCATGTACACCGCCATCTCGGCGGCGGGCGCCTTCCGCAGCGACGACGGCGGCAAAACTTGGAAGACGATCACCAAGGGACTGAAGTCCGACTTTTTGCCGAACCCCACCGCGGAAGTGGGTCACTGCGTGCACCATGTGGCCATGCATCCTTCGAATCCGAACGTACTCTTCATGCAAAAACACTGGGACGTGATGCGCAGCGACGACGCAGGCGAGAACTGGCGCGAAGTGAGCGGCAACCTGCCCAGCGACTTCGGCTTCGTGATCGACGTGCACGCCCACGACCCGCAGACCATCTATGTTGTTCCGATCAAGAGCGATTCCGAGCATTACCCGCCGGACGGGAAACTGCGCGTGTATCGCAGCAAAGGCGGGAACGAGTGGGAAGCGCTGACCAAGGGTCTGCCGCAGAAAGACTGCTACGTGAACGTGCTGCGGGATGCCATGGCGGTGGACACGATGGACGAGTGCGGCATCTATTTCGGAACCACGGGCGGCCAGGTGTACGCGTCGGCGGATTCCGGCGACACGTGGAACGCCATCGTGCGCGACCTGCCGGCGGTGAAGTCGGTGGAAGTGCAAACGCTCAAGTGATGTCCCGAAGTCTAGAGGTCTAGGGGTCTTGACGTCAGGACTTCGAGACCTCAGGACGTCCGGATGTACCTATCATGGTTCGAGTCAAACTCCCCTACCATTTGCAGCAACTCGCTCACGTCGGCAGCGAGATCGCGGTCGAAGTCACCGGCGCGGTTACCCAGCGCAGCATCCTGGATGCGCTGGAAGCCAAGTACCCGATGCTGCGCGGCACGATCCGCGAACACGAGAGCGGGAAGCGGCGCGCCTACCTGCGTTTCTTCGCCTGCCAGGAAGATCTCTCGCACGAGCCGCCGGACGCAGCGCTGCCGGAGGCGGTGGCGAAAGGGGAGGAGCCATTTATGATCGTGGGGGCGATTGCTGGAGGGTAACCGCGCAGGCCAGCCAGGAGATTGCCACCCATTCCCCTTCGCTTCGCTCAGGGTCAGGGCAGGCTCTGGGCTTCGCCGCTATAGGCGGCTTAAAGCTCCCTCCTCGCAATGACGGAATATCGAGGAGCGATTGCAGAGGGATAAGGCAAGGTAATTTCGACGTGGAGCCGGAAGATTGCGGGGGATAAAAAAGGGCGCACGGCCGTGCGCCCCTACGCCAAACTAGCGGCCAGATAAATTATTCGAACCGCTCCAAGGCTGCCTTCATTTCTTCAATCTCGGCCTGCTGTGAAGTGATGATACGTTGGCAGAGGTCCAAGATCTGCGCGTCCTCTATAGACGCCTGCGCACACATCAGGATTGCGGCGGAATGGTGCGGAATCATCGAGCGCAGGAATCCCTCATCGCCGATGGCAGTCTGTTGGCGGATGAAGATGAAAGCGGCGCCGAAAACGAAGACGCTGCCCGCCAGGATCGCCCACAAGGCGCGCTGGTTCGCGTACATCGAACCATCAGCCAGACTTCGAGGACAGCATGGGTGAAGTCATGATGGCAGCCATGTAGGCCTGGTTCAAATTTGGGAAAACGTTGTCGATGCGGTCCACCATGGCGTACATCAAGACTTACATGGCAATGAAATGCAGGGCCGCCATCAGCAGCAACCGGTTCCAGTGCATAGGCTTGTGTTTCATTTCGTGACCCTTGGTGTGTTTCATCTGACCTCGTGGTAATGGATTAATCGTTGACAAGGCTAACGCCGGGTTCCCCCGCATGTTACAGAACGGATTTAAGGATTACCTGAATTGGAGGTACAACCGCAAACCAAGGCCGCTGAGCACCCCGGTGAGGTGCGCGGCGAGGAAGGGCGCGATCACCGTGTCGACTCCCGCCACGCGGGTGAGGTAAAAGTACGGCGCCCAAGCCAGCACGCCGAGATAGATCAAGATGCGGCTGAGCCAGCGGAGTTTATGATCCGATCCCTTGGCGCTGCGCTGCAAGCCGGAACGCAGCCAGCCGCCGCTGAGCACTCCGGCGAGGTGCACGGCGAGGAAGGGGAAAATGGAAGGCGCGCTGCCGCGACTCAACAAGTAGAAGTAAGGCAGCCAGGCGGCCACGCCGAGGATAATCAGGATAGAACCCCAGGTTCCCCGGTCGAGCTTCATCTGCGCCCTGGCACGTTTCGTTTTTTCAATGGAAGTCATTTCTTCTTGCGCAGCTTCCATTTTACTTCCCGCCCTTCTGGGGCTTGGCTGCCATCTGGAAACCGGCAAACATCAGGATAGCGGAGAGCAACTCGCCGATGTACAAATATTGCCCGTATCCCAAACGCGTCAGGGTGCTGGCAAAGCCGATCAGCAGCGCACCCGCGGCGATGAGCAAGTTGGCCCACACCCGGTTCAGCAAGACTTCCTTGCGCCAGAATAAATAGGCCGACCAGATAGCGCCGCCTACCAGAGTGACCAGGCCGTAAATATTGAAGAACGGCGTGGTCAGCCGCACCGGGCTGCCCAGCGGCAGCAGCCCGCGCACCACGGTGACCTGCTCGCCGCGGTAGCTGACCACTGCGGTTTCCTTTCCGGCCGGCGCCGTTTCGCCCTCTTCAAGGCGCTTGGTTCCGTACTGTTCACTGATCGGCTGATCGGTGGTGAAAATATCTTCGTCCAGATTCGGCACGACCTGGAGCATCAGGGCCGCGGCTGCCAGGCTGCCGATGACCAGCACAGCTGTCACGATGTGCACCCAGCTTTTTCGCACGAGCATAGTCAAAGTGCCGTGACCGATCCAGGCAGCGTTCAACGCCGCGCCGAACAAGTACCAGCCGAAGAAGACCCACCTGTTCCAGGCCAGGACCAGGTAAGCTTCTGCGAAACTGCCCACGCCAAACATGGCCAAACCGATCCCCCAAAACAGGAAATGGGCCTTGCGCGTGGCGAAGTATCTTTGGAACACCTTGATAACGAAGACCAAGATAATGAGGGTGGAAAGAAAAGGCAGGACCTGGTTCAGAGACATGAGGCTCCTTCAGTATTGGATAAGACCGGCAACGATGCCCACGGCGAAGAGGATCATGAGGCCCATTACAGCTGCCATAACGATCAGCAGAAACGGGACGAGTCTTCTCTCCAGGGAGGAATACGGCTGCCTGACCGATTTACGCGGTCTGCGTTCAGCTGGCGAATTTCTCGCTGACACAACGGCAATAATGCTGAAAAGGACCCAGGCTGTAAAGATAAGTTTGCATAGGTTTCGTTGCGTCGCAAAAATCAGCGACGCGTCCGAGTTCCTGCCCGGCCTTGCCTGGCACGGAACTCCACCTGGTTAAATCGGGATATATTTGTGCATCAATGGCTGAGACAGTTCGGACAAAAACTGGCAATGATTGGATGACCCTAAGCGAGGTCGCCGAATGGCTTGGGGTGCACAGCAGCACCGTGCGCAAGTGGGCGGATAAGGGCACGCTGCCCAGCCACCGAACCCAAGGCGGGCACCGCCGCTTCCGGCGATCCGAACTGGAACTATGGGCCCAATCGCAGCGCAGCAAACCTTCGAGGATAGAGGCTGCACAGGTTATCCAGGGCGCACTGGATTACACGCGAATACAGATCAGTGAGGGCGCCCTGGAAGGGCAGAGCTGGTTCAAGAAACTGGACAAACCTGCGCGTGAGGAATATGCGCGCGGCGGCCGCAGGCTGATGCAAGGATTAGGCAAATTCATCGGCTCCGAGGAAAAGTTAGGGCGGGCCGAAGCGCGGGCCATTGGGTACGACTATGCAATCCTGGGGCGGCGCCATGGGTTGGATACTTTGGAAGCGACTAAAGCTTTCCTGTTTTTCCGCAATGCGCTGCAAGAGGCGCTGCTGGCAACCTATGAGGACGCAGGAGTGCGTTCACCGCAAGCCTGGGGAGATATGGCGCGCAAGATGGACGCGTTCACCAATCAGATTCTTCTGTCACTTTTGGAAACCTATCAGGCGCTGGAACAGAACCGCGGAACCTAAAGTTTTATAAATTCCACAACTTGGCGAATCACTTCGGGGTCTTTCAACGCGCCGCGGTGACCTAGACCGTGGGTGGTCACCAAGCGCGCCGAGGGCCAGGCGCGGGCGACGCCGACGCCGCTGATGTAGGGCGTGGTCTCGTCATCGCGATCGTGGAAGATCAGTGCGGGGGTGTTAAATTTGGGAAGCACCAAGTCCAAGGAAGTTCGCTGCCAGACATCGCTGCCCCAAGATTGTTCAGTAAGCCGCCGGAACTCTGCCGCCATTTCGAGCGGCAGCCCATTCATCTTTAGGTAAGGCTCCAGGGTATCCTCAAGCCGTCGCGTCGGTCCGGAGAACACCAATTTCTCGACTTCCAGCCAATGCTGCAATGCCACCGTAACCACCATCGTGCCGATGGAATGGGCGACTATGGCATAGGGTTGGCCGGCCTTTTCCAGCACAATGCGCATGGCTGCTGCCATTTGAAAGCCGCTGGCCTGTTTGCCGGGCGCATCGCCGTGTGCAGGCGCGTCGAAAGCCACCACGCGGAAACCTGCTTTCATCAACGGCGCGACGAAGCCGGTGAGCTGACCGCGATGCCCGCCCCAGCCATGCATCAACAGCACCAGCCGCCGGCCCGCTTCGCCCCAGGCGGTCACGGGCAACGTGAATTCGCCGGTGGGTCGCACGGTACTTGTAAAGGGCAGCGTAAAATTCTCAGCGGCCTCCAGCACGCGGCGCTCGCGTTTGGAGATCGGCAACCGCGGCACGGTGAGCCAGAGGTCGAGGGCTTGCTCTGCGGTCATCGCCATGGGCTCAGGAACTCCCAGAGAGAAGCCAGCAGAAAAATAGGAATAACCAGAACAAAAAATGCGGCCAAGATCACGTAAGGCTTCAGTAGGCAGGCCCAGCCATTTCCTTCCAGCATACTCCGGCCTTCCCCGCCAAAAGCTCAACCCCGCATTTACTCCCGCGCCAGCCGCCAGTGTATAAGCTGTAAGCTGCAGAAATACGACTGAGAGATAGTAAGCTGAGCTGGTTGGGTTCAGCAAGCGGCTGGCGTGGCTGCCATCCACGGAAACAATGCCGCCAACCCAACCACGATAAGCCACCAGCGGAAACGGGAAAACGACACCCAAGCCGCCCAGGGCATCTACCACGGCCCCCCTGAGGTTGCCAGCGAAATCGGCAAGCGCCATCGAAAGGGGATTGGATTGAGCCAATACCGGGCCCGATCGCGCCTCTGCCACCAAGCGATCCCGATATGAAAGCGCAAAATCATTCCCCGTATGAACCATGGTAATGCCGACAATGAGTGAGAGAAGATAGGTAACGGCGACGATAAGAATTGAACCCCGTGCTCGGCGTAATACCCGCAACAAATTACTAATGAACCGGGTGATCACCGAGGCATTCTAACAAAAATGCGGCAGGTTACTGCCGCATGGTGGGCGCGATAGGACTCGAACCTACGACCTTTGCGATGTCAACGCAACGCTCTAACCAGCTGAGCTACGCGCCCAAGGGCAAAAATTATATCATCGGGAGTTTTGAGGCTGACGCGCCCACAGCGCCAGGCAAGCCAGCGCCCATAAACGCTTGCCGTGATCTTGCTTGCCCGCTTGATGTTCAGCGATTAGTTTCACCATCGCATCGCGCTGGAACCATTTAGCCAACAATATATCGGGAGCCAGCAGCGTTTCCCGCGTCCAGGCTGCCAGCGGACCGCGCAGCCAGGCGCCTACCGGAATGCCGAAGCCCTGTTTGCCATGGGTCAAGACTTCAGGAGGAAGCAGGTTTGCAAATGCTTTGCGCAGCAACACTTTACCCTGCCGGCCTTTCAACTTGTAATGCACGGGCAGCCTGGCGGCCCATTCGACAAAGACGTGATCGAGGAAAGGTGAGCGCCCTTCAAGCGAACTGGCCATAGTCATGCGATCGGCCTTCACCAACAGGCAAGCTGCCAGGTAGCTCTTGATGTCCGCATACAGCGTGCGATCCAGGCGATTGCGCGCCGGCGCATTGGCATATATATTCGCCAGGTCATGTTCGGCGCGCCGCAGATCAAGGAGAGCCGTATGATTGGGCTGCCAGAGACTGCCCTTCTGTCGCACAGAGAAGTAGGAGCTCCAGCGCAGTAATGAGGCGCGCGGGTCCACATCGTTCAGTTGCGGCAGTCTTTTGATGCCATTGCTGAAGCTGCTGCCGACGGGCCCGTCGCCGCGGTCGGGCAGCGCGCCGGCCAGAGCGGGCACCAGGTTGCGGGTCACCACGCCGGGCAAGCGCAAATAGCTGTCGGCATAGGCATCCAGCCAGTAGCGTTGGTAGCCGGCAAAGGATTCGTCGCCACCATCGCCGTTGAGCGCCACGGTAACGTGCTGGCGAGTCAATTTGGAGAGGTGGTACAGCGGCAACGCGGACGGGTCGGCGAACGGCTCGCCGAAATGCTGCAGCAAAATTTCCAACGTGGCGGGGATATTGCCGAAGGTGAGTGTGAATTCGTGGTGGTCGGTTGCGTAGCGCTCGGCTGCCGCACGGGCGTAAGGCAGCTCGGTGAAATTCGTTTCCTCGAAGCCAATGGAGAACGTCTTCACCGGTCCCGCACTGGCCTGCGCCATCAAAGCCACAACGATGCTGGAATCGATGCCGCCACTGAGATGTGCGCCCAAAGGGACTTCGCTGATTAGGCGCATGCGCACCGCATCGGTGGTGATGGTGCGCAGCTCTTCGATTAGCTCGGCTTCACTCGCTGTGTGTTTCGGCTCGTAGTTGAAATCCCAATAGCCTTCGATCTTGAGATCGCCGCGCTCCCAAACTAAACGGTGCGCAGCTGGCAGCTTGTAGACACCCTGGTAAGCAGTATGCGGTTCGGGAATGTATTGCAAGCTCAAGTAATCATCGATAGCCTGCAGATCGATCTCGGGCTGGTGTGGTAGCACGCTGAGCAGAGCCCTTAGTTCAGAGGCGAAATACAACTTGCCATCCATCACGGTGTAATACATGGGTTTCTTACCCAGGCGGTCTCGGGCGATCAGCAGTCTTCGACGGTTTTCATCCCAGAGTGCAAAGGCGAACATGCCGCGCAAATATTGCAGGCAATCGTCGCCATGATCCTCATAAAGATGGAGGATGCATTCAGTGTCGGAATTCGTGCGGAATTGGTGACCCTTTTTGTCCAGTCGCTGACGCAATTCCGGGTAGTTGTAACATTCCCCGTTGTAGACAATGGCAAGCGATTCGTCTTCGTTGAAAATGGGCTGATCCCCGCCAGCCACGTCGATGATCGCCAGACGGCGCATCGCAAGCGATGTGCCGGTCCTCTCGAAATAACCGTCGCCATCCGGGCCGCGGTGAGCGATGGCCGCGTTCAAGCGCCGCAAAGCGGCGCTATCCACTGCGCGTCCAGCGCTATCGACGATGCCGCAGATACCGCACATTTAGCGAGACTCCACGATCGAGTTCATCAAATCCAAATACGCCTGGGCGACTTTGCGCCAACTGTATTGAGCTTCCACGCGCTTGCGAGCCGCAGCGCCCATGCGCTCACGCGCGCTTGCGTCGGGTATCAATTGCACCAGCGCGGATTTCAGCGCCTGCACATCTTCCGGGGGCACCAGCAAGCCTGCTTCTTCGGTCACCAGTTCTTCGTTGCCTGCAATGCGCGAGGCCAAAACAGGCAGGCCGCTGGCCATGGCTTCGAGCACAGCATTCGGCATACCTTCGTGCCGAGAAGGGTAAACAAATAAATTCGCCCGCCGATAGGCGGAAGGCAAAATCTCGCGACTCTGCCAGCCAGGAAAGCTTACCCGCTCAACGATTCCGAGTTCGTCGGCCTGCGCTCGCAGTCGATCGACGCGTGGGCCATCGCCGACAATCTCCAGCCGCCAATCCAACGTCTTCAATGCCGATAGTGCGTTCAGAATGAGGTCGAGACCTTTTTGGTAGACAACTCGCCCGACGAAGAGCAACCGGGCCGGTGCCCAAACTCGGTCGCCAGCCTGGAATTTATCCAGGTCGACTCCGTTGGGAATTACTCGAATAGGCACGCGCGGCTCGAAGACTCCTCCAAGCTGCCGCAGTCCTTCGCTATTCGCCACCACCGCCGCGGCTCGCCGCCAGACTCTACGCAGCAACGGACCGAGCAGCCGATGCTGGCGGGCAAAATCATAGGGACGGAAGCCGGGGACATCGCCCCCGCGCAAACTAACGACGTAGGGCAGCCCAAAGAAAAAGCTCCAGAACCAGGCGGCCACGCCGCTGGGCGCACCAAAAAACGCAAGCGCTACATCTGGGCGCAGGCGACGGATCTGCCACAAACCCAGAAATGAAGCGGACAGCATGAACGAGATCTGTTCGGCGGTAGTGGAACGGTCGGATTTGCGGCGCCAAGCAGGCATACGCACTATACGTACGTCATCGATTTCTTCGCCGCTAGGAAGATTGTGATAAGCGGCAGTCAACACGGTGACCTGTTGCCCAAGTTTCACCAGGCTCCTGGCGATTTCTGCGCTGGCATTGCTTGCACCACCCCCAATGGGAGGATATTCACTATTGATGATGAGGATGTGCATGAGCTATTGGTTGCACTTGTTGCCGTAGCGAGGGGTGAGCAATTGGATAGCCGGGTTGGAAAATGTGGCTGCGGGTTCATAGGCGCACAGGATCGGGCGACCCACACTGCGCACCCAGGCATTGTTCTCCGGGGCGAGCGTGTCTTCGCTGGTATCTGTTATGTTGTTGAAGAGCGGATCGGTGATGATAAGGGCGAAACGCTGCCGGTCGATATCCTGGGCAAAACGAGTCAAATACGCGTCATTGTGCGAGATGGCCATTTCCATTAGAAATAATTTTTCATATTCGGGCACCAAGGGCACATTCTTGATCAGGTGGAAAGTAACCAGATGTCTCTGCGAGATGAATAGCACCTCGCCGCCTTGAGCCGTAGCTTGGTCCGCCATGGTTTGAATTTGTGCGAGGATGTCAGCGGAAATCTGCTTGGACGGCAACTCGAGAGGTTCGCCACTGAGCACGGCGAAAAGCACAGGCATCAGCAGCAATGCAGTCAGCAACGCAGGCGGGATCTTGAAGATGGAAACCGATCGGGTCGCCGCCGGAGCATAAGCGCCAAAAGCAAAGACAACTCCCAATACAAGCAGCAACACCATATACGCATCCAGATTGTGGAGATTGGTGCCGCCGCCGATCTTGACGCTCACCACCAAACCGCCAAGAAAGAAAATCACCAGCAGTGCGGCGATGCCAATGCCGCGCCAAAGTCCTATACCCATTCCCTTCTGCCGAAAACGAAGCCAGAAAAGGACAAATATTGGGGCGGAGACCAACAGGATGCCAGGCAAAATGCCCAGAAAAAAGGTGTCATTAGGCCATAAGCGATCCCAAAGCAATTCGGATGTAAAAGAGGAACCGAACTGGCTTTTATCGGCCACTCCGGAATTGGCGATGTAGAGCGCATACGTTCCCAGGGCGACAATCCCGCCACCTATGGTGTAGAGCGCTGGCTGCCACAAATAGCCTAGAGAAAACACCGAGCTGTTTTTCTTTGGGCGGACCTCAAGCAGATAAAGCAGTGCTGCCAACGCGCCTGGCAACGGCGCCCAGTTGATGCGGCTGATGCCGGCCCAGGCCGAAGCCAGAGCAACAAATAGCAATGAGCGCCAGGGGCGTTCTTTATCGAAGCCGAGCAAGACTAGAAAAACGCCGGGGAGCAAATGATAGAAGACGGCACCCAGCATCAAGAATAGGAATACCCAGAGGATAAATAGCCCGCGGAACCAAAGCGACTGCAGGCGTAGGCGCCCGGCAAGGATCCATGCCGTGAGCATGGGCAGGCCAACCCAGAGAAGCGCTTGCCAGAGCCGATGGATCAACAGCGAAGAACCCGGGATAAGAAATGGGATGGATTGCAACAGGTAGCGGCTGGGATGGGTGACAGGAAGCGGCAGACTTACACCGTACACCCGCCGGCTGAAATAAAACGAAGCCTGGTAATAGCGACTAACCTCGGACCATTCCAGCGAAAAAGGGTAATCCGTAACTTGATTCAAAAATGTTGCCGCCAGATAGATAGACGCAAAAGTCAATATTGAAGCCGACAAGTTGGCAAGCCAATCTGATTTTCGCCAGGCTGCAAGGAGGGAGGCACCCACGGCACTAAAGATTAAAAATATAAAAAGTCTCGGAAATGGGTTGAGCAAAAATCGTCCGTAAAACCCAAGCGCAATGAAAGGGAACGCGACCAATAGGAGCAAAAATAACACCAGTGCGAGCACGCCTAGCGCCCGCAATTTTTTCTGGATGGCGGCGAGCCATCGCAGCAGACGGGATGCAAAAGGCGTCCATGCTGACACTGCCAGCAAAGCGAGCGCACCCACAAATACATAGCTTACGTAAAGCCCGGCGCGGAAGTTGATCGAGGTGACGATCAGGCCTTCGGCGGTGATCTGCGCCTGGAACTGCCAAACGGCCGCCGCACCCAGCAGTGCGCCGGTGAGCAATCCAAGGCGCAAGAAAGTAATTAGACTGGGCTTTGGGAATTGAATGGGGACGGGCATTCTCGAGAGTCTACCCATCCAGTTTCGATAATAACGGTTGCGCTTTTGCCATCCCAGGCAGCACATCGGAGAGCACCAACGCTCCCGGCAAGCTCACCAGCACGTATAACGTGCGGATCAGCAGGGCCAGCACCAGGCTGTTGGCCGGATCCACCCCGCCCAGCGCCGAGAAAGCAAAACTGCTGGAGAATTCCTGCACGCCCCAGCCGCTGATGCTAATGGGGATCAATGTGACGATATAGACCAAACTCTGCAACCCAGCCACCGACCAAAATGGCATCGGGTCGTTCATGCCCTCCAACAGAATATAGAGGGTAGCAAACAAGCAGGCCATATGAACGAATGTAAAGAAGAGGGCGGTCATCAACGCGCGCGGCTGGCTTATCCAAAGCCGAATCGCCCTCGATAATCTTTCCCAAATCTTGCGCACGCGGTTCGTCATGCGTGCCATCCAATTGGTTTGCGCCGCCAACATCATCAGCGGAAGAGCCATCCCGGCTTGCAAATTCGCCTTCGCCAGGATTTGCAGGCCTATTGGCAACGTGAAGGCGAAGCCCAGCAAACCTATCAGGCGATCTGCAACCAGTGAGGCGGCCGACACAGTAGCATCGAAGCCCACCTGCAGCGCTCCCGCCATGCGGGCCAGGTCACCGCCCACCGTAGTGGGCAAGAAGTTATTGGCAAACAAGCCCGCGAATGTGATGCGCAGGCTTTGTGGCCAGGAAGCGTTTACGCCACCCGAGCGCAGCAGCACATACCAGCGGCGGCCGACGGCGACGCGCGAGATTACCGTGAGGGCAATTGCGAGGGCAAAGCGCCAGAGCTCGATCCGCGCCACCGCATCTGCAATATCCTGCCAACCCTGCTGGGCGACGAGATAGATCACCAGCCCCAATGCGACCAGGGTCCCCAAGACGCGCAAAAGCCCCCCGGGTGTGGAGTAACTCGACCGGGAATTAGTGGCCCTTGCCATTCGCTCTCCGGATCACATACCTCACCGTGTAAATAGGCTTTGACTGCGATTCATGGTAGGTGCGTACCGACATCTCGGCCAGCAACCCCAATAAAATGGACTGTACTCCCAAGACAAATAGCAGGGCGCTTAAAAGAAATATTGGCGAATCAACGGTAGAGGTTCCGTAAAGCGTGCGCCGCACGAAGAGAAAAACCAAACCCATCACGCCGGCAAAACCGAAACCGACACCCACGCCTCCGAATAAATAAATGGGCTTGTTCACATAACCGCTAAGGAATTTAACTGTGAACAAATCCAAAACCACCTTGATGGCGCGGTTCAAACCATAATTACTTTTGCCGTGCTCTCGAGGATGATGCTGCACCGGCACTTCGGTAATCCTGGCACCCACATAACCCGCGTAGGCCGGGATAAAACGATGCATTTCTCCATACAAGCGGAAGCCAGTCAGCACTTCTCGACGGTAAGCTTTGAGGGTGCAGCCATAATCGTGTAAGGATACTCCGGTCACTCGGGAAATAACCCAATTCGCCACCATAGATGGAAAGGTGCGCGTAATGAAATTGTCCTTACGGAATTTGCGCCAGCCGCTCACCAGATCGTAGCCGTTGGCGATTTCTGCGAGCAACTTGGGAATATCCGCGGGGTCATTTTGCAGATCGCCATCCATGAGCACAATGATTTCGCCAGTGGAATGGTCGATGCCTGCCGAGATGGCCGCCGTCTGCCCGAAGTTACGGCGCAGAGCCACTACACGGGTGTGGAAGGGGTCTTTCGCAGCCAGCATTTCCATGGCTTGCAGGCTGCCGTCATTGCTGCCATCGTCTACGAAAACAATCTCCCAAACCTGGTGGCTCCCTGCAAGAGCTTTCGAGATTCGCCGATGCAGTTCCGGGACACTTTGCACTTCATTAAATACCGGCACGACCACAGAAACCGTCATGCTGGTTTTGGGCGGCCGAGTGATACGTCGTTTGATTTGTTTGAGCGCCATGGGCCTAAGGTTTGCAGGGCCGCAAGTCTAGCATACGGCGGAAATTAACGTGCGAATTATCCCAAACTTCGGCAAAAGTCACAACGCAGTCGGTGTCCAATCCAGAAGCAGCCTGGATTTCGGGAGCCAGATCATCCCAAACGCGGCTGTCGATATAGGCGAAGTCGTATCCCCCGGCCAGTAATCGCTCTAATGAAGGAGTGGCCATTAAAGAGTGCCATATATCGCTGGGAGGCGGCTCACTGAGCAATTGCCCACTCAGGTGGCCGGTCAGGACTGTGGTGCTGCCCATGGGGCCAAAGACTATCGCATCCGCAGGAATCCGCCCCCAGATTTGCGCGGCGATAGCGGCGTCCAACTCGTTGTAGCCATCACCCAACCGCGTAGTACTGGCCGCCGAAAACTGTGTGCCGGCAATTACCAGGCCCCCGAAGACCATGATGGCCAAGCTGCCCATGGCGGCTTGCCGAATCCACGGGCGCCATGGGAAAGCTTGGTCGGTCACCACAAAAGCCAATAAGATCGTCCAGGTGAGCAGAGCCTGCCAACTCAGTCGCGAAATATCCCGGTCGGCTTCGTATTGAAGGAACATAGGGATAAACAGGCCGAGCCAAGCGGTGGTGGCCAAAACTCCCAGCACCCAGTCGCCGGCATTGGCGCGGCGCCAAGCCCAGCGCGTAATCCAGGGCGTGAATAGAATGACCGGACCAAGTTCGAACAAACCAACGACCAGTTGAACCGGGGAGAAAAGACTCAAAGCACCCAAATGGGAGGACAGGATGGCAGGTGGCCAGCGAAACGAAAATCCCAGAACACTACTCGTCGGAGCGGATGGAATACTGACGGCGAAACCGAAATGAGCTAAGCTAGTCCCTAATGATGAGAGCAGATTGCTGAAACCGAAAGATTGCAACAACCCGGGACCCTCGATGCCGAACAAGAAATCACGGACCAGCTCAGTCAGCGTGCCACCCTGCAGCAGCGCAACAGGAATCGAAAGAGCCGCAGCGGCCAATACGGAATTGAAATCCGGCAATCTCAAATTACGTTTCTGCCAGAAATAAATGATGGTAAACACAATCAGTCCAGAAATAAAGAGCGCGTAAGTCGTTTCCCAAGCCAAAGCCCAGGTGGCGAATGCAGCCGCCACCAAGAGTATTGACCAGCGGCTGGCCAGGCGCGGCAATAGTAACCAGACCAGCAGCAAGATGAGCACTGAGAAAATATTCGGCCCCTGGTGCGCCATCACCATGGGATCCATGATGCCGTTGAGGAAGCCGAACATATACGGCATGGGCGGCCCGCCATCCACGGGCCAGGGCGAGATCAGCGCCTCAGAAAACGGCTTGCCGATCAGCGCACTGGTACCCTGTAGCCGAACAACCTTGTCGGCTTGTAACAAAAATGCGGGAGGTAACAACAACAACAAATAGCGTGTACCGCTTGCCAATGCAACCACAGCCGCCGCAGCCCAGCCGCCCCAGCGCTGGCCGATGTAACGTTTGCCCAATAAAACAGCCAGCAGCAGCATTTCACCCCACAGGAGCGCCTTCGATACGTCGAATGCGCTCCACGGGAGCATGCCACCGAGGCGCATCAAACTGGCGCCAATGAAATGGAAACCATAGTGGTAAATAAAGTTGAGCGGATAATTGGGAAAGAATCGCGGAGGAATATCCCCATTACCAATAATGGAAATTAGCGACAGGTTCTTGTGCTCATCGAAGAGCGTGAGACCTTTGCTCCAAAGCAGGAATAGCCACACGAGCCCCAAGCCAGCCAACAGCCAGGGCCAAACTCTTAAATCCTCGCGGTCCAGCCAGAGGCCTTCTTTGCGACGCCAACCAAACAGGACGCCAACAATCAGCAAGATGAGCGCAGGAAGTAAAAATGTGAGATCGGGTGAAAGCCAATGACCTATTAGGTTCGCCAGCCAAACGTAAAGCACCAAACCCAGGCCAAGACCGGCGATGAGGCGTTCACGTGCTTGAAGGCGGAAGGCATGCGTTGCCAGCAGCCAACCCGCCAACCAAGCGACCAGCATGACCACCAGCCAGGGCAGCAAGCTCAGAGGGTTGCCGTCACGATACCAATACATTGATCTCCGGTATCAGAGATTTTCTTCGCGTCAAACCAGCTCTTTTCGCAAATTTTCCAAATCCGCCTCGACCATCCTCTCGACCAATTCTTCAAAATTGACGCTGGGCGCCCAGCCCAAAATCGCATGGGCTTTGGAAGGATCCGAAATCAGCAGATCCACTTCAGCAGGTCGGTCGAAGGTCTTGTCGTGGACCACATGGTCTTTGTAATCCAGATCGAGGTAACCAAACGCCAGTTCGCACAGTTTGCGTACCGTGTTAGTCTCGCCCGTTCCTATAACAAAGTCATCGGGCTTGTCGCGCTGCAGCATCATCCACATGGCCTGGACGTAGTCACCGGCAAAACCCCAGTCGCGTTGCGCCTCCAAGTTGCCCATGGGCAACTTGTCACTCAGGCCCAACTTGATGCGCGCGGCGTTGTAAGTTACCTTGCGCGTGACAAATTCTAGGCCGCGACGCGGGCTTTCGTGGTTAAACAGGATGCCGGAAACTGCAAACAGATTGTGCGATTCCCGGTAATTGACAGTGATCCAGTGTCCGTATAATTTTGCGACCCCATAGGGGCTACGCGGGTAAAAGGGTGTGGTCTCTTTCTGCGGAGTTTCCTGCACCTTGCCGAACATTTCACTCGAGGACGCCTGGTAATAACGCGCATCCGGTTTCACTTGACGAACAGCTTCTAATAAGCGGGTGACTCCGAGGGCCGTCACCTCACCAGTGAGCACCGGCTGGTTCCAAGAAGTGGGCACAAAGGATTGCGCCGCCAGGTTGTAGATCTCGTCGGGTTCGTAGCGTTCAAGCACGCTTACCAGCGAGCTTTGGTCGTGCAGATCGCCTTGTTCCAAAGAAATGTCGTCTTGAATGTGCTGGATGCGATCGAAGTTAACCGTGCTGGATCGCCTGGCCATGCCCACGACGTTATAACCTTTGCCAAGCAGAAATTCAGCCAGATAAGAGCCATCTTGGCCGGTAATGCCGGTAATTAATGCGGTGGGCATCCCACTCTCCTGTGTTTGATTGGTGAAAAATGGAATTATATCTTAGCGCCTTTTTCGAGGCCTTGCAGCACGCGCCGAGCTCTTTGCTCCCAGGAAAACTGGGCGGCAGTATTCTTCCCAGCCTTGGAGAGCGCCGCGCGTCGCTTAGGAGAATTCTGCAGAGCGTTCAACGCATCCACCCAAGCCTGCAGCTTTCCGCCCGGAAGAATCATGGCATTCTCTTTGTTGAGGATCTCGCGAAAAATGGGCAGATCACTGGCCAGGATCGGCCTCCCGCAAGCAAGATACTCGAACATTTTGAGCGGGTTGGTGAATTCGGCAATGTCGGCGCCAGACGAGCCGGAAACTTTTCGACTGTGCGGCATGAGGAATACGTCACAGGCGGCCTGGTACCGAGGCAGTTCCGCATTAGGCACGAAGCCGACGAATTGCACATTACTTAAATCGCGAGCTTGCTGTTTTTGCTGAGCTACATCCTCCGGGCGGCCACCCACCAACAAGAACTGCATCCCGGGCAGTCTTCCCGCAAGTTCCAGGATTAGCTCAATGCCACGCCCCGCATACAGGTGGCCGGTATACCCGACTGTAAATCCTTCAGGCAAACCCAGGCTTGTGCGCGCAGATTTAGGAGCTGGCAGTTTTGAATAGCGTTCCAAATCAACGCCGTTGTGAGCGAGTAAAAGGAATTCGTTTTTCTCATGCAATCGATATCGTTTTCGCACTTCGTCCGCTAAATGGTTCGTGTTAACCACGAGTCGGCGTGCACCTGGAGCGTTCAGAAAGCGACGTAGCAACCAGGGGCCCATGGTGCCGCTTGGCAGGTCGTGCAGTTCAAAAACAGTTGGGAGACGACGCGCCGCGGCTAGCGTAGCGGCCTGAGGAAGCCTCGTGTAAATGAGTTCAGCTCCCCAATCTTGTGCAGCGCGAACGGCGCGCAGAGCGAAATCATAGCGTCGCAAAAATGGAATAAAAGGAATCCAGCGGATATCGAATTGATGGCTCAACCCATAATGATTGGCTAATTGCGTCCAGGCCCTTCCCGATTTCACCCCCGGCGCTATCATTTGGACCTCATTGCCCAATTCGGCCATTGCTCCAGCCATCTTCATGTTTTGGATGCTGTTCGCGGTTTGGGCCGGTATCGACCCCTGGGCGATGACGACGATCTTCATTAGCTAAGCCGAGGAAGCCAAGTGAGCGCGCACATCTTGGAGGATGCGGATCACTGCTATGCCCACAGTGAACACATAGTAACCCGCAAGCAGTGCTGCAAAAGCCACAGCCCCCAAGGGCGCGAAAATAAATATCCCAACGACTTTTAATACCATGCCAATGGTGTTGACGATAGTTGGAAACACCGGGCGGTTGAACGCCAATAAAGCCGCACGACTCCAATAAAAGATATTAACGACCGAATAACCCATCAACAATACCAATAACGGCGCGTACACCTCCGGCAGGTCTTGTTTTGTGTACAGGGTGATCACTTGCGGGCCGAACAAGATCAAGAAAGCCGCCACTGGCAGGGAATACAGCGCGGCTAGCATAGAACCGCGACGCAATACATGTCGCACCGACTTCCAATCGTCTTTCGCTACCGCGCGTGAAAGCTCCGGATACGTGGTCGAAGGCAATGGGCTGACCGGGATCTGCAAGAATCCGATCAGCGCCCGCGCGACGGCGTAGTAGCCACCCACCAGGTTGCCGAGGAATGCATTAGCCCACAGATCTTCGCTGTCCTTGGCCACCAGGCTTACGGTGGCACTGAGATTGGTACTGAAGGCGAAGGTGAGCAAGCTACGTCGATCCTCCTTGAGGACGCTAAAGGGTGTGCGCCACCAGCCAGCACCCCATTGTTTCCGCGCAGTAGAAAGCGCTACGGCCAAAACCGCAGCCGAGCGTACCAAACGCCCAGCCAATTCCGCCAAAATAATTTCAGTCATCCCGCCGCCAGTCAGCCAGACCAAGACCGTCAAGCCAAGCCGGATCACACTCTGCGTGATATCGATAACGGACTTGGCGCCAAAGCGATTGAAGACTTGCAGAATCCCATCGGAACTATCGAAGAATACGTTGATCAGCACCAAAGAACCATAAAGAATAAAAAGGTACTCAACCCCGCCTTGATCTGAAAAAAGTTCCACACCAAGTGGTGCCAGCAAAAGGATCAATAGAAAAGCCAGCGCATTGCCGCCCAATTCCAGCAATGCCGCAATCTTGTATACGGCAGCAGCCCGTTCATGCTGTTTGCGCTCTTCATATAGACGTACGTAGCGAACGACTAGTTCGTCAATGCGGAAAGAGGTGAAACGGTTGAGCACGTTGGTGAAAGTGACTAAGGCGGCCAATAAGCCGACACTGGCTACACCGACCACCCGCACCTGAATGGCGCCTTGCACCATGCCCATCCCCGCGGAGAGCACCGTGGCGCTAACCAGGTAGCTTGAATTGCGCAGGATGCGACGTAGTAATTCAGTATCGAAGACGCGTAGGTAAAGTTGTTCCAGACGTTCGAGCGGGAGTCTAAACATTCAAGGGCATTCTAGTGAGGAGAATTCAATCGGGCTTAATCTTGGATGCCCAGGATCGTTCCGACATATACCAATCCACCATCCTGGCGACGCCTTCTTTCAATCCCACTTGCGGTTCCCAGCCCAACAGTTTGCCGGCTTTGCTCACATCCGCCCAACTGGCCATCATATCTGCCTTTTCGGCAGGCTGCTGCTCAACAATTGCTTTGCGTCCGATGGATTTCTCAAGCATGGCGATCAAATCATTTATTGAGATCGATTCATGACCACCAAGGTTTATGATCTCGAAGCCCACCGGCTTCAACGCCAAGATCGTGCCGCGGGCAATATCATCAATATAAGTGAAACCGCGAGTCTGATTGCCATCGCCCAGTAATTGAATGAGGCTGCCCTCACTGATGCTTTGTACGAACCGGAACATGGACATATTGGGCCGTCCCGCGGGCCCATATACAGTGAAGTAACGCACAATGGTCACGTCAATACCGTAGAGGAAATGGTAGGCATGACACATGGCCTCAGCGCCCTTCTTACTGGCAGCGTACGGCTGCAGCGGGAGGCTGCTGTCGGCGGTTTCCGCGGTGGGCAGCGGCGCATCGGCACCATAGATGCTAGACGTGGACGCCAGCACGAATTTCGAGATTCCCTGACGACGACACAGCTCCAGCAAATTCAATGTGCCTGTAATATTCGACTCGAGATAAGCCCAGGGGTCCTCTACGCTATCACGCACCCCCGCGCGCGCTGCCAGGTTGATCACTGCATTGAGCTTACCATCCAGTTGGTTGATAACCTCGCGATCAGAAATATCCAGGCGATGAAATTCAAACCCGCCTCGCCCCTGCAAGCCTTTGAGGCGATATTCCTTCATGCGCACGTCGTAGGACGTGTTCATATTGTCTAGACCTACCACGGCGTGTCCCGCGTCAAGCAGCAGTCCTGCCACCCGGGCGCCGATGAAGCCCGCTACGCCTGTAACCAGATAGCGGGGCACTAAAGTCCAACCACTTTGGGATCGCCCTTGGCAAGCTGCCCGTAGGCGTTACGTGTATCGACGATAAGTTTGCTTTGCTTCAGCAGCCCCGGGTAGTCGTAAACCTTATGGTTGGTCACAATCACTACCACATCGGCTTCCCTGGCTGCCTTCATATAGTCGGGCACACTATCCAGCGCCCAATCCTCATGGTCCATATGTGGGATGTAGGGGTCGTGATACACGACCTCCGCTTTTTTCTCGCGCAGCAAGGCGATCACGTCTAACGCAGGCGATTCGCGCAGGTCATCGATGTCCGGCTTGTAGGCGGTCCCCAGCACCAATACCTTGCTGCCATTGAGCGATTTACTGTGCTCGTTGAGGGCGTCCTGCACCCGGCCAACGACATAGCGGGGCATGCTGGTATTGATTTCCGAAGCCAGTTCAATAAAGCGCGCCGTATAGTTGAGTTCTTTTAACTTCCAGGATAGGTACAGGGGGTCGATTGGGATGCAGTGCCCACCCAGGCCGGGGCCCGGTGTAAATTTCATGAATCCGAAAGGTTTGGTGGCCGCGGCATCGATCACCTCCCATACATCGACACCCAGGCGATTGCACATCAGCGCCATCTCATTCACCAGGCCGATGTTCACCATGCGGAAGGTATTCTCCAGCAGCTTGGCCATCTCGGCCACTTCCGCTGAACTCACCGGCACTACTGTCTTTAACGCCTGCGAATACCACAGCGAAGCAACTTCTCCGCAAACCTTGGTGACTCCACCGACTACCTTGGGCATGTTGGAGGTGGTCCAATCCGTACGGCCAGGGTCCACTCGCTCCGGCGAAAACGCCAAAAAGAAATCCTCGCCCACTTTCATGCCGCTTTTTCCTGCCAGCATGTCCAGCATCAGTTCGCGCGTCGTTCCGGGATAAGTTGTAGATTCCAGTACGATAACCATGCCCGGGTGCATGTGGTCCGCCAACTTCTCTGCAGCCGAAACAATAAAGGAGAGATCCGGGTCGCCCGTCTTGCGCAATGGCGTAGGCACACAAATGCTCACCGCATCCACATTGGCCAACTCCGAAAAATCCGTTGTGGCGCGCAATTTCCTGGCTTTTACCAGTCGGGCGACTTGTTCGTTCTCCACATCGCCGATATAGGATTTCCCTGCATTGATCGCGTGCACTTTTCTAGGATCCGGGTCTACCCCGACAACTTCGAAGCCGGCCTCGGCGAACACAGTGGCAAAAGGGAGGCCCACGTAGCCGAGGCCAAGCACTGCCATTTTTGCACTGCGGTCGCGCAGTTTACCCACCAATGAGGATCGAATATCGGTCATTTCACCTCTAAAATAGGCTTAACTGTTCTGGGCTTTGAGCTTCCTGAGCCACGGGTTCACTCGGAATTTCAGGCACGGTGCCCGCTTTCGCCATCCATTCGGGCAGCCGGGCGAAGTCCGCTTCCACTACGCTGCGCAGTGAAGGCTGGTGCAGTGCCGCCGCGGGATGGTACATGGGCACCATCAATCTTCCGTGCACACGCACGGCCTGTCCATGGATTTCGCTGATTTTTGCATTCGGCAAAAAGCGCGCCAAAGAATAGCGCCCCAGAGTGACGATGACCCTGGGATTGATGGCAAGGATCTGCCGTTCCAAATAATCGCTGCAGGCTGCCAGCTCTTCAGTTTGCGGATCTCGGTTTCCGGGCGGGCGACATTTTACCACGTTGGTTATAAAGACCTGTTCGCGCCTCAAATGAATGCTCGCCAGCAATTCTTCCAAGAATTGGCCGGCCGCACCTACAAAAGGTCGACCCTGTTCATTTTCGTGGAAACCGGGTCCCTCGCCTATGAAGAAGATCTCGGCGTCCGCGGGCCCTTCTCCGGGGACCGCCAGTTTGCGCGAGTATTGCAACTCGCATTTGGTACAGATTGCGGCCTGTGCCGCGACTTCCTTCAAAACCTCGACTGAATTCACGCCTGCTCCGCACGTCTGAATTGCTCGAAGCTCAAGGTCTGCTGGTCCAAGTGAGTCAACTGCATCAACAAAGCGTCTTCGCGGTTGTTGCTGTAATAGCGTTTTCGTCGCCCCACGACTTCGAAGCCGAAATGGGCATACAGGGCCTGCGCCGCCAGATTGCCCGAACGCACTTCCAAAGTTGCGCTCTTCATTCCTTTTTCCGCGGCCCGCGCCAGCACGTGATGCAGCAAGCGGCGCCCCAAGCCTCGACGCCGGAACTTGGGCGCCACCGCGATATTCGCCACGTGCAATTCATCCCCCAGCTGCCAGCACACGCTGTAGGCGACGATCAGCCACTCGTTCTGCTCGGCCCAAACCTCGATGATCCACTGCTCCGAGGATGGATTGTGTTCCAATTCGAATTCGTAGCTTTTTCGCGTCCAAGGCGTTGGGAAAATACGTTCTTCGAGTGCGTAGACCTGGTCAATGTCATCGCGTCGCATGCTGCGCAACCTAAATTTAATCGCCTCATGCCCCGGCCTCACGCGGGCACCGCCTGGCCGGCCTGCAAATAAATTGGCGACAATCCCTTAATATCATCGGTGTCTCCGGCATCCCAACGCGCCCAGGCTAATTCCGCTAAGACGGCCGGCCTGCGCACACATTGCGCCGGCGAGGCAAGCTCGGCGTTCTTGTATTTACGCCCCAGGGTGCGCCGGTCTTCTTCATTGAGTTCACCGCAGATCAGGGTCGGCTTGTTGATGGCTTCTTCCAACTCGGCTGTCGTCATCAAGGCGGCTTTGCCTTCGGCCTGCCAGCGGTTTTTCTTTTCGCGATACCATCCAACCGCCAGGCGGCCGCGCCCAGCTTGTAGCACCGCTGCTAGTGGCTTCTCCTGCAGCGGCTGGCCCGCGGCGAGGATATCCAGCGTGGGCACGGCAATCAAATCGAGGCCGCGTGCCAGGACCATGCCTTTGGCGAGCGCCAGGCTGGTACGCAATCCTGTATAGGAGCCGGGTCCGATAGCGATAGCAATTGCATTCACATCATTTAATTTCAGACCCGTTCGCTTAAACGCTGCCTGGATCCCCGGCGCCAAATCCGCGCCGCGCATGTCCGGGCGTGTCCAGGCGCATTCATAAAGCACCCGGTGGCCGTCGTAAAGCGCCAGGCCGCCAACATGAGTCGAGGAATCGATCGCCAGTAAGGTCATACCAAGCCGTACACGGCTTCCTGAAACGCTGACACCATTGCCTCGTATTGCTTTCCTTGCGGCGAGACTTCGATACGCCGCCGCTCATCTTCGACCCAGAATAATTTCAGCCACATCCGCTCTGGGGGCAACGCTGCTTCGATTTTCTGCGCCCACTCCACTACCAAAGGGCCTTGCTCAAGGTAAAGATCGATATCCAGCGCCTCGGCTTCCCGTGAATTTTGGAGGCGATAGGCGTCCAGGTGGGATAGCTGCGCACCATCGGGGCGTCGATATACGTTTACCAAAACGAAGGTGGGACTGGTGGCATGGGTAGCGGACCCCCAACCGGCCGTAATGCCCTGCACCAGCGTGGTCTTGCCGGACCCCAGTTCGCCTTCCAGGCAGACCAGGTCGCCCTTCTGCAGCAAGCCTCCCAGTTGAATCCCCAGGCGTCGGGTTTGCTCGGGGCTGTTGCTGAAAACCTCAAAAGCGCCGGCGCGCAAAATGGGCATGAAGAAATTATAAGCCAGCAAGAAACTTGACGCCGACGCGAAGGGAGCATATATATGGATGATTTCTTAACGATACTCACAGATTTTTTCAATGGGTTGATGGCGCAAACCGCGAGGCAGGCGCCCGTAATCCTGCTGGCACTGCTCGCCTTTATCGCTGGCCTCTATTTTGCGCGACTGGCGAAAGCACTGGTGCAACGCGGCTTACGTTTCCGCCGCGCCGATCCGGAGCTTTCGTTGCTGTTGGGCCGCATCGTGCAATGGGGCATCATCATATTCGCTTTGCTTTTCGCCACCCAACAGATTGGTGTGGACGTCACCGCCTTCCTCACCGGTCTAGGCATCCTGGGCTTCACCTTGGGCTTTGCGCTGCAGGACATCAGCAAAAATTTTGTCTCCGGCATTCTGATGTTGTTGCAGAAACCCTTTTCGCTGGGGGACACCATCGAAGTTTCTGGCTTCAACGGCAAGGTGCTCGACATCACTTTGCGCGACACGGTACTTCTCACCGGAGAAGGGCTGCGCGTGCGCATCCCCAATGGCGATATCTTCACCAAGCCCATCGTGAATTTTTCGCGCCTGCGCCGGCGGCGCATCGAGATCACGCTCGGCGTAGATTACGACAGCGATCTAGACGAAGTGCGCCAGGTGGCGTTAGAAACGATCAAGAACATACCTGGCGTTCTGAGCGACCCCGCGGTGGATATAGTCTTTGAATCCTTTGCAGAACATGCGATTCGATCGCAAATTTCCTATTGGTACGACGAGTCGAAGACCAGCCACCCACGCGCCCTGGATGCAGGCATCTCCGGCCTGAAATCAGCCTTCGACCGCGCCGGCATCGAGGTCCCGGTGCCCTATCGCGAATTACGTTTACACGAAGATGGCGCGCGCCTCAACGATAGAGTGCGCGCCCCACAGCCCAATCCACCCACTCATCCGGCAGGAAACGGGTCAGCCAGATAGCCAGCCGCGTGCCGCGTCCGACAACGTACCGCGTGCGCGGTCGCCGGGCGCTGAGGGCATGATGCACTGCTCGCGCCACCATCGTGGCTGGAATTCCGCGTGCCCCGGCCTCCCACGCCCGTTTGCGCGCCCGCTCCATAGCGATACCATACAGTTCTTCGACCTGGCGCGGCAACTTACCTCGCGTTGCATCAGCTCTCTTCAATGATTTTTCCCAAATGGGAGTGGCAATGCTGCCTGGCTCCACGCTGGCCACGTGCATTTTCTAGGGCATCAATTCGCGGCGCAAGCCATCGGTAAAGGCTTCAAGGGCAAACTTGGATGCCGAATACGGAACAAGAAACGGGCTGGTTGCCCTTCCACCGATGGAGCTGATATTCACCACTCGTCCGCAGCCACGGCGCAACAGCGACAGACTAGCCTGGGTCAATTTCACAAGCCCGAAGAGATTCACGTCAAATTGACGGCGCAAATCACGGATTGGAAGAAATTCCAGCGGTCCGGCGATAGCAATACCTGCGTTGTTGACCAACCCCTGTAACCCATCTTCGCCGACAAGCTCGCGAATAGCGGCAACAGCCTTTGCAATTTCTTTGGGTTTGGTTACATCGAGGCGAATCGGTTTGATATTTTCGGATGTAACGGCAAGCCGAGTGGCGTCCGCGACCTTGCGTACTCCGGCAAATACGCGCCATTCCCGCTCTGCCAAATACAGCGCACAGGCTTCGCCGATGCCGGTAGACGCGCCGGTGACCAAAACAGAATTCATGGGATTAATGACTGTTTGAATAATGCAGGGCGGCCATCAAACCTGTCAACCTTAAACCTTCAACCTATTACTGCGCCTTCGCCATCTCGGTTCGCACCGCCTCATACAAATTCTGAGCACGCAATTGGCTGAGCGTATAACAAGGCGATTTCAAATGTTCGGCCAGCGAGTTGGCCAGTCCCTGGTCGAAAGCGGCGTGCTCCATGTTGATCACCACGCAGCGAATCTCGTCTTCTGCGATCTGGTCCGCCAAGTCATGTGCCTCCTTCTGCGGTGAGGCTTCACCCATGGCCACGTTCCCAGCTCCGTCCGTGAGGAAGATCAATAGCGGCATCACATCGGGATGCAGTCGCTTTTCACGCACAACGACATCATGCGCGAGGAATAATCCCGCCGAGAGCGGCGTCTTGCCGCCCACCGGGATATCCACCAAAGCGCGCTGCGCCAATTGAACTGAGTTGGTCGGCGGCAGAATTAAATTCGCACGGTCCTTCTGAAAAACGATCAACCCTACGCGGTCGCGGCGCTGGTACGCATCGGTGAGCAAAGACAAAATAGCGCCCTTAGTTGCCGACATGCGCTCCGCCACCGCCATAGACCAGGACGCGTCGACCACGAACAACACCAGGTTGGCCGTCCGCTTTACACGAACTTTGCGCTGTAAATCTTGCGGCTGGATGGCAAAAGCTACTTTCTCGCGCTGCTTACTACGCTTCTTCTGGTAGGGGGCCGCGGCGCGGAAGGTGGCGTCGAAGGCGATATCGCTCTTGTCCTCGCCAGCCGGCCGCGCCTGGATGTAACGGCCGCGCTTGCGCTCCGTGTGAGTGCGCGAACGTCTTCCGCTTTGGCGGCGGGTGATCTTGTCCAGGGGATTGTCGATCTTGCGCGGGGTGAATGTTTCGCTGGGTCGAACCTTCTGTCCGCCCTCCCACCAATGGGCGTTGCCGCTGTCGAAAACTTCCTGTGGACCCGGCTCGGGAGTGCGGTTCTTCGGTTCAGCTTCGCTGGCTTGTTGCTGGTCTAAGCCTTTTTTTTTACAGGTTCTTTCTCTTCTGACTCTTCTTCGGCTTCCACTTCGGATTCACCCTGGGCTGCCGCTTGTTGTTGCATCTCGGCGATGCGTTCCTGCAACTCCGTTACCGTGATCTCAGTCTGGTGGAAGGGGCCGCGCTTGATGCGGTGAGGCAATGCCAATTCAGCGGCGATGGCAATGTCGAGATCGCTGATGGCCTTGCGAGCGTCGAAGGCGGCCTGAGCCCGGGCGGTTTTGAGGATCACCAGGTCGCCGCGGTGGCCGTCCACTTGCAGTGACGAAGTCAGGGCAGCAATCGAAATCAAATCGCGCGAGGTATATTCGACATCATCCACCACCTCGCGGGCCGCTATGATCTTGTTTGCCAACTCCTGCTCCTTGGGTTCCCATTCCCGATAAAAGGCTTCCGGATCCCCCTCGAATCTCAAGTTGCGCTCCATGATCTGCACCCGCTGGCGGGCATCGCGGATACCGTAAATGTCTACCGCCAATGCAAATCGGTCGAGTAATTGCGGGCGCAGGTCGCCTTCTTCGGGATTCATCGTGCCAACTAAGATGAAGCGCGCCGGATGAGTGAAGGAAATACCCTCCCGCTCGACAATATTTACACCCATAGCAGCCGAATCTAGGAGCAGGTCGACCACATGGTCATCCAGCAGGTTCACTTCGTCGATATACAGCAATCCGCGGTTAGCGGCCGCCAGCACGCCGGGTTCGAAATGCTTCTCCCCCTGTTTGATTGCGCGTTCGATATCCAGGGTGCCCACCACCCGATCTTCGGTGGCGCTCACAGGCAGGTCAATAAATCCAGTCTTACGCTTCACCACATTTAATTCTTCGCCCCTGGCCTTGCGCTCTTTCGCCCAGTCGGACCAGGATTCCGGCGCGCGCGGATCGTCGTTGAAGGGTGATTCGGCGAATACCTCAATCTCGGGTAGCAGGGCGGCCATGGCGCGCGCCGCGGTGGATTTAGCCGTACCACGCTCGCCGCGAATAAGCACGCCCCCAATACGCTGGTCGACGGCATTGAGGATCAGGGCGCGTTTCATTCGTTCCTGGCCAACGATGGCAGTGAAAGGGTAAATGCTACGGAGGTTCATCATTCTTGTAAGACAAGCCGGTATGTTATCACACGCATAATAAGGGTGACGCGTACTCCAGATTAGCGCTCCATTTACACGCAAGAGACTCTCGTTTTTTAACGGTTATAATAACCGCCATCTTAATAATGGGAGTACCCAACTAAATGGAGCAAAACGAAGTCCCCCAGGCGGGGGAGCAGGCTGCTGCGAAACCTATTGAGGCTGCCAAGCCAGCGCCCGGCCTGACTATGGAGCAGTTGCTTAATCAGGGAGACCTAAACCTGGATATGCCCAAGCCCGGAGACCTGCGCACGGGCATGATTGCCAGCATCTCGGAAGACGAAGTGATGGTCAGCATCGGGGCAAAATCCGAAGGAGTGATTCCCGCGCGCGAACTGGAGGCCATGAGTCCCGAGGAACGCGCCAATCTCAAGGTCGGCCAGGAGATCCAGGTTTACATTGTCAGCCCCGAGGGGAACAAAGGCATCATGCAGCTCTCGTATACCCGCTCGATGGAAGATGACGATTGGAGCCAGGCTGAAGCGTTGCTCAAGTCGAAGGAAGCTTATCAGGGCAAAGTAGAGGGCTTCAACAAAGGCGGCCTGATTGTCACTGTAGGCCGTCTGCGCGGCTTCGTTCCCGCTTCGCAAGTCAGCCAAACCCGCCGCATGCGCTACAAAGGCGATACGCCCGAGCAGCGCTGGAGTGAAATGTCCGGGGAGACCCTGGTAGCCCGCGTCATTGAGGTAGACCGTGAACGCCGCCGTCTCATCCTCTCCGAGCGCGCCGCCGCCCAAGAATCCCGCGAGGCGCTCAAAGAGCGTCTGCTCACCGAGATTCATATCGGCGAAGTGCGTAAGGGCCGCGTAACCAGCCTGGCGGATTTCGGCGCCTTCGTGAACATCAATGGCGCCGATGGCCTCGTGCACCTCTCCGAGCTTTCCTGGGAACGGATCGATCATCCCAACAAGATGCTGTCCGTTGGCGATGAGGTCGAAGTGAAAGTGATTAGCATCGACACGGAGCGCAAACGCATCGGGCTCTCCATGCGCCAGTTACAAAAAGATCCCTGGGAAGACAACGTCGAGGACTACCATGTGGGCCAATTGGTTGAAGGCACCATCACCCGCCTGGTGAAGTTCGGCGCCTTTGCCCGCATCGATGATCACGTCGAAGGCCTGATCCACATCTCCGAATTGAGCGAAGACCGCATCGAACATCCCAAGGAAGTGGTGAAGGAAGGCGACAAGCTGGCGCTACGCGTCATCAAGATCGAGCCAGACCGCCGCCGCATCGGCCTGTCGCTGCGCAAAGTCGATTCGGCGCAATACAGCGATTTGGATTACGAAGCCGCCCTGGCGGAAGCCGGCGAGGCCGCACCGGTTCCAACCGCCGAAGCGACGGCCTCCGCAGAAGACGTTCCGCAAGCCGCTCCGGGATCTACCGAGGAAGTAAAAACAGAGAACCACTCGGCCGAGTCTTTGGAAGTGGTGCGGGCAGAGGAGCCTGCACCCAATCCCATGGAACAAAAAGCGGACAAAGCCTGATATACAAATATACTGATTTTCCGGAGCGCACAATCCAGTGCGCTCTTTTTGTTGCCAGTGGTTGTCCACCCTCATCAGTGGCTACTTCCGCATTAATATTTCTCTCCTCATAGACAATTTCCTTTTTGGTAGAATCTCACCAAACTGAAAGAGCAAACCGGCCTGCCGGGATGCGAGTTTCAGTAGGAGACGTCGCCTTGGCTGGAATGGAACGCTTAACCCAACGAGCACGCCGCGTGCTCAGCCTCGCCCATCATGAAGCAGAGCGCTTGCGCCACAATTACATCGGCACCGAGCACTTGTTGCTCGGTTTGATCCGTGAGGAGGGCGGCGTGGCTGCTCGCGTCTTGCGCGAGTTGGGCCTGGAGGCTGCCCGAGTTGAAGAAATCGTGGAGCGCCTCACCGGCGCCGGCCAACATGAAGGCGGCAAAATCGATCTGTCCCCGGGAACCCAACAGGTTCTCGAGTTTGCCTTTGAAGAGGCACGCCGCCTTGGCAATCATTACGTAAGCACCGAACATCTCTTGCTCGGCCTCGTCCGCTACGGCGAAGGCATCGCCTTGAACGTGTTGCGCAAGCTGGGCGTCTCCCCAGAACAGATTCGCCGCCAGACCCGCCGCGTACTGCAAGAGAGCAGCGCCCCGCGTCGTAGCGCCACCACGCCTGAGCGCCGCAGCACCCGCCGCGAATCCCGCTCGGCCAAGACTCCCATGATCGACCAGTTGGCCGTGGATCTCACCTCTCTGGCGGAGGAAGAAAAACTGGACCCGGTCATTGGCCGGGAAATGGAGATTGAACGAGTCATCCAGATTTTGGCGCGCCGCACCAAGAACAACCCGGCCCTCATCGGTGAACCGGGAGTGGGCAAGACCGCCATTGTGGAAGGCCTCGCTCAACGTATCGTCAACGGCGATGCGCCGGCTCCACTGCTCGGGAAGCGTGTGTTGCAATTGGATGTTGGTTCACTGGTAGCCGGCACTATGTACCGCGGCCAATTCGAAGAGCGCCTGAAGAAAGTCATCGACGAGCTCAAGGCCTCGGACGCTATCCTCTTTATTGACG